>NZ_KI421511.1:6465908-6765908 GCF_000473265.1 Amycolatopsis thermoflava N1165
CGGCTTCCGGTTCTGCCAGTCGGACCGGCCCCGGCTTCCGGTTTCTGCCTGTCAGACCAGCCCGGCTTCCGGTTCTGCCAGTCGGACCGGCCCCGGCTTCCGGTTTCTGCCTGTCAGACCAGCCCGGCTTCCGGTTCTGCCACTCGGGCCAGCCCTGGGCGTCCGATTCTTCCTGCCAGGCCTGCCCGGGCTTCCGCTTCTGCCTATCGGGCCAGCCGCGGTATTCGGGTTTGCCTGTCAGGCCCCGCCCCGGTTTCCGGCCTTTTCCTGCCAAGGCCAGCTCGGCTACGGTTTTGCCTGCCATCAGCTTTAGCTTCCGGCTTGCCTACCCAAGGCAACCCCTAGCTTCCGATTCGCCTGCCAGGCCCCGCCCCGGCTTCCAGTTCTGCCTGTCAGACCAGCCCCGGTATTCGGGTTGCCCGTCAAAGCACCTCTGGCTTCCGGTTCCCTGCCACAGCGTGCCCCGGCTTCCGGGTTCGCTCGCTAAAGCCAGCCCCGGTTCTTCAATTCCTCTTTGAACCGCTGGTAGTTCTCTTCCATCGGCTCTTGTTCCGCCGCGTCCGGCTCAACTATCGATTCTTCTCCGCCGATCATTTCCGCCGCTTCGGTCAGTCCCCCCGGCAGTACCGCCGCGGCTGCGAGCATCGCCGCTCCGTAGCCGGTTTCGGCTTGGGGCGACACTCGCAGTTCGATTCCGCTGACCGTCGCTCGGATGCGGGTCCACAACGGACTCTTGCTTCCCCCGCCCGCGGCCACCAGCGGGCCGGTCACGGGCACCCCCAGCTCACGCAACCGCTCCAACGCCAGCCTCTCCACGAAGGCGACGCCCTCCAGGCGGGCCCGGTGCAGCTCCACCTCGTCCTGCGGCTCGCCCAGTACGAAGCCCCGGGCGTCGGGCGTGACGAACGGGAAGCGCTCGCCCGCGCGCTTCAGGGGGTAGGCCACCACTCGCGCGGGGCCGCGCCGCGCCGCCTCCGCATCCAGTTCGGCGAGGTTGGGGACACTGGCCACCGCCTCGCCGCCGGTGTTCGACGCTCCGCCAGGTAGCCACCAGCCGTCGGGGTGGCGGTGGCTGTACAACGCCCCGGACGGGTCCCGCACCAGGTGTTCGGTCACGCCCTTCAACACGTAGGTCGTGCCGAGGATCCCTGCGAAACGGCCTGGCGTCACGGCGCCCGTCGCCAGCTGGCCGGCACACCCGTCGGTCATGCCGGCCACCACCAGGCACCCCTGGGGTAGGCCGGCGACCGGGCGGGGCAACTCGCCCAGCACGGTCGTCGGCCGCACGACCTCGGGGAGCCAGTCCACCCCGAAGTCGAACACCTCGGCCGCCCACTCCTCGCGCAACGGGTCGTACCCGCTCTTCAGGGCATGCGAGGAGTCGGTCGCCACCGGGCGGCCGAGGAGCTTTTCACCGATCAGGTCCGGTGTGTGACGGACACCGGCGGCATCCGGGTAGGCGCGGCGCAGCCAGTTGATCCGGCCCAGCGCCGCCGTCGGCGACACGCTCATCCCCAGCTCGTGCCACCGCTGCGCCCCCACCTCCGCCGCCTTCGCGTTGTCGTCCGCGCCGCGCCGGTCGTCGTACATCAGCGCCGGGCCGAGCGGCTCGCCCCGGCCGTCGACCGCGACGATCGTGCCCGAGGTGGCCGACACCGCGACCGCCCGCACCGGCTCGGCCACCTCCGCGGCCACCCGCCGCAGCACCGACTCGACCGTGGGCCACCACGCCCGCGCGTCCTGCTCGCTGCGGCCGGACTCGTCCCGGACCGGGGCGGGCAACGGCTCGGCAGCCGTCGCCCGCACCGAGCCGTCGCCGCCGACCGCGAAGGCACGCACCCCCGCGGTCGCGACGTCGACACCGACAACCGTCACGGGCGGACCGCCGTCACGTCCTGCAAGCTGACGTCCTCGTCGATGGCCTTCCGCGTGGCCTCCGGCAGCTTCAGGAACCGGGTGAGCACCGCCGCCACGATGTACAGCGCGGCGAAGATGATCACCACGCCGGCCGCGCCCGCCGGGCCGAGGAAGAGCGACACGATCGCCGGCCCGACGAACGCCGCGGCACCGGCGCCCAGGTTCAGCAACGCCATCGCGCCGCCCTTGTTCTCCGGCGCGAGCGAGGGCAGCAGCGCCGAGATCGGCACGAACCCGGCCAGCGTCGCACCGTACAGCGCGCCCACGAGCAGAGCCACCCAGTAGTAGTCCGCGCCCAGCGACGTCGGCACGAAGTACAGCAGCAGGATCGAGATGGCGCAGCCGATCGCGCCGAACCAGAAGATCGTGCGCTGCCAGCCGATCCTGTCCGAGGCCACACCGAAGATCAGGTTGAAGAAGATGTTCGTGCCGTAGATGACCGACACCAGCAGCAGCCACCGGCCCTCGCCGAACCCGATCTGGTCGGCGAAGATCGTCGGGAAGAACACCAGCATGCCGAACTCCGGCGCGGTGTTGATGATCCGCACGATCATCCCGACGCCCACGCGCGGGTTCTTCCACGCGATCGACACGCTGGACACCAGGCTCTGCACCGGCTGGACGCCCTCCGGCGCGAGCCGCGTGAACCCGGTCCGCTCCCGCACCCCGAGCACGCACAGCAGACCGCCCGCGGCCAGGATGCCGACCGACAGCCACAGCGTGCCGTAGTGGCCGAGCACCGGGTTGGTGAAGCTCGCGACCAGCGAGCCGAGCGTCGGCAGGCCGCCGGTGAACGCGAAGTAGAACCAGCCGACCGCGGCGCCGAGCCGCGCGACCGGCGCCACCGCGGTGATCCACACCAGGAACCCGAACGCGAACATCGGGTACCCGAAGCCGCGGATGCCGTAGGTGATCAGCATCAGCGGGTAGTTCTCGCTGGGCACCGCCACGGCGAGGAACAGCACGTCGAACACGAGCCAGATCGCCAGGCCGATCCACATGACCCGGCGCGGCCCCCACAGCTCCGACAACGCGCCGGACAGCCAGGACGCGAGCATCACGGCCACGCCGTACGCGGTGATCACATAGGACGCGTGAATTTCATCCCCGGCGCCGTGATCGGCCATGAACGGGGCGATGAACCCGGACTCCACCCCGTCGCCGACCATGAACAGCAACAAGCCGACGTACCCGAGGAACAACGGGGCCGGTAGCCCCCACCTGGCGAGAAGCCCCCCGAACCCCCTGTCCGGCTGGGACAACCTCGATGTTGCCGTCTGCGTCATCACGCCTCCATGAGTGTGCGAAACCCAAGTTATCATGGAGCACGTGAAATTAACACGCAAGGGTGTGATGCGATCAGACCTCGGCGACGAGCACGTTCGTCTGGTCCTCGTACTGGTCGAGCAGGTACGCGGACACCGCTGAGTCGACCACGAGGTGGTGGAAGTCCTCGATCTCGGCCAGGCGGTGCAGCGCGGTGCGCGGCATCTTGCTGGAGTCCATGAGCAGCACCCGGATCTCCGCGCTGGCCAGCATCGCCCGCTTCACCATGACGATCTCGGGCTCCTGGTGGAACGTCATCTCCGCGTTCATCGCCGAGGTCGACACGAACGTCACGTCCACGGTGAGCCGCTCGACGGCCTCCAGGCAGGGCATGCCGAGGAACGAGTCGTGAGTCGCGGAGTAGTCGCCGCCGAGCCCGATCAGGCGCACGTCGTCGACCTGCTTGAGCACCTCGATGATCCGCAGATAGTTCGTCGCCACGGTGAGCGGCGTGACCTGGTGCAGCAGCTTGGCCAGGGCGAGCGCGGTGGTCGAGTCGTCCAGCAGGATCGACATCCCGGGCTCGACCAGCGACAACGCCTTCTCGGCGATCGCGGCCTTCGCCTCGACGTGGGCGTTGAGCCGGTACTCGGTGTTGCTCTCGAACACCGTCGACGGCTGCGCGGACACCCCGCCGCGGTACTTGCGCAGCAGGCCGCGCCGGGCCAGTTCGTCCAGGTCGCGGTGCACGGTCATCACGCTCACGCCGGTCAGCTCGGCCAGTTCCGCTGCGGACGCCTGGCCCTTCTTCACGACGTAGTCGGTGATGCGCTGCTGCCGGATGTTACGGGAGCGCGCGCTCCCGCTGGACTTGTCTTCCACGGGACAAGGCTAGGACGTGGGCAGGTTGAAGCGCCGCAGGCTCGTCGCGTCGCCGTCGATCCCGATCTCGGTGATGGCCGCGTTCTCCAGGCGCGGGAACACGCGGCGGTAGTCGCGGACCGGGATGCCGAGCAGTTCACACAGCGTGACCCGGATCAGCGTGTTGTGCGCGACGACCAGCACCCGCCCGCCGTCTTCGCGCTTCGCGATGTCCCGCAGCGCCGCCGCTCCCCGGCGCGCGGCCTCGGCCGTCGGCTCGGCTCCGGGGAACGCGCCGGCCACCGGATCCGCCCGGAACGCAGCCACGACCTGCGGATCCAGCTCGGACAGGACCTTGCCCTCGGCGATGCCGAAGTGCACCTCGCGCAGCTCGTCGAGCACGACCGGCTCGAGACCGAGCGCCCGCGCGGACGGTTCGGCGGTGACCCGCGCGCGCCCCTGCGGCGACCGGTAGAGCGCGGTGACCGGCTCGCCGGCGCCGGCCAGGTACGCCGCCAGCCCCTCGGCCTGCCTGCGGCCCCGCTCGGTGAGGCCCACCTCGCTGGTGCCGGCGTAGCGGTTCTCCGCGTGCCATTCGGTCTCGCCGTGGCGGACCAGCAGCAACCGCGTTCCCATCGGACCTCCCGTGACAAATCTCGGCGGCGGTGTTAATTTAACACCAACGGCGTGAAAGGGGTTGTTGCATGGGTTTCGCCGCGGTGGTGTTCGACCTCGACGGTGTCCTGGTCGAGAGTGAACACCTCTGGGAGGAGAACTGGGTCGCCTACGCGGCGGCCCACGGTGTCGAGTGGACGGCCGCCGACACCGCCACCGTCCAGGGCATGAGCGCGCCCGAGTGGGCCGCGTACCTGGCGGAGCGCAGCGGGACCCCGGAGACCCCGGAGCAGGTCGAGAAGGCCGTGGTCGACGGGATGATCAAGTCGATCGCCGACGGTGAGGCCCCGCTGCTGGACGGCGCCGACGCGATGGTGCGCGACGTGGCGGCCCGCGTCCCGGTCGCGCTCGCGTCCTCGGCGGCGCGCCGGGTGATCGACGCGGTGCTGGAGACCCACGGGCTGACGGGGGAGTTCTCGGCCACCGTGTCCAGCGCCGAGGTGCCGCGCGGCAAGCCCAGCCCGGACGTCTACGCCGAGGCCGCGTCCCGGCTCGGCTTCCGCGGCGAGGAGTGCCTGGGGGTCGAGGACTCCAGCAACGGCATCCGCGCCGCCGCGGCCGCCGGGCTGACCGTCATCGCCCTGCCCAACCCGACCTACCCGCCAAAGCCGGACGCGCTGGAGCTGGCCGCACAGGTCGCGGAGTCCAACCACGATGTCCGGAAGCTGCTGCTCGCCTACCTCGCCGGGGAGCTGGTGCGCTCATGACCACGTTGGGAACGGCCGCGACGTTCAAGCGGGACTGGCTGGACGGCTTCGTCACCGCGTACGGCCGCGAGGTGCGCAAGGTGCCCGGCGCGTACGGCGTGCTCGGCCGGAACGTCCCCCGGCGGGGCAAGGTCGCCGTGGTCATCGGCGGCGGCTGCGGCCACTACCCGGCCTTCGCCGGCCTGGTCGGGCCCGGCCTCGCCGACGCGGCGGTGGTCGGTGACGTGTTCACCAGCCCGAGCGCCGAGCAGGTCTACCGCACGGCCCGCGCCGCCGAGGGTGGCGCGGGGGTGCTGTTCGCCTACGGCAACTACGCCGGCGACGTCCTGCACTTCGGCCTCGCCGCGCGCCGACTGGCCGCGGAGGGCATCGAGAGCCGCACCATCCTGGTCACCGACGACATCGCGAGCGGACCGGCCGACGCGCCGGAGAAGCGCCGCGGGGTGGCGGGCGACTTCATCGTCTTCAAGGTCGCGGGCGCCGCGGCCGAGCGGGGTGACGACCTCGACGCGGTGCACGCGGCGGCGGTCAAGGCCAACGCGCACACCCGCACGTTCGGCGTCGCCTTCGGCGGCTGCACGCTCCCGGGTGCCGACCAGCCGCTGTTCACCGTGGGCAAGTCCGAGATGGAGCTGGGCCTCGGCATCCACGGCGAGCCGGGGGTGCGCACCGTCGGCCGCCTCGGCGCGGCGGAGCTGGCCGACGAGCTGGTCGACGGCCTGCTGCCCGAGCTGCCGCGGGGCGACGGCCGCGTCGCGGTGCTGGTCAACGGCCTCGGCCGGACCAAGTACGAAGAGATGTTCGTGACCTACACCCGGATCCACGAGCGCCTCGCCGGCGCCGGGCTGACGCCGGTGCACACGGAGGTCGGCGAGTTCGTCACCTCGCTGGACATGGCCGGGGTCTCGCTGTCGGTGCTGGTGCTGGACGACGAGCTGGCCGAGCTGTACGGCGCGCCGTGCGACACCCCGGGCTACCGCAGCGGCGGGGCGATCCTGGAGCCGGTCGAGCTCTCGTCCACAGTGGACAAGCAGCTGGCGCGCCCGGAGGGTGAGGGGGTCGAACTCGTCGACCGCCTGCTGACCGCGGCCATGCGCCGCATCGAGGACAACGAGTCCGAGCTGGGCCGTCTGGACGCGGTCGCCGCGGATGGTGACCACGGCCTCGGCATGACCCGCGGCATGCGAGCCGCCGTTTCGGCCGCCCGCGAGGCCGCCGGGTCTTCGGTGGCCGACACGCTGCTGGCGGCCGGGACCGCGCTCGCCGACGCCGCCGGTGGTGCGTCCGGCGCCCTGTACGGCGTGCTGCTCGCCGAGACCGGCGCGGGGCTGCGGGTGGACGAGATCACCACCGCGGTGGTCGCGGACGCGGTCGACGGCGCGGTGCGGGCCTTCACCGAGCTGGGCAAGGCCGAACTGGGCGAGAAGACCATGCTCGACGCGATCGAGCCGTTCCGGCAGGCGCTGCGCAAGCAGGCCGAGGCCGGCGCCGCGCTGCCGGACGCGTGGCGCGAGGCCGCGCAGGCAGCGACGCTCGCCGCCGAGGAGACCGCGAACCTGGTGCCAGCCAAGGGACGCGCGGCCCGGCTGGCGCAGCGCAGCAAGGGGCACGCCGATCCCGGCGCGACCTCGTTCGCCCTGATCGTCACGGCGATCGGGGAAGCTCTGGGCAAGGAGGGGAACTGATGCGGGTCGTGGTGGCCGCGGACAACGCAGGCGTGCTGCTGAAGAACGAGGTGCGGGACCTGCTGGCGAAGGACGAGCGGGTCACCGAGGTGATCGACCTGGGCGTGGACAGCCCGGACGACGACCGCGCGTACCCGATCTTCGGCCTGGCCGCGGCGGAGAAGATCGCCAACGGCGAGGCCGACCGGGGCGTCCTGGTCTGCGGCACCGGCATCGGTGTGGCGATCTCGGCGAACAAGGTGCCGGGGGTGCGTGCGACGGTCGCGCACGATTCATACTCGGCCGAGCGGTCGGTGAAGTCGAACAACTGCCAGATCATCACCTTCGGCGCCCGGGTGATCGGGGCCGAGCTGGCGAAGAAGATCGTCACCGAGTGGCTGGGGTACACGTTCGACCCGGGTTCGCCGAGCGCGGCCAAGGTCGCACACATCACCGAATACGAACAGGTCCACGCGGCCGGCTGAGGCCCGGCGGTTCAAGGAGGAGCCAGAAGTGCGCGTTCTCTGCGCGGGAGACGAGTTCGTCGGCAACAACCTGCTTGCCGACGCGGTCCGGGCCGAGCTGGCCACCGAGCCCGAATTCAGTGAGCTGTCGCTGCCCTGGCCGGTCGAGCCGTTCGGCCCGGTCGGCGGGGTGCACGAGGCGAGCGGCACCGAGGAGCAGGTCATCGAGGCGCTGGCCGGGGCCGAGGTCGCGGTCACCCAGATGGCGCCGTTCACGAAGAAGGTCTTCGCCGCCGCGCCCGAGCTGAAGCTGGTGTCGGTGTGCCGGGGCGGGCCGGTGAACGTCGACCTCGCGGCCGCCACCGAGGCCGGCGTCGCGGTCACCTACGCGCCGGGCCGCAATGCGACCGCCGCCGCCGAGTTCGCGATCGGCATGATCCTCGCCGCCATGCGCCGCATCTCGACCTCGTCGGCCGAGTTGCTCGGCGGCACCTGGCGCGGTGACTACTACGCCTACCCGAACGCCGGGCTGGAGCTGGAGGGCACCACGGTCGGCCTGGTCGGCTACGGCGCGATCGGCTCGCGGGTGGCCAAGGTGCTGGTCGCGTTCGGGTCGAAGGTGCTGGTCGCCGACCCGTACGCGAAGCCGGAGCAGATCGCGGCGGACGGCGCCGAGCTGGTCGAGCTGGACGACCTCCTCCGCCGCAGCGCGGTGGTCAGCCTGCACGCCCGCCTGACCGACGAGACGCGCCACCTGATCAACGCCGAGCGCCTTGCCCTGCTGCCCGAGGGCGCGGTGCTGGTCAACTCCGCCCGCGGCGGGCTGCTGGACTACGCGCCGCTGCCGGACCTGCTGAAGTCCGGGCGACTGGGCGCGCTCGCGCTGGACGTCTACGACGTGGAGCCGCCGCCCGCGGACTGGGCCCTGCGGGACGCGCCGAACGTGATCGCAACGCCGCACCTGGCGGGTGCCAGCCGCCAGACCGCCGAGCGCGCCGCGCGGATCGTCGCCGCCGAGGTGGGCCGCTACGCCCGTGGGGAGAAGCTGGCGAACGTCGCGAACCCGGAAGTGCTGCGATGATCATCGGCGTCGACATCGGTACTTCACTGACGAAGGCCGTCGTGTTCGACGAGGCCGGGGTGTCGCTGCACCAGGCCTGCACGCCGTCGGAGGTGCACCACCTGCCCGGCGGCCGGGTCGAGCAGGACCTCGACCAGGTCGTCGGCACCGTCGCGACCGTCGTGCGCGAGGTCGCGGCGAAGCTGGACGCCCCGGTCACCGCGCTGGCGCTGACCGGTCAGGGCGACGGCGTGTGGCTCCGCGACGAGGACGGCAACGCGGTGCGGCCGGCCATTTCCTGGCTCGACGGCAGGGCCAACGCGCTGCTCGCCAAGTGGCAGGCCGACGGGGTGTCGCGGGAGGTGTTCCGGCGCACGGGCTCGGGCATGTTCCCCGGCTGCGCGGCCGCCGTCCTGTCCTACCTGGACACCCACGAACCCGAGGTGCTGGACCGGGCGGCGGTGGCCGGGTACTGCGTCGACGCCGTGGTGCAGCGGCTGACCGGTGAGATCACGGTGGACGTGTCTGACGCCTCCCTGCCGTTCCTCGACCCGAAGACCCGCCGCTACGACGAGGGCGCGATCGCCGCCGTCGGACTGTCCCACCGGCGGAACCTGCTGGCCGAACCGGCGCCGCCGAAGGCCGTGTTCAGGCTGAACCGCCGTGGCGCCGAACTCCTCGGGCTGCCCGAGGGGCTGCCGGTCACCGCAGGCCCGTTCGACCTGCCCGCCAGCGCGATCGGCGCCGGGGTGCGCGCGCCGGGCGACGGCATCCTCACCGCCGGCACCACACTGGCCTGCCAGGTGCTCACCGACAACGCCGAGTTCGACGGCGAGGGCGAGCCGGCCGGGATGTTCCTGTCCACGCCGACGCCGGGCGAGTACCTGCACGCGATGCCGGCGATGGTCGGCACCGCGAGCATCGACTGGATCTGCCGTCTGCTGGGCATCGAGGTCACCGAGATCGGGACGCTGCTCGCGCAGAGCCCGCCCGGGGCCGCCGGGGTGCGGGCGCTGCCGTTCCTGTCCGCGTCCGGTGAGCGGGCGCCGTTCGTCGACGCGTCCGCGCGGGCGCAGTTCGCCGGGCTGAGCCTGGAGCACGGGCGGGCGGACGTGGTGCGTGCGCTGTGCGAGTCGATCGCCTACGCGGCACGGCACTGCTTCGACGCGGCCGGTCTGTCCGGCCGGCTGTACGCGTGCGGCGGCGGGGTGCGATCCGCCGAGTGGACGCAGATCTTCGCCGACGTGCTCGGCCGCCCGATCGTGATCCCGAGCGATCCGGGTGTCGGGGCGCGGGGTGCCGTCCTGGTCGCGGCCGAGGCGCTGAACCAGCCGTTCGACGCGGAGTTGTGGGCGAGCAGCTCGCGGACCGTGTCGCCGGTGCCCGAAAATGTCGAGTTCTACCAGAGCGGTTACGCGGATTACCAGGCGTCGCTGACCGCCGCGCGGGGGTTGTGGCGACTGTGATCCTGGCCGATGAACGGCGAGCGGTGTGCGAGTACGCGCGGCGGTTGACCGCCGACGGGCTCGTGGTGGGCACCTCCGGCAACATCTCCGCCCGCTCGGGCGAGCTGATCGCGGTGACGCCGACCGGGGTGGACTACGACGTGCTGACGCCGGAGGACATCCCGGTGGTGTCGCTCGACGGGTCCATTGTGGAGGGCAAGCTGCGGCCCACCAGCGAGATGCCGATGCACCTGTCGGTGTACACGAAGGCGGCCGACCCGGACGGCGCGCCGATCACCGGGGTCGTGCACACGCATTCGGTGCACGCGACCGCGGTGTCCACTTTGGTCGACGAGGTGCCCGCGGTGCACTACATGCTGGCGACGATCGGCCCGTCCGCGCGGGTCGCCCGCTACGCGACGTACGGCACGGAGGAGCTGGCCGAGTCGATGCTCGCCGCGCTGGAGGGGCGCCGGGGCTGCCTGCTGGGCAACCACGGAACCATCACGTACGGCGATGGTCTGTCGGCGGCGTACAGCCGGGCCGAGCAGCTGGAGTGGCTCTGCCAGGTGTGGCTGCTCGCCCGTTCCGCGGGCGACCCGCGGCTGCTGCCGGCCGAGGAGATCGCGCACGTGGTGGAGAAGTTGCGGGGGTACGGCCAGAAATAGCTCGCGTGTGGTGGGCGCGGTCGGCATGCTGGGCCGGGTGGAGGAGACCGTCACCCATCTCGAGATGACCAGCCCCGGCGACCTGCGCCCGTCGGCACCTGTGCCCGGGGTCGCGGTAGAGCCCATTCCCGCCGACTCCCCACTGGTGCGCCCGACGACGGTGCGGATCGGCGAGCCGTACAACTGGCCGAGCTCCCGCTGGTCCGACGACGACTGGGAGTGGTACCTCTCCCGCGAGGGCCGCCACTGCGTGCTGATCCGCCACCTGGGCGAGATCGCCGGCCTGGCCGACTACCAGTCCCACGGCGACGGCGAAGTGGAGATCACCACGTTCGGCCTGGTGCCGGAGTACGTGGGCAAGGGCATCGGCGGCTACGCGCTGACCCTGGCGGTCGAGCAGGCGTGGCACCTCCCCCTGGACGTCCGCCGCGTCTGGCTGCACACCTCGGACCTGGACCATCCGCACGCCCTGCCGAACTACCACCGCCGGGGCTTCCGCACGTTCCGCACTGCGCGCGGACAACGCTAACCGTCCTCCCGCCCCGGCAGCGGCTCACCGCGGAGGAACGCCTCGTAGGCTTCCCGGGCGTCCTCTTCGACCTCCGGAGGCTCGGGGCCGTAGCGGGTGTCCGTCCGGTCGCGTTTCGGGCCGGAGAGCCAGAACAACTCGTCCGTCTCGACGTCGACGAAGTTCGCGCTCGGCAGACCGGTCCACCGCCGCAGCGTCCGGCCGTGGAAGTAGGCCGTCTGCCACGTCCGGGAAAACCGCACCCACCCAATCCACGACGGCCCCCGATCGGTGTCGAAGCCGGTCTTCAGCTGGACGAACATGATCCGCTCCGGCATGGCATCCCCCTCACCCCGGTGACACTGGGAAACGTAACGTTGAGCAGGGGAAACAGCCACTGGTTAAGTCGCGGGCAGGGGCAGGGGCAGGGCAAGACAAGGAGCCAGCCGATGTTCCAGAACGTCGGGTTGATCCCATCCGTGCGCAGCGGTGCCGTTCTGGGGCCTGCCACGCGCACGCGACGGGAGTTTCTGGGCTTCGTGATCGATGGCCGGCCCCTGTTGTCGCTCTTCGACGGGGAGGACGTGGTTTCTGCGCTCGCCACTGATCTTCCGCCGCGTGCCCTGAGCAGGGAAATGGACCGTCTGCGGCTCCGCGGTCCGTCCAGCCTTCCGAACGGGCGGCAGGTGCTCTACTGCTGTCCGGAGTGCGGTGATCTCGGCTGTGGAGCCATCACGGCGATGATCACCCGGCACGACGAACTCATCATCTGGCGCGACTTCCGCTGGCAGGACTCGCAAGACCAAGTGCTCGAAAGCTACCCGGACGTCGGTCCCTTCCGGTTCAGCGCAGATCAGTACCGGAACGTCCTGGAGCAGGGCGCTCCACTCAGAATTGGTAGTACAGGAACGGACTGAACGTCCCGTTCGCGACCAGGATCGCGGCGTACAGTGCGCCCGCCGTCATCACGCCGATCCGCAAGCCCACCGCGCCGCGGGTTCGGGCGGACTCCAGCAGTGGCCCCGTGACCGGGTTGGCCGGTAGCGCGAAGATCGCCAGCGCGGCGATCAGGATGACCACCCGCTGGTTCGTCAGCGCCGCCTCGACGACGTCCGTCAGGCCGTCGAAGTCGGGGACCAGCATGTGCCCGATCATGGTGAACGCGTGCCCGATGTCGGCCGACTTGAAGAACACCCAGCCGAACACCACGAGCACCAGCGTGAGCACCCGGCGGCCCACGCGCGCGGCCACCGCGGGCGGGGTGCGGTCCCAGCCGAACCGGCGCTCGATGATCAGCAGCAGCCCGTGGTAACAACCCCAAACCAGGAACGTCCAGTTCGCGCCGTGCCAGAAACCTGTCAGCACGAACACGATGCACAGGTTCCGGTACGTCTTCGCCGCACCGGCGCGGTTGCCGCCGAGCGGGATGTACACGTAGTCGCGGAACCAGCGGCTCAGCGACATGTGCCAGCGCCGCCAGAACTCGGTCACCGTCACCGACGAGTACGGGCGCGCGAAGTTCTCCGGCAGCCGGAACCCCAACATGCGGCCCAGGCCGATCGCCATGTCCGAGTAGCCGGAGAAGTCGAAGTACAGCTGCAACGTGTACCCGACCGCGCCGAGCCACGCGATCGCGAACGTCATCTCGTCGCCGGGCGTCGCGAAGCATGCCTCGACCATCGGGCTCAGCGAGTCCGCGATGATCGCCTTCTTGCACAGCCCCAGCGCGAACCGCGGGAAGCCCGCCGCGATGTCGTCCAGCCGGTGCGACCGGTGCTGCGGCAACTGGTCCGCGATCTCCCGGTACCGCACGATCGGCCCGGCCACCAGCTGCGGGAACATCGCGATGTAGGTCACGAACGACACCGGGTTGCGCAGCGCCCGCCGCTCACCCCGGTAGATGTCGACGACGTACGAGATGTGGTGGAACGTGAAGAACGAGATGCCGATCGGCAGCGCCAGGTGCGCCACCGGGAACGAACCGCCGAAGAGCTGGGTGAAGTAGTCGATCTGCTGCGTCGCGAACCCGGCGTACTTCCAGACCACCAGAATGCCGACGTCGAAGCAGATGACCGCGATCAGCAGCGACCGCTTCCGGCTCGACCGCGGCTCCCACGGGTTCGGCTCCAGCGCGGTGCCCGCCGCGAAGTTGACCACCATGCACGCCAGGAGCAGCAGGGTGAACGCGCCCGCGCCGCTGGCGTAAAAGACCAGGCTGGCGACCGCGATGATGCCGTTCCGCCAGCTCCTCGGCAGCACCAGCACGGCGAGCAACGTCGCCGGCAGGAAGTACCAGAGGAACAACGGTGAAGCGAACGACATCGACCTGGGGTCCCCCTGTGCAAGCGGATCAGCGCACTGACCTTAGCCGACCGGGTTGGCCCGAAGGAGTGAAACTCACCGCTTCCGCAGCGGGTGTGTGAAGTTCCCCGCTGGACGCCACAAAAAGGAACGGCGCCGGAGCCCGGCGCCGCTCACGCAGCCACGATCAGATGCGCCCCGTCACGCGACGCCGCCGCGCGACCTCCGCCAGCAGCACCGCCGCCGCGACGGAGGCGTTCAGCGACTCCACCCCGGCGGCCATCGGGATCGACACCGTCTCGTCGCAGGTCTCGCGCACCAGGCGGGACAGGCCGCGCCCCTCGGAGCCCACCACGACCACGAGCGGGTCCGTCGCCAGCGACAGGTCGTCGATCCCGACCGAGCCGTCCGCGTCCAGGCCCGCGATCATCAGGCCCTCCTCCGCCCACAGCTTCAGCTGCCGGGTCAGGTTGGTCGCGATCGCGATCGGCATCTTCGCCGCGGTCCCGGCGCTCGTCCGCCACGCCACGGCCGTGATGCCCGCGCTGCGACGCTGCGGCAGCAGCACCCCGTGCGCCCCGAACGCCGCCGCCGAACGCACCACCGCGCCCAGGTTCCGCGGGTCGGTCACGCCGTCGAGCGCCACCAGCAGCGGCGGCTCACCCGAGTCCTTCGCGATCGCCAGCAGGTCGTCCGGGTGGCTGTACTCGAACGGCGGCACCTGCAGCCCGAGCCCCTGGTGCACCGCGCGGTTGGTCTTGCGGTCCAGCTCCTCGCGCGGGATCTCCAGGATCGAGATGCCCTTGTCCGCCGCCAGCCGCACCGCTTCGGTGACCCGGTCGTCGGCGTCGATGTTCAGCGCCACGAACAGCGTGGTGCCCGGCACGCCCGCGCGCAGGGCCTCGACCACCGGGTTGCGCCCGGCGATGATCTCCGGCCCTTCGCGGCGGTCGCGAGCCTTCTCGGCGCGCGCGGCAGCCGCCGCGGCACGCTTCTGCTTCGGGTGCCCGGGACGCATCTCCGCGCGCGGCGTCGGGCCCTTGCCCTCCAGCCCGCGGCGGCGCTGACCGCCGGAGCCGACGACGGCGCCCTTCTTGGTGCCCTCTTTGCGAACCGCACCCCGGCGCTTGGAATTGCCTGCCATTTAAGCTTCTTTCACGGTCCACACCGGACCATCGGGAGTATCTTCGACCGCGATCCCCGCCTTGAGCAGGCGGTCGCGCACGGCGTCGGCCCTGGCGAAGTCACGCGTGGCACGCGCCTCCTGGCGCTCCACGAGCATCGCCTCGACCAACTCGGCCAGTGCGGCCCTCGCCGGCGTCTCCGCCGCCGAGCTCTCCGCCCATTCCGGTGCCAGCGGGTCCAGCCCGAGCACACCCATCATCGCGCGCACCGAGCCGGCGGCCGCACGCGCCTTGGCGTCATCGCCCGCGTCCAGCGCCGCGTTGCCCTCGCGGACCAGGTTGTGCACGGCCGCGACCGCCGCCGGCGTGGACAGGTCGTCGTCCATCGCGGCGACGAACTCGGGCGCCAGCTCACCCGGCTCGACCGTGCCCGTCCGCTGCGCCGCCCGGCGCAGGAAGCCTTCGATCCGCCGGTAGCCCTGGGCCGCCTCGGACAACGCGCCGTCGGAGTACTCGATGGTCGACCGGTAGTGCGGCTGCACCAGGTAGTACCGCAGCTCGGCGGCCCGGTAGTTGCGCAGCATCGCCTCGATCGACACCACGTTGCCCAGCGACTTCGACATCTTCTCGCCGGACAGCGTCACCCACGCGTTGTGCAGCCAGAACCGCGCGAACGGGTCACCCGCCGCCTGCGACTGGGCGCGCTCGTTCTCGTGGTGCGGGAACACCAGGTCGACGCCGCCGCCGTGGATGTCGAACTCGGCGCCCAGGTAGGTGGTCGCCATCGCGGAGCACTCCAGGTGCCAGCCCGGCCGCCCGTCGCCCCACGGGGTCGGCCACGACGGCTCGCCCAGCTTGGCGCTCTTCCACAGCGTGAAGTCCCGCGGGTCGCGCTTGCCCTCGGCCAGCGTCTCGCCCTGCTGCACCTCGTCCAGCTTCTGCCGGGACAGCGCGCCGTACTCGGGGAACGTGGACACGGCGAAGTACACGTCGCCGCCCGCCGCGTAGGCGTGCCCGGCGTCGATGAGGCGCTGCATCAGCTCCACCATCTGCGTGACGTGCCCGGTGGCGCGCGGCGCGATCGAGGGCGGGAGGCAGCCGAGGACGGTGTAGGCCTCCTCGAACGCGCGTTCGTGCGTCGCCGCCCACTCCCACCACGGCCGTCCGGCGTCGGCCGCCTTGGTGAGGATCTTGTCGTCGATGTCCGTGACGTTCCGCACGAACAACACGTCCAGTCCACTGTGGATCAGCCAGCGGCGCAGGACGTCGTAGTTCAGGGCGCCGCGGACGTGCCCGATGTGCGGAATGCCCTGCACGGTGGCCCCACACACGTACATGGACGCCGTTCCGCTACGGGCGGGGTGGAACTCCCGCACGCTCCTGCTCGCGGTGTCGTACAGATGAAGGGCCACCCTGAAATGGTACGGGTCACCTTGACGCCGCTCAGAGCACCCCGTGCGTGCGCAGGGCCGTGAGCAGGCCGTCCGGGCGTTCGGTGGTCGGCAGCGGGTCGACGAGGGCGAACGCGCAGCCGAGCGCCTTCGCCCCGCCGTCGGCCTCCTCGCTGTCGCCGACCATGAGCGTGTCCTCCGGCGCGACCCCGAGCTTGTCGATCAGCAGCCGGAACACCTCGGGCTGCGGCTTGATGTAGCCCTCCTCGAAGGAGAGCAGGAACTCGTCGACGAAGTCGGTGTAGCCGCGCATCGCGAACGCGGGCCGGATGTCGAAGGCGATGTTGCTCAACACGCCGACCTTGACGCCCTTGGCGGCGGTGTCCTTCAGCGCGGCCTCGGTGTCCGGGTACGGCGTCCACTCCGCGGGATCGATCAGGCGGTTGTAGAGAGCCTCGGCCTGGTGGGCGTGCGCGACGCCGGACTTGCGCAGCACCTCGAGGTAGATCTTGCGGTGCAGCGCCGGGTCGAGGTCCCGGTTCTCCCACGCGTGCTGGTACTCGTCGGACAGCTCGACGACCTGCCCGGTCGGGGCGGTCATGCGGCGCATCAGCTCGGTCTGCGCCTCGACGTCGAGCGGGGCGCCGTCGGGGGTCGTGAGGTCGGACAGCCAGCTGGAGTTCTGCTCGAGCCGGAAGAGGGTGCCGGAGAAGTCGAACATCACAGCCTGAATCGTCACAGACCACAGGCTACCGGGGACGACCTCCGGATTCGTGTGACTTATTCGGCCGGCAGCAGCAGGGCGGTGGCGACCGCGGCGATGCCCTCGCCGCGGCCGGTCAGGCCGAGCCCGTCGGTGGTGGTGCCGCTGACGCTGACCGCGCCGCCCGCGGCCTTGCTCAGCACGTCCTGGGCCTCTTCGCGCCGCTTGCCGATGCGCGGCGCGTTGCCGATGACTTGCACCGACGCGTTGCCCAGCCGCCAGCCTTCCGCCTCGACCAGCCGACGCGCCTCGGCCACGAACTCCGCGCCGTGGGCGCCTGCCCAGCGTGGGTCGCTGGTGCCGAACACCGTGCCGAGGTCGCCGAGCCCGGCCGCGGACAGCATCGCGTCGCACAGCGCGTGGGCGGCCACGTCACCGTCGGAGTGGCCGGCGCAGCCGTCGGCGCCCTCCCACAGCAGCCCGGCGATCCAGCACTCGCGGCCCGCCTCGATCGGATGGACGTCGACCCCGGTCCCGACCCTCAACCCTGCTCCTCGAGTAGTGCTTCCGCGACGGCCACGTCGAAGGCCGTGGTGAGCCGGAGCGCGGTGGGGTGCCCGGCCACGGTGCGCACGCTACCGGGCAGATCCGACAGCGGGTCCGCGCCGCGTGCGCAGAGCTCGCGGAGCACCTCGGGGCGGTAGCCGACGGGGGTCTGCACGACGCGCAGGTGGTCCCGGTCCGAGGTGGCGGCGATCACGTCGCCGGAAACGAGTTTGACGGTGTCGGTCACGGGTAGGACCGGGATGATCGCCTCTGCCCCGGCGAACACCGCCTCGGCCACCGCGCGGACGGTGGCGGGAGGCACGAACGGACGCGCGACGTCGTGCACCAGGACGACATCGGATTCCCCGGTGGCCTCGACGGCCGCCCGGACGGATTCGGCGCGATCAGGACCACAGGCCAGTACCCGGCACCGGGAACCGGCGCCGGGTACTGGCCGTATGATCAATTCACAATCCCCGAGCACGGGTTTGGGAACCGCCACCGCCAGGCGGTCCGCGCATCCGGACTCCAGCAGACCGTCCACGGCGTGCCGCAACAGCGGCGCACCGCGTACGAGCGCGCACGGATCCGGCCCCTCGGGGTCGGCGATGAGGACTGCCGCGACCTTCATCGCCGGGGTCTCACTTCGCGGGACGAGCTGTGTCTCATGGGGCACACGCAGTAGATGAGCACGTCTGCCCGGCTCATCTCGCGAGGTCAGCCTGTGCTCTAGACGGCCGCTGTCTCCAGGACCTCGTCGAGCAGCGTCTCCGCCTTGCCCTCGTCGGTGCCCTCCGCCAGGGCGAGCTCACTGACCAGTATCTGCCGCGCCTTGGCCAGCATGCGCTTCTCGCCGGCGGACAGGCCGCGGTCCTTCTCGCGCCGCCAGAGGTCGCGCACCACTTCGGCCACCTTGTTCACGTCGCCCGAGGCGAGCTTCTCGAGGTTGGCCTTGTACCGACGAGACCAGTTCGTGGGCTCCTCGGTGTGCGGCGCTCGCAGCACGTCGAAAACCCGGTTCAGACCATCCTGGCCCACGACGTCCCGCACGCCGACGATCTCGGCGTTGTCAGCGGGCACGCGAACCGTGAGGTCCCCTTGCGCGACTTTGAGGACGAGGTACTGCTTCTCCTCGCCCTTGATCACGCGGGTCTCGATCGCTTCGATGAGTGCGGCACCGTGGTGCGGGTAGACGACGGTCTCTCCGACCTTGAAAACCATGTGTCCTCTGCCCCTTTCGCTGCCTCCATCCTAGCACGCGGCGAGGGGGCCCACCTAGCGGGCCGAGATCGTCGTCGCAGGTCAGGGGCCATCCGGGGGGTTGACAAACCGATAAAGTGCATGCTCATGCAGGTGGTGGGGAACCCTGTCGACATTGATTCTCTGATCCATTGTGGACGGTTTCCGGCCCCCTCGGCTCACCCTCGGTGGCGGGCTTTCCGGCCATAGCCAGGCCCCTCCCGCCAGCCCACCACCACCCTCAACGGAGCCGCTTCGCGGCGCAGATAGGATCGGGCCGGTATAGCTTCTAGGAGGGACTGAGACCGTGAGGCTGCAGAAACGTCGTGTGGTCGGCGCGAGCGTGGTCGCCGTGGGTGCCGCCCTGGCTCTTGCCGGGTGCGGGGCCGGGCAGATCACCCAGACCAACACCATGCTGCCCGCGGTCAACGGCGCCATGGCCCAGGCGGGCAAGCTCGTCCTGCGTGACGCCGGCCTGGTGAACCGCAACGACTGCCAGCAGGCCTACGCGACCGGGTCGAGCGCCCCGCTGACGTTGGTGATCGCCAACGACGGCACCGCCGACGACGAGCTGGTCTCCGTGAGCAGCGCGAACGCGGCGAGCGCCACCGTCGAGGGCCAGAAGGCCATCGTCGCGGGCAGCAAGCTCCTGATCGGCCCGGCCACCGAAGGCGAGTCCGTGCAGCAGCCGGAGTCCAGCTCCGCCGCGCCGAGCTCGACCCAGACCTCGCCCACCTCGTCGGCGTCCGCTGGTCCCACCGGGCAGCCGACCCGGATCGGTCACGCCGAGGTCGTCCTGCAGGGCATCAAGCAGGTCGTGTGGCCCGGCCAGACCATCCCGGTCACCTTCACCTTCCGCGATGCCGGCCCGGTCACCGTCAACCTGCCGATCCAGGCGCCCACGGTCGAGCTGAGCTGCCAGCCGTCCGCCGAGGCGGAAGCCGGCGGTCACTAGAACTGTCGGTGGTGCCAGCTAGCGTGACCGACCATGGTCAAGAAGGGCACCAGCTACCGCTGCGGTGAGTGCGGGTACGAGGCCGCCAAGTGGGTCGGCCGCTGCCCGGAGTGCCAGGCGTGGGGAACCATCGAGGAGCGCGGCGACGCGCGCCCGGCGATAGCCCGCGTGGCCGCGGGCGCGCCCAGCGCCCCGGCACGGCCGATCGGCCAGGTCGACATCGAGGCCGCCCGCGCCCGCACCACCGGCGTCGGCGAGCTGGACCGGGTGCTCGGCGGCGGGCTCGTCCCCGGCGCGGTCGTGCTGCTGGCCGGTGAGCCGGGCGTCGGCAAGTCCACCCTCCTGCTGGAGGTGGCCTACCAGTGGGCCCGCGGCGGGTCCGGGCCGGCCCTGTACGTCACGGGCGAGGAGTCCGCGGGGCAGGTGCGGCTGCGCGCCGAGCGGACGAAGAACGTGCACGAGGGCGTGTTCCTGGCGGCGGAGAGCGATCTTTCGGCGATCCTCGGGCACGTCGACGCGGTCAAGCCGGGTGTGCTGATCGTCGACTCGGTGCAGACGATGGCCTCGCCGCAGGTGGAGGGCGCGCCGGGCGGCGTCACGCAGGTCAGGGCGGTCACGGCCGGTCTGGTGGCGCTGGCGAAGGAGCGCGGGCTGCCGGTCGTGCTCGTGGGGCACGTCACGAAGGACGGCTCGGTCGCCGGCCCGCGCGTGCTGGAGCACCTGGTCGACGTGGTGCTGCACTTCGAGGGCGACCGGCACTCGACCCTGCGGATGGTGCGCGGGGTGAAGAACCGGTTCGGGCCCGCCGACGAGATCGGGTGCTTCGAACTGCGCGAGGACGGCATCGTCGGGGTGCCGGACCCGTCCGGGCTGTTCCTGAACCGGCGGGAGGACGCGGTGCCGGGCACCGCGGTGACGGTCACGGTCGAGGGCAAGCGGCCGCTGCTGTGCGAGGTGCAGGCGCTCGTGTCGAGTGCCGGCGCGCCGCAGCCGAGGCGGGCCGTGAGCGGCCTGGACTCCGCGCGGGTGGCGATGATCCTCGCCGTGCTGGAGAAGCGTGGCGGGATCAAGCTGGGCGACCGGGACGTCTATTCGGCGACGGTCGGCGGGATGAAGGTCACCGAGCCCGCCGTGGACCTGTCCGTGTTGCTGGCGCTGTGGTCGTCGGTGCGGGACGTGGCGTTGTCGCCGCGGCTGGTGGTCGTCGGCGAGGTCGGGCTCGCCGGGGAGGTCCGCCGGGTCACCGGCGCCGGGCGGCGGCTGGCGGAGGCCGCGCGGATGGGGTTCACGCACGCGCTGGTGCCGCCCGACCCGGGGAAGCTGCCGGACGGGATCCGGGTGCTGGAGGTGGACTCGGTGGCGGCGGCCCTGCACGCGGCCAACTACGCCTGATTCCGGTGCCAGGCGCGTGAGTCAGCGCGCGGCGCGGCGCGACGCTCGCGGCGCACTGGGCGGCCCGCAACCCGCAGCGCGTCGCCGGTGTGGCCGCGGTCGACGGCGCGATGCCCTACGGCCTGACCGGCGAAGAGGGTCAGGAACGGATCCGGCAGATGTTCCACCGCATGCGGTTCCTGCTGCCCCTGGCGCGCCCGTTCGGACTGGCCGCGTGGATGTCCGCCGAGCAGCACGCCGAGGTCAACATCGAGCTGAACGAGATCGCCGCGGCTCTCGCGCCGGGGCTGGAGAGCGTGTCCTGCCCGATGCGCCACGTCCTGGCCACCGGGTCGAACCTCGGCGGCGGCGCGGAGGAGATGGAGGCGTCGCGGGCCTCGCTCGAACCGGTGCTCGCCCGCAACCCGAACCTGCGGATCAGCGCGAAGGTCGCCGGCAACCACTCGAAGATCCTGCAGAAGGACTTCCGGGCCGTCGCCGAGGCCGTGCGCGAGGTCGCGGCGGCGGGCCGGGTGGCCCGTTGAGACGGGAACGGCCCCTCCGGACGTGCCGGAGGGGCCGTTCACGCAGTCGGATCAGGCGCCGGAGAGCAGCTTGGCGCAGCGGATCAGCCCGAGGTGCGAGTACGCCTGCGGGTGGTTGCCCAGCGAGCGCTCCGCCACCGGGTCGTACTGCTCGGGCAGCAGACCCGTCGGGCCGGCCGCGTCGACGAGCTGCTCGAACAGCTCCTCCGCCTCGGTGCGGCGGCCGGTCAGCAGGTACGCCTCGATCAGCCACGCGGCGCACAGGTGGAACCCGCCCTCGCCGCCCGGCAGGCCGTCGTCGCGGCGGTAGCGGTACACCGTGGAACCGCTGCGCAGCTCGGCCTCGATCGCGGTCACCGTGTGCTGGAACCGCTCGTCCGACGGGTCGATCAGCCCGGCCAGCCCGACGAACAGCGAAGCCGCGTCCAGGTCGGTGCCGTCGTAGGCCGTGGTGAACGCCTGGACCTCGTCGTTCCAGCCGTTGGTCAGCACGTCGGTCGCGATCTCCTCGCGCAGGTCGTGCCACCCGGCCGGGATCTCGCGCCCGTACACCTCGCCGAGCTTGATGGCGCGGTCGACGGTCACCCAGCACATGACGCGCGAGTACACCCGGTGGCGCGGCACGTGCCGTTCCTCCCAGATGCCGTGGTCGGGCTCCGACCAGCGCCGCGTGACGGCCTCGGCCATCGCGCGCACCAGCTGCCAGTCCTCGTCCCGCAGCTCGCCGCGCACCTGCGCCAGCTCGGCCACCAGCTCGACGACCGGGCCGAACACGTCCAGCTGCACCTGGTGGTTCGCCAGGTTGCCGACACGCACCGGCCGCGAACCCGCGTAGCCGGGCAGCGAGTCGATCACGGCCTCGGCGCCCAGCTGGGTGCCGTTGATCGTGTACAGCGGGTGCAGCCGCTCCGGCCCGGCCAGCGTCGACAGCACGCCATGCAGCCACCGCAGGTAGCCCTCGGCCTCGGCGAGCGAGCCCAGCCCGACCAGCTCCCGGACGGTGAACGCCGCGTCGCGGATCCAGCAGTAGCGGTAGTCCCAGTTCCGCACGCCGCCGATCTCCTCCGGCAGCGACGTCGTGGCCGCCGCGAGCACCGCGCCGGTGTCGGCGTTGCACAGCCCGCGCAGCGTCAGCGCCGAGCGCGCGACCAGCTCCGGCTCCACGTTCGGCAGCTTCAGCGTGGTCGCCCAGTCGCTCCAGTACGCGCCCGCCCGCGCCCGCCGCTCCGGTTCGGACAGTTCGTGCGCGGTCAGGTCGGTGGTGCCGCACCGCAGTTCGAGCACGACCGGCTCGTCCTGCATGGGCTGGACCAGCGCGGTGGCGGTGTCGTGCAGGCCGTCGGAGGTGATCTCCCACGCCACGCCCGGCGAGCGCAGCACGATCGGCTCCGACGTGCCCAGCACGCGCAGGCCCTCGGGGTCCGGCACCAGCCGGACCGGGACACCGCCGAACTCCGGCCGCGGCGCGAACACCACGGACGCGGCGGCGGTCCCGGAGATCACGCGCACCAGGTCGGTGCGGTGCGGCGGGCCCTCCGGCTCCAGGTAGTCCGTCACCAGCAGCCGCGACCAGCGGGTCTCCACCGTCATCGTGTTCGGCAGGTACCGCTGGCCCAGCGGCAGGCCGTTGTGGTGCGGCTTGATCGAGAAGTGGCCTGCGCTGGTGCCGCCGAGCAGGTCGGCGAACACCGCGGGCGCGTCCGGGCCGGGGTGACACATCCAGGTCAGCCGGGCGTCCGGGGTGACCAGCGCGACCGCGCGCTCGTTGGACAGCATGGACAGCCGCTCGATCGGCGGCGCCTGCTCGCCGTAGAGCCAGTTGCGGCGCTCCTCCAGCATGAACGCCAGCACCGTGGCGACGTCCTCGGTGCCGGGCACCCGGTAGGCGGCCAGGGTTTCGCCGTCGCCGACCTTGACGCCCACGTCGGGGCCGGACAGCCGCGCGAACGCCTTCTCGTCGGTCACGTCGTCACCGAGGAAGATCGCCGCGGTGGCGCCGACCTGGTGGCGCAGGGTGTCCAGCGCGCGGCCCTTGTCGGTCTGCACGACGGCCAGCTCGACGACCTCCTTGCCGTCGGTGGTCGTCACGCCCTCCCACGTGCACGGTCCACTGTGGACCTCGTCGAGCACGCGGCGGGCGGCGTCGCGGTCGGCGCGGCGGACGTGCACCGCGATGCTGGCCGGCTTGACCTCCAGGCTCACGCCGGGCACGTCACCGGCGATGCGCTCCAGCTCCTGCTCGACCCTGCGGTGCAGGTCGCGGGCCTGGGCGTCGAGCTCGTGCACGAAGCCGATGTCGAATTCGGAACCGTGGCTGCCGACCAGGTGCACCTCGTGCGGCAGTCGCGACAGGATGGCGAGGTCGCGCAGCGCGCGGCCGGAGATGACCGCGGTGGTCGTCTCGTGCAGCCCGGCCAGTGAGCGCAGCGCGCCCACCGACTCGGGCAGCGGGCGCGCCTCGTCCGGGTTGGTCACGATCGGAGCCAAGGTCCCGTCGTAGTCGCAAGCGACCAGCAATCGCGGCGTGCGAGCGATCTGCACGATCGCACGGCGCAGCTCAGCGGGCAGGGACTCGGCGGTCACCACTCCTCCTTAAGGAGCTCAAAAGCGTGTAGCTGCAGGTGGGCCACTCAGGCGGCCGGTTCGGACCCGAGTGCCTCGAGGAACGACCGTGCCCACCTGTCGACGTCGTGGGTGAGGACCTGACGCCGCAACGCGCGCATCCGGCGTCTGCCCTCGGCAGGGTCGAGCGTAATGGCCGCCTCCAACGCGTTCTTAACCCCGTCGAGATCATGCGGGTTGACGAGAAAAGCGCTGGTCAGCTCGGCGGCGGCGCCGGCGAACTCGGACAGCACGAGCGAGCCGCCGAGATCGTGACGGCACGCGACGTACTCCTTACAGACGAGATTCATCCCATCGCGTAGTGGGGTGACGACCATGACGTCGGCCGCACTGTAGAACGCGGCCAGCTCCTTGCGGTCGACCGACTGGTGCAGGTAGTGCACCACCGGGTGACCGACGCGGGCGAACTCGCCGTTGATACGGCCCACCATCTGCTCGATCTCGGTGCGCATCCGCTGGTAGTGCTCGACGCGTTCCCGGCTCGGGGTGGCCAGCTGGACGAAGGTGACGTCCTCGGGCTGGACCCGGCCCTCCTGGAGCAGCTCGTGCAGCGCCTGCAGCCGCAGGTCGATGCCCTTGGTGTAGTCCAGGCGGTCGACCCCGAGCAGGACGGTCTTCGGGTTGCCCAGGTCGCGGCGGATCTGCGCGGCCCGCTCCGCGACCTCCTTGGTGCGGGCGAGCGTGTCCAGGCCGGCCGCGTCGATCGAGATCGGGAACGCCCCGACCCGGACCGTGCGGTTGCCGACCTGCATCATGCCCGGCCGGGACCGGACCCCGACCGCGCCGCGGCTGGGCTCCAGACCGAGCAGCGTGCGGGCCAGCCACAGGAAGTTCTGCGCGCCGCCGGGCCGGTGGAAGCCGACCAGGTCGGCGCCGATCAGGCCGCGCACGATCTCCGCGCGCCACGGGAGCTGCATGAACAGCTCCACCGGCGGGAACGGGATGTGCAGGAAGAAGCCGATGCGCAGGTCGGGGCGCAGCTCGCGGAGCATGCTCGGCACCAGCTGCAGCTGGTAGTCCTGCACCCACACGGTGGCGCCTTCGGCCGAGACCTGCGCGCTGGCCTCGGCGAAACGGCGGTTGACCTGCACGTAGCTCTCCCACCAGCCGCGGTCGAACACCGGCGGCGCGACCACGTCGTGGTAGAGCGGCCACAGCGTGGCGTTGGAGAAACCCTCGTAGTAGTCGCGGACCTCTTCGGTGGACAGCGAGACGGGGTAGAGGACCATGCCTTCGTCGCTGAACGGGTCGACGTCGACACCCGGCACGCCCGGCCAGCCCACCCACGCGCCCTTGCGCGAACGCAGGAACGGCTCCAGCGCCGACACCAAGCCGCCCGGACTCGCGGTCCAGCGCTGGTTGCCGTCGGCCGTCCGTTCGAGGTCGACGGGCAGCCGGTTGGCGACCACGACGAAGTCCGCCGAAGCCGTGCCGATCCCTGGTTCGCTCACGTGGCCATGCTCCCTTGTCGTCCGCTCGAACACTATCTCGCGACGGCGAACCAAGATCCACCGCGCGGTGGCCCACCAGCGGCTACTCCAGTCGCCGGTCGGTCGTCCGCAGCGGACCCGCCATCCGGGGGCCGGCGAGCTTCCGTTCGAGCCGGCCGAGACCGGTGCGGACCGGCTGCGCGAGGTACTCCCCGAGTACCACGCCTGCGGCCAGCGCAAGCCCGATCGCCGCGGCTTTGATCAGCGTGGAGAGGTTGCCGTTGCTCTGCGTGGCCAGCTCATACAGGCCACGGTACGTGGACAGACCTGGCAGCAGGGGCGTGATTCCCGACACCGCCACGACCAGCGGCGTCACCTTCAGGCGGCGGGCCAGAACGCCGCCGGAGAAGCCGATCACGACGGCCGCGACGGCGGAGGACGTGATGACGTCGAACCGGCCGACGATCACCAGCGCGCCGTAGACGCCGGCGCCGATCGCGCCCGCGGCGGCGGCCACGAGCATCGACCGCAACGTCGAGTAGGAGGCGACGGCGAAGCAGGCCGCCGCGGCCGCGCCCGCCGGCACGATCACCAGCAGACTGTCGGCGGTCTGCGCGGGCAGCACCGGTTCGGCCGGGGTGAAACCGAGTGCCTTGGCGATGTTCAGCGCGAGCGCGACGCCGGTGATCAGGCCGGCGGACATCAGGATCGTTTCCATCGTGCGGCCCGCGGCGGTCACGTTGTAGCCGGTGATCGCGTCCTGCACCGCGGACACCGTGGACAGACCGGAGAGGAGCACGGTGATCGCCGCGGCGGCGACCAGCGTGGAGAACCGGGTCGGCACGAGTCCGGTGTTGACGGCGAAGGTGGCCAGCCCCGTCGCGACCAGCCCGCCGACGGCCTGCTGGAAGAAGAACGGCAGCGCGACGCGGTTGAGGAGGCGCCCGAGCCGGTCGATGAGGGCGGAGATGATCAGCGCGCCGACCGCGACGTCCAGGGTGCCGCTGAGCAGCAGGGTGATGAAGAAGGCCATGCCGCCCCAGGCCAGCGTGGCGAACCAGCGCGGGTACGGGTGCGGCGCGGTGGTGATCTTGTGCAGCTCGGTGTAGGCCTCTTCCGCGCTGAGGTTGCCGCGCAGGATCTGCTGGACCAGCATCTCCGTCTGCGACAGGCGCGTGTAGTCGAGGCTGCGCGAGCGGACGACGCGCAGGGCCGTGATCGGGTTCGCGTCGGTGCCCCGGTGGCAGGTGACGGTGATGGACGTGAAGATGACGTCCACCTCGCAGTGCGGGAGACCGAAGGCCGCGGTGAGCGACAGGATCGTCGCGGTCACGTCGGAGGCGCCGGCGCCGCTGGCCATCTGCACCTCGCCGATCCGGAGGACCAGGTCGAGGACGAAGTTGACCGTCGCCTCGTCCGGCAGGGCGGGACCGAGTTCGGTGGTCGCGTCCGGCGCCGGCTGCTCACCGGTCGGCGCTTCCAGGATGTGCCAGGCCCGGCGACGCGGCTCGGTCGCCCGCCGCCGCCGGTTCGCCTTCTCGACGCCCGGGTCCTCCGGCGCTTCGAGGATGTGCCAGCCGCGTCTGCGGGTCACCGGGCCCCGGACGCGCTGGGTGCTGTTCATACGGCCGTCACCTCCTTGATTGGCCTCCCGGGTGCCCATCGCCTGGATCACGCCGGTCGTTGCAAAGGGGCAACCGTGGCGTGCGCCACTTCGCCGATCATCCACGAATCCGGGGGGCCCGGCAGCGGTTGCTAGGATGACCCTCGATCAGGCCGACTTAGCTCAGCTGGTAGAGCAGCTGTCTTGTAAACAGCAGGTCAGGGGTTCGAGCCCCCTAGTCGGCTCTTCGTGCGGGCCGGGGTGTTTCCTGTGGTGCGGAACACCCCGGTCAGGGCTCGTCTCGGTTTCCGTCTCAGCTGTTCGTTCAGGCCGTCCGCCGAGCTGCGTCGCGATGCTCTGCCGTAGTTCGTCGAGAACGGGGGATTGGACGGTCTGATCGAGCACGTTCTTCACCTCGCGGATCAGCCATCTTGAGGATGGTCGCTTTAGCGCCTCCTGGAGCGTCACGGCTGTGCGTTCCAGTGCCGGCGTCAGGTTCTCGCCGGTCTCCACCGCGTATTGATCCGTCAGGTCTTCTCTGACGTGGTCCGCGCAGGCTCGGCGTCGTGGGCTCACGCCAGCACGAAGTAGCGCAGCCACAGGTACGGCGCCGCCAGCGCGATGGTCATCAGCGTGACCACCGCGCCCTTCCGGGTGAATTCCCAGAACGAGATCGGCGTGCCGGCGCGGGCGGCGACTCCCAGCATCACCACGTTCGCGCTGGCGCCGATCGCCGTGAGGTTGCCGCCGAAGTCGGCTCCCAGGGCCAGCGCCCACCACAGCGCTTGGGCCTCGCCGGGGTCCGGCAAGTCGGCCACGAGGCCCACCACGAGCGGGCTCATCGTCGCCACGTAGGGGATGTTGTCGATGAAACCGGAGAGCACCGCGGAGACCACCAGGATCAGCATCACGGCCAGCAGCGCGTTCCCGCCGGTCGCGTCCGCCGCGAGCCGCGCCAGGTGGCTGATCACCCCGGTGTGCACGAGCGCGCCGATCATGATGAACAGGCCCGCGAAGAACAGCAGCGTCTCCCATTCGACCGCGGCCAGGTAGTCCCGCGGGCGGGTGCCCGACACGAGCACGAGGACCCCGGCGCCGAGCAGCGCCACGACCGACGGGTCCAGGTGGAACACCGAATGCCCGATGAACCCGGTGAACACCAGCGCCAGCACGACGCCGCACTTCACCAGCAACCGCTTGTCGCGGATGGCTTCGCGCTCGTCGAGGGTCATCACCTCGGCGATGCGCGCCGGGTCCGCGTCGAACGCGCCGCGGAACAGCCGGCGCAGCACCAGCGCGAACACGGCGACCTCGACGACCACGATCGGCGTCAGGTGGACGAGGAAGTCGTTGAAGGTCAGGCCGGCGCGGCTGCCGATGATGATGTTCGGCGGATCGCCGATCAGCGTCGCGGTGCCGCCGATGTTCGACGCGAACACCTCGGCGATCAGGAACGGCACCGGGCTGATCCCGAGCCGATCGCACACCAGCAGCGTCACCGGTGCGATCAGCAGGACCGTCGTGACGTTGTCCAGGAACGCCGACGCCGTCGCCGTCAGCAGGACCAGCAGGACCATCACCCGCAGCGGCGAGCCCTTCGCGCGCTTGGCAGCCCAGATCGCGGTGAACTCGAAGACCCCGGTGCGGCGCAGGATCCCGACGATGATCATCATGCCGAGCAGCAGGAACACGACGTCCCAGTCGATGCCGGTGTCGTGCGAGTAGAACGCCTCGTCCGAGCCGACCACGCCAGCCGCCAGCACGATCCCCGCCCCGCCCAGCGCGGCGGCCGCCTTCGGGACGCGGTCGGTCGCGATCAGCAGGTAGGCGACCGCGAACACGACGATCGCGAGCACGGTCACCGCGCACCGCCTACCGCAGCGCCAGCTCAAGCAGCCGGGACGCGGTGATCACCCCGGTGATCCCGTCGCCGTCCACCACGGCCACCAGCGGGGAGCGCAACCGCGCCATCGCGGCGGCGACCTCCACGATCGTGTCGTCGGTCTTGACCACGGGCAGCTCCGGCCGGTCCTCGGGCAGCAGGGCGCGGACGGTCTTGCCGTGCAGCTTCTCCGCCACGCGGTCGGCCATCGACTCCGACAGCACGCCGGCGAGCGACGGGTCGTCCTGGACGTACTGCGGTACCAGCAACCGCACCACCTGCGACGCGGGCAGCACCGCCACCGGACGGCCGCGCGGATCGGTGACGACCAGGCCGGGCAGCCGGTTCGCGGCCAGCAGGCGGGCCGCATCGAGAGCGTCCGAATCCGACGCGACGACCGGAAAGTCCTCGGCCATCTCCGACGCGTGCATGCCCGCAGCGTACGACGATCTCGGCGCGGTCACCGGTTCTTGCCGGGATCCTGACGAGCATCACCGCGCCACTCCTGCCGTCGACCGTTCACCCGGCCCTGCTCAGGACGGGTGTGCCGACCAGACTTCCCGGCGCGCCGACCGTAAAGATGCCGTACGGAGGCGACCGGGGCAAGCCGGGAGCTCTCGACGGTGAACGGAGTCGGCGGAATCGCGGTCGCGCTCCTGGACAGAACAGCCGGAAGGCCGACAGCAAGCGTTCCGCCGGCCGAGGACGTCCGGATGAGGCGTGGCAGCGTCTGGGCGGCGAAATCCGCGACGGCAACGGGAACACCGCGCTCGTATCCGTCGTCTGGGCAACACTGTCGTCATCGCCGCGAGTGAACGGGCGACCGGGCAGGTCAGCGAAGCCGTGCTGGACGCGCTGGCCGAGGTGGCCGTCCAGCTGCCCGCGCCCGACCGGGTAACGCCGCCTGGCGTCGGGCCGATTTCTGGTCACCGGCCTGAGCGGAGGTGCCATGCGGACGCGGACCGCGACTTGGAAGGTGACCTGGCGGTGGGCGTGGGTGCTCGTGCTCGTCGTGGGGCTCGGGTTGTTCGAGCTCGTCCGGCGGGTTGTGCTGGCCACCGAGAACCCCAACCTGGTGCCCTCCCTGATCCTGCTCGGCGCGGTCGTCGGGCCGGCCACCTTCGTCGTCTTCGTGTGGGGGCGCCGGCTCTCCTTCGGGGTCGATCCGGTGCTCGTCGGGCTCGTCGCGGTGGTCGGGGGCGTCGTCGGCGTCGTCACGGCCGGGGCGCTGGAGTACGACGTCCTCAAGGACCTCGGTCCGTTCCAGATGGCCGGGGTCGGCGTCATCGAGGAGACCGCGAAGCTCATCGCGCCCGCCGTGGTCCTCGTGGTCGTCCGCGACCGCCGCGCGGCGACCGGGCTCCTGCTCGGCGTCGCGTCCGGGGCGGGCTTCGCGGCGCTCGAAACGATGGGCTACGCCCTCGTGGCGTTCCTCAAGTCCCAGGGCGACATCAGCGCCGTCGACCAGACGCTGCTGATCCGCGGCGTGCTCAGCCCGGCCACCCACATGGCGTGGACCGGGCTGACCGCCGCCGCGTTGTGGGCCGCCGTCCGGCACCGCGGGCGGTCCCGCTGGATGGGCCGCTTCGCCGCGACGTTCGTCGTCGCCGTGGCGCTGCACGCCGCGTGGGACGGCATCGGCACGACGCTCAGCTACGTCGTGCTCGCCGCCCTCAGCCTCGGCCTCCTCGCACTGGCCGTGCACCGCATCGGCCACCGCCGCTCGCCCTACGGCCGCCGCGTCCGCGCCGCGCGATAAAGAGCCCTAAGCCTCTGTCCGCGTCGCGCGCACCGGGTGTCCACTGCGGATCGCGGCCGCGGCAGTAGTCAGCGGGCGCCGCCCGCCCCGGCGCGGCCGGAAGGAGGCACCTCATGACTTCCGACGAGCGGCGCGAACGGTTGCGCCGGGTGCTGGACCTGATGTGGAACCAGGGCGAGCTCGACGCCTGCGAAGAGCTGTGCGCGCCGCACTGCACGTTCCACGACCCGAGCTTCGAGGTGGACGGCGTCGCCGGGTTCCAGCGCCAGGTCGGCGACCTGCGCACCGCCAACCCGGACCTGCACATGGACATCCACGACGTGCTCGTCGACGGCGACCTGTGCGCGGTGCGGTTCACGATGGGCGGCACCTCGCGGGCGGAGTTCCGCGGCCTGCCCGCGACCGGCAAGACGTACGTGATGACCGGCATGATGTGCGCCAAGTGGGCCGACGACCGGATCGTGGAGATGTGGGTCAACTACGACATGCTCGGCGCGTTGCAGCAGCTGGGCATCATCTCGGAGATGGCGCCACGCGAGACGGCCGGCTGAGCACCGCAACGCCTCAGCCCAGTTCGCCGAGGCGCAGGTGGGCGGCCTGCGCCTCGCTCATCCCGAGTGCCAGCGCCTGCCGGTACGCGGTCCGCGCCTCGGCTGCCGCGCCCAGCCGGTGCAGCAGTTCGGCGCGGGTCGCGTGCCACCACGGGTACGACGTCAGTCCGGGGATCGCGTCCACCAACGCCAGACCGGCCGCCGGGCCGTCCCGCTCGGCCACCGCAACCGCGCGGTTCAGGCGGACCACCGGCGTGCCGGAGATGCGCAGCAACACGTCGTACCAGGAGATCACGGCGTCCCAGTCCGTCCCGGCGTAGGACGGCGCCAGCGCGTGGCAGGCGGCGATCGCGGCCTGGACGACGTACCGGTCCGGTTCCACCGCGCGCCGCAGGCCGCGGCCCACCAGCGACACGCCCTCCTTGATCGCGGAGCGGTCCCACCGCGACCGGTCCTGGTCCGGCAGCAGCACCGGCGCCCCGTCGGCGTCCACCCGCGCGTCGCGACGGGAGTTCTGCAGCAGCAGCAACGCGAGCAGCCCAGCACCGTCGGCTCGTCGGGCATCTGCGAAGCCAGCAGCCGCGCGAGCCGGATCGCCTCCGCGGTCAGATCGGCGCGCACCTGGTCGGCGCCGCCGTCAGCCGGTCCGGCAGCTCGGCCGCCTCCGGCACGCGGTACGGGATCCGCGCCCGCGCGACCTCGGCGGTCGACAACCCGCCGAGCGTCCGCAAGGCGAGCGCCACCTGAGCCTCCAGCGACAACGCGGCCTCGCGGCGGAACAGGTCCACGGCCCGCCGCTTCGCGGTGACCAGCAGCCAGCCACGCGGGTTGTCCGGCACGCCGTCGCGCGGCCAGGTCTCCAGCGCCCGCATGACGGCGTCCTGCACCGCGTCCTCGGCGAGGCCGACGCTGCCGGTGACGCGGATCAGCGTGGCCAGCACGCGGGTCCCCTCGTCCCGCACCAGCCGCGCGACCGCGTCACCGGCCTCCACGGTCAGAACTCGATCACCGGGCGGACCTCCACGACGCCGTCCCAGGCCGCCGGGAGCTGCGCGGCGAGCTTCACCGCCTCGTCGAGGTCGGCGCGCTCGAGAGTTCGGTCAGGCCGCCGCGGCGGCCACGCGCTCGACCCGGCTGCGACCGCCACCGCCGTGCCGGTGTCCGGCGGAATGGGGTCCCTGCACCGAGACGCGGGAAGCGCTGACCGGCGCCCACTTGTGACGAACAGCCTCCCACCGCGCTGGACACCGCGGCCGGACTTTTTTCAGACCAGCCGCACCAGCGCCTGCACCGGCACGTGGTCGGACGGGTAGCGGCCGTCGACGCGGAACGTGTTGATCGCCGCCGCCAGGACCGACACCCGTGGGTTCGCCAGCACCCAGTCGATGCGGTTCGCGCCGAGCACCGGGTCGCGGTAGTTCGGGAACGTGCCCCACTCCGGCGTGAGCTGCTTGGCCGCCGTACGCCAGGTGTCGGACAGGCCGCCCTCGATCAGCGTCCGGTACGACACCGAGTCGGCAGGCGTGTTGAAGTCGCCGGTCAGCACCACCGGCAGCGCCGGGTCGAAGCCGGCGATCCGGTCGCGCACCAAGGCCGCGCTGCGCTGCCGCGCGTTCTCCGACTGGTGGTCGAAGTGCGTGTTGACGTGCACGAACTCCTTGCCGGTGCGGGCATCGCGGAAGCGGCCCCAGGTGACCATGCGGACGACGTTGTTGCCCCACGACTTCGACCCGATCACGTACGGCGTGTCGGACAGCCAGAAGTGGTCGAAGTCGAGCGGCTCGACGCGGCGCGTGTCGTAGTAGATCGCCATGAACTCGCCGCGCCCGCCGCCCTCGCGGCCGAGGCCGATCCACTCGTAGTGCTTGGGCAGGTCGGCCGCGATCTCCTTGACCTGGTGGTACAGGCCCTCCTGGATGCCCAGCACAGTCGGCTGCTCGATCTCCAGGAACCGCGCGAGCACCGGCCGCCGGTCGGTCCACGAGTCCGGCGTGCCCGGCGCGGCCTTCGTGTCCAGGCGGATGTTGAACGTGGTCACGTGCAGCGTGTCGCCGGCGGCGCGGCCGATCACCGCGCCGTCCCCGGGCTGGGCCTGCGCCCCGCTCGCGGTCATCAACGTCACCGCACCCGCGCCGGCGAGGCCGAGTGCACCCCTTCGAGTGATGTCAGACATGTGCGCACTTTGTCCGTTCCGCGTGTGGCGGTGCCGACCGCCAGGCGACGCCCGGGCGAACAACGCGCGTCGATCTCACTCGAGTTCGTTGCCCCGGGTCTCGCGCAGGAACCAGACGCACACCGCGCAAATCACCGCTATCCCGGCGACGTACCCGGAAACCGGCAGGGACGAACCCGTCGCGGCGATGAGTTGCGTGGCCAGGATCGGGCTCACGCCACCGCCGATCACGCCGCTGGCGTTGTACGCGATCGACGCCCCGGTGTAGCGGTAGCGGGTCGCGAACAGCTCCGGCAGGAACGCGCCCATCGGCGCGAACAACGCGGCGAACGCGATCATCCCGACGGCCATCGCGAGCGCGATCAGCACCGGGTTGCCCGTGTTGATCAGGGCGAACAGCGGGAACGCCCAGGCCACCGCGAGCACCGCGGCGCCGAGGCACACCCGGCGACGGCCGACCCGGTCCGACCAGGTCGCGAGCAGCGGGGTCGCCAGGCCCATCACGAGCGCGCTGATCATGGCGCAGATCAGCAGCATGTTCTTGTCCAGCTCCAGCACCGTGGTGCCGTAGGACAGCGAGAACGTGGTGATCGTGTAGAAGAGCGTGTGCGCAAGGATGAACGCGCACGTGCTGAGGAACAGGGTCTTCGGCTGCCGCCGCAGGACCTCGACGATCGGCACCTTCGCCTTGTCGTGCTCGGCCATCGCGCGCTCGAACACCGGCGTCTCGGCGATCTTCATCCGGATGTAGTAGCCGATGACGATCAGCAGCGAGCTGGCCAGGAACGGGATCCGCCAGCCCCAGTCGTCGAACGACTCCTGCGACATCGTCCCGCCCAGCACCAGGAACGCGCCGCCCGCGATGATGAACCCGATCGCGGGCCCCATCTGCGGGAAGCTCGACCACAGGCCGCGCCGGTTGCGTGGCGCGTACTCGGTGGCCAGCAGCACCGCGCCGCCCCACTCGCCGCCGAGCCCGAAGCCCTGCAGGAACCGGCACAGCACGAGCAGGATCGGCGCGCCGATGCCGATCGCGCTGTAGGTGGGTAGCGCGCCGATCGCGACCGTGCCGGTGCCCATGACCAGCAGCGACGCGACGAGCATCGTCTTGCGCCCGATCCGGTCGCCGAAGTGCCCGAACACGACCGCGCCGACGGGTCGCGCGACGAACCCGACCCCGAAGGTCGCGAACGCGGCCAGCGTGCCGGCGAGCGGGGAGAACGTCGGGAAGAACTGGTGCCCGAACACCAGCGCCGCGGCAGTGCCGTAGAGGTAGAAGTCGTAGAACTCGATGGCCGTGCCGATGAAACTGGCGATCGCGATCCGCGAGGCCGACACCGGGGCGGCGGACGTCTGCGCGGCGGTACTCATCGGCTGCTCCTTCGGGGCCGGTTGATCCGGTGGGAGTATCTGCGCAACCCCGGCGGGTGACGACCTACGGTGGTCGGGTTTTGCCGGCCGCGATTCCTCATCCTGTCGAAACGGGCAGGTCAGTCGCGCACCAGGGGGAGCAGTTTCAGGCCGAGGTGCAGGGTGAGCCGGTGCTCGCCGTCGGCGAGGTCGAGTCCGGTGATCTCCTCGATGCGGTGCAGCCGGTAGTACAGCGACGTGCGGTGGATGTGCAGCGCGGCGGCTGTGTCCAGGCTCGATCCGGCGTGGTCGAGGTAGGCGGCGAGGGTTTCCACGAGCCGTCCGCCCGGGTCCTTGGCGACCAGCGCGAGCAGCGGTTCGGGCAGGTGCGCCCTGGCCGGTGCGGGGACGCGCAGGAGCAGGCCGTAGGCGCCGAGGTCGTCCCAGTGCGCGATGCCGTCGAAGCGGGGCAGCGTCGCGGCGGCGCGGACGGCGACGGCGGCGCGGTCCCGGGCGATCCACGCCTGGCCGTCGGCGGACGTGCCGATGCCGGCGACGCAGCGGGCGCCCGCGCCGAGGACGTCCTCGGCCTGCTTGACGATCGCCGCGGCGTCCGCGGCGCCGAGCAGCACGCCCTGCCGTCCGCGCACGTAGAAGGACGGTTCGCGGCCGCGGGTCGCGGCCTCCAGCGCCGTCCGCAGCGCCACCTCGATCCGCGCGGATTCGCCCGAGAGGACCTCGGCGATCAGGACCGTGGACGTGTCGGGGAAGTCGTGCGTGACCGCGCGCTCGGCCGGGTCCGCGCTGAGCAGGCGTCGCAGGGTCTCCTCGCGGGCCGCGCGTTCCGAGTCGGCGACCAGGAAGTCCCGGTAGAGCAGGGCGGCCATGGGTTCGGCGGCGGTCTTGATCGCGTCCAGGTCGGCGGCGGTGAGGGTGCCGTCCGGGTCGATCACCATCAGCAGGCCGAGGAGGGTGCCGCGCCAGCGCAGCGGCATGCTCACGCGGGCGAGCATGTCCAGGTCGGGCCGGGGCGGGATGACGCCGGGGCCGGCCCAGCGGGTCACGCCCTGGGCGAGGATGTGGCCGATCGCCTCGCTGCCCGCGCTGCGCTGCAGCATCGCCCGCACCCGCACGGCGTCCTCGTCGCCGAAGTGCCTGCTCGCGCACAGCAGCCGGACCGACGGATCGTTGATCGCCACCGACCGGCCGAGATCCTCCGCGAGCGCGTCGACCCTCCGCTGCAGTTCGCTCCCGACCATGACCCCATGATCCACCAGGCCGTTCCTCCGGTTTTCGGAACGGCCGCCGCATGGTCTTCGACGTCCGTCGGTTCCGGGCGGGCCGGTGGCGTGCCGATACTGCGGGGCATGGGGAGACTGGCCGGCAAGGTGGCGCTCGTCTTCGGTGCGGGCTCGAGCGGTGACGGGATGAGCAACGGCAAGGCGGCCGCGCTCGCCTTCGCGCGGGAGGGGGCGCGCGTCGCGGCGATCGACATCCGGGCCTCGGAGGCGGCGGGCACGGCCGCGGCCATCACGGCGGCGGGCGGTGAAGCGGTGGCGCTGACCGCGGACGTCACGGACGAAGCACAGGTCGCCGCGGCCGTCGAGGCCGCGTCCGCGCTGGGGCGGCCGTCGGTGCTGCACAACAACGTCGGCGCGACCCGGGTCGGGGATGTGGCGGACCTGTCACTGGCGGAGTGGGACGCCGCGCTGGCGGTGAACCTGCGGCCGGTGTTCCTGACCTGCAAGCACGTGGTGCCGCGGATGCTCGCGGCAGGCGGCGGCGCGGTCGTGAACGTCTCGTCGATCGCCGCGATCCGCGACACGGGTTACGTCTACCCGGCCTACAGCGCGGCGAAGGCGGCGGTGAACCAGCTGACGGTCTCGCTGGCGCTGCGGTACGCGGCCGCCGGGATCCGGGTCAACGCGATCCTGCCGGGGTTGATCGAGACGCCGCTGGTGACGCGCGGCATCGCGGCCGACCCCGGTGAGCTGGCTCGGCGGCATGCGGCCAGCCCGACGGGGCGGATGGGCAGCCCGTGGGACGTGGCCGCGGCGGCGGTGTTCCTGGCCTCGGACGAGGCGGCCTACGTCAACGGGGTCTGCCTGCCGGTCGACGGCGGGCTGACCGCGCGCTGCGCCTGACTCACTTCCGGATCCGGGCGAGGGCGCGCACGACCGCGATGCAGCGGTCCTCGACGTAGTTCAGCCCGCCGGACACGGCGATGCGCCGGGCCTCGGCCGAGACGATGCCCTGCTGCAGCCACAGCGTCTTGGCCCCGATCGCGACGGCCTGCTCCGCCACCTGTGGCGCCTCGCGCGCGGGCCGGAAGACGTCGACGATGTCCACCGGCTCGGGGATGTCGGCGAGGCTGCGGTAGACCTTCTCGCCGAGGAGCTCGTCGGCGGAGGGGTGCACCGGGATCACCCGGAACCCGGCGGCCTGCATCGCGGCCGGAACCGAGTGCGCGGCCTTCGCCGGGTCGCGGCTCAGGCCCACCACGGCGATGGTGTTCGCGGCTTTCAGGACTTCTTCGGCAAGGTCGGCCATATCCTGGAAAACCGTTGCCGGACAGGCGCTATTCCACCGTGAGCCCGCGGGCGGCGCGGAAGGACGCGAGCAGGTCCATCGACACCCGCGGGTCGAACGCCATCTGCTGCCGGGCCAGCGCGAGCAGCTGTGGCTCGCCGCCGGGCACGCCGTACAGCCGGTCGCGGGTGAGGTCGTCGGTGAACACCTCCAGGATCGTCGCGCTGAACAGCAGGTACGCGGCGGCCTGCGTGCGCAGCGCGGCGAGCCCGTCGCCCGAATCGATCTTCGTCGCCAGCGCGCGCAGCTCCCCGGGCCCGCGCACGGTCGGGATCGACACCAGGTCCGCGATGAGGCCGGACCGCTCCGGCGAGGGTTCGATGCCGCGCGCGGCCCCGGTGAAGGCGTGCGCCTTGCGGTCCAGCTCGCGCCGGACCAGCACCTCGACGACGGCGCTCAGCGGCTGCCCGGCAGGCACGTCGAGCAGTTCGACGACCGTGCGCCGCAGATCGCGGGGCAGGCCGCCGGACAGGCAGTGGCACAGGCAGACGAACTGCTCCGGCAGCCCGAGGACGCGCCGGCTGATCCAGTTCCGCGTGTCGTCCGGGGTGAAGTTGTCCAGCCGCACCATCTCGGAGAAGGCGCTGTCGAACGCGTCGCGCGCGGGGATGCCGCGGCGCTCGAAGGAGACGATCGCGTCGTCCGACACCGACACCAGGAACAGGCACCCGGGCACGTCGAAGACGCCCTTGATGTCGTTGATCAGCTCCTGGGCCTTCTCCGGCTCGGCGATCTTGTCCAGCTCGTCGATCGCGATGACCACCCGCTCGGTCACGCCGGTGGCCCGCAGCACCTCCGCCGCGTGTTCGGCGAAGGCGCGGAACTCGTCGACGACCTCGGGGTAGCTGAGCTGTTGTTCGGCGCTTTGCGTGGAGCGGGTCCAGCCGGCCTCGCTCTTCAGCGGCAGGGTGAGCTTGCCGGACCAGCCGGTGGTGTAGGTCTGCAGGAACCGGATGCGGCGCAGCTGCTGCCCGGCGACCGCGCGCAGCTCACGCAGGCGCGGGTCGGCCGGCCGCACCGGGCGCAGCCCGCGCACCGCCCGCCAGGCGAACGCGCCCAGGTCGGCGACGACGGCCAGTGCGACGAGCCCGGCGAGTACCAGAACCGCGATCCGCCAGCCGGTCAGGTCGCGGAACAGCGGCGGCGGATCGGTGACGAACTCCAGCGGCGGCCGTCCCCACGCCCACGCGCCGAGGAGCACCGGCACCGCGATCGCGACGAGGTGGGCCAGCAGGGAACGGACCACGTGCACGGCCCGTTCCCGCCGCCGGACCGGCGCCGCCAGGCGTGCGAAGGTCGCCCAGCGGTGCGGCTGCCCGGCGCCGTGGGTGCGGGTGATGACCTCCTTGCACAGCAGGGCGTGCAGGTAGAGGACGAAGTCGCGGGCGTCGTAGCGGGCGGGCGCGGACGCGACCACGGCGAGCGGCGGCCGATCCGGATCACCGAGCACCCCGCCCGCGACGAACCGGATGGCGGTGGTCTTGCCGACCCCGCGGTGCCCGGCGAGCGCGATCGCCCCGGTCTCCGACCGTGCGACGGCGGTGCGCAGACGCTCCCCGGCGCCCGTGATGACCGGCGTCGCGCTGGGGGATTCCCGGTAGAGGCCGTCGACCGCGCGGTAGGTGAACTCGGTGCTGTCCGGCGGAGTCCGCTTCTCCTTGACGTAGCGGACCAGCGCCGGCCACACGATCTGCTCGACCGCGTACACGCGCCACAGGTCCTCGACGGGCAACGCGCCGACGCGGCGGAACAGCCCGCGCAGCGGCGCGATCCAGCGGTACCCGATGCGGCAGGCGATCGCCAGCACGGCGAGGTAGGCAGCCACCGCGAACGCGGCGAACCCCCACGGCAGCTGCGGCCAGGCCCGGACCAGCAGCAGGTGGTAGCCGAACACGACGGCGAAGGCGGCGGCGAGCCGGAGGTCGACGAGCCGGTGCTCGGGCAGCCTCGACGTGATCACGCCTTCGAAGGCGGGGTCGCGCAGGAAGGTGACGCGGCCGCTGGTCAGCCGTTCGCGCAGCTCCGGGTCCGCGGACAACGTCTCGTGCGCCTCGCGCAGCGGGATCCGCTCCGCGGCGAGCAGGTCGCGCGCGTCGTCACCGAACAGGACGCCCGCGATCAGCTCGTCGTCCCCCATGGCGATCAGGTTAGATCAGCGCACCACCACGACGTGCTCCCCGCGCGGGACGAACTCGCCGATCACCGGGGCGCCGGGGATTTCGCCTGCCAGCAGGAGGCCGCCCGAGGTCTGGGCGTCGGCGAGGAGCAGGGCCTCCTCCTCGGCCACCGCGGACAGGTCGGTGTGCGGCCGCACCCAGTCGAGGTTGCGCCGCGTGCCGCCGCTGACGTAGCCCTCGGCCAGTGCCGCTCGTGCGCCGTCCACATAGGACACCGCGGCTGAGTTCACGACGGCGGTCACCCCGCTGGCCCGCGCCATCTTGTACAGATGCCCGAGCAGGCCGAAGCCGGTCACGTCGGTGGCCGCGGTGATGCCGGCGTCCAGTGCGGCATCGGCGGCCGGGGCGTTCAGCGTGGTCATCACCTCGATCGCCTCCGGAAAGCGCTCGCCGGTCGCCTTGTGCCGCGAGTTCAGCACCCCGATGCCCAGCGGCTTGGTCAGCGACAACGCCATTCCGGGCCGGGCGGAATCGTTGCGCAGCAGGCGATCCGGATCGCCGACGCCGGTGACCGCGAGCCCGTACTTCGGCTCCGGGTCGTCGACGCTGTGCCCGCCGGCGAGGTGGCACCCGGCGTCGGCGCAGACGTCCGCCCCGCCGCGCAGCGCCTCCGCCGCCAGTTCGAACGGCAGCACGTCCCGCGGCCAGCCGAGCAGGTTCACCGCCACCACCGGGCGGCCGCCCATCGCGTAGACGTCGGACAACGCGTTGGCCGCCGCGATGCGCCCCCAGTCGTAGGCGTCGTCGACGACGGGCGTGAAGAAGTCCGTGGTGGCGATCAACGCGAGCCCGTCGGAGATCCGCACGGCGGCCGCGTCGTCGCCGTCGTCCAGGCCGACCAGCAGTTCCCCGGCCGGGTCGGTCGGCTGCCTGCCGACCAGCCCGCGCACCACGTCCTCCAGCTCGCCCGGCGGGATCTTGCACGCGCACCCGCCGCCGTGCGCGTACTGCGTCAGTCGATGGCCCATGCCATCATCGTGCCGTCTTCGCGCTGCGCGGGCCGCGTGAAGTTGCGATCATGGGGTGTCCCCCGAGGAGGCGTATCCGGTCTGGTGACCGGCGCGGTCTTCAAAACCGTTGGGCGGCAGCCGCTGTCGCCGGCGGGTTCGATTCCCGTCCGCCTCCGCCACCCAGGGAGGAGCGAGGAGTGACGGACCCCCGTCGCCGCGTGCCGCGGACCGACGTGCTGCTCGCGCACCCGCGCCTGGCCGAGGCGGAGCGCGTGCTCGGCCGCGCCCTGGTCAAGGCCGCGGTCGTGGCGGCGCAGGACCGGGCGCGCGCCGGGGAGATCGAGCCGGAGCAGGTCGCCGAGCAGGCCATCGCGGCGCTGCCGTCGTCCGCGACCTCGTTGCGGCCGGTGGTGAACGCGACCGGGGTGGTCGTGCACACCAACCTCGGCCGGGCCCCGTTGTCGCAGGCCGCGCTGGACGCCGTGGCCACCGCGGGGCGCAGCACCGACGTCGAGTTCGACCTCGCCACCGGCCGCCGGGCCCGCCGCGGCCGGGGTGCGCTGGCGGCGCTCGCCGAGGCGGTGCCGGCCGCGGGCGGGGTGCACGTGGTGAACAACAACGCCGCGGCGCTGCTGCTGGCCGCGCTCGCGCTGGCGCCCGACAAGGAGATCGTGATCAGCCGCGGCGAGCTGGTCGAGATCGGCGACGGGTTCCGCATCCCGGAGCTGCTGGCGTCCGCCGGCGCGCGGCTGCGCGAGGTCGGCACCACGAACCGGACCAGCCTGCGCGACTACGCCGCGGCGCTCGGCCCGGACACCGGCTTCGTGCTGAAGGTGCACCCGTCGAACTTCCGCGTCACCGGGTTCACCGCGGAGGCGTCGGTGCGTGAACTCGCCACGCTGGACGCGCCGTTGGTCGTCGACATCGGTTCCGGGCTGCTGGCGCCGCACCCGGTCCTGCCGGACGAGCCGGACGCGGCCACGACCCTGCGCGACGGCGCCGACCTGGTGACCGCGAGCGGCGACAAGCTGCTCGGCGGCCCGCAAGCCGGGCTGCTGCTGGGCTCGGCCGAGCTGGTGGAGCGGCTGCGCAGGCATCCCGCCGCCCGCGCGCTGCGGGTCGACAAGTTGACCGTCGCCGCGCTGGAGGCGACCCTGCGCGGGCCCGAACCGCCGGTCGCGCGGGCCCTCGTCGCCGACCTGGCGGACCTGCAGCGGAGGGCGGACGCGCTGGCCGAGCGGATTCCCGGCGCGAGCGTGGTGTCGTGCCGTTCGGCGGTCGGCGGCGGCGGCGCGCCCGGCGTGGAGCTGCCCTCGGTCGCGGTGAGCCTGCCGGAGGCGTTGGCGGAGCCGCTGCGCACCGGGACGCCGTCCGTGGTGGGCCGGGTCGAGCACGGCCGGTGCCTGCTGGACCTGCGCACGGTCGGCCCGGACGAGGACGAACTGCTGCTCGCGGCGGTGCGCGCGTGTACGTCGTAGCGACCGCGGGGCACGTGGACCACGGCAAGTCGACGCTGGTCGAGCGGCTCACCGGCACCTGGCCCGACCGCCTGGCGGAGGAGCAGCGCCGCGGGCTGACGATCGAGCTGGGGTTCGCCTGGACGGAGATCGACGGGCGGCGGCTCGCGTTCGTGGACGTGCCCGGGCACGAGCGGTTCGTGCCGAACATGCTCGCCGGGGTCGGCCCGGTGCCCGCCGTGGTGTTCGTCGTGGCCGCGGACGAGGGGTGGATGCCCCAGTCGGCGGAACACCTGGCGGCGCTCGACGCGCTCGGCGTCCGGCACGCGCTCCTCGTCGTGACCAAGGCCGACCTCGCCGATCCCGGGCCTGCGACCGCGGAAGCGCTTTCCCAGCTGGCGGTCCTCGGCAGCTGCGACGCGGTGTCGATCGGGCGCGGCGGGGACCTGGCGCCGGTGCGCCGGGCGCTGTGCGCGCTCGTCGACCGGCTGCCCGCCCCGGATCCGGCGGCGGACGTGCGGCTGTGGGTGGACCGGGCGTTCACGGTGCGCGGCGCGGGCACGGTGGTGACCGGGACGCTCGCCGGCGGCACCCTGCGCGCCGGGGACGAGCTGGAGCTGGCCGGGGAGCGGGTGAGCGTGCGCGGGCTGCAGTCGCTCGGCGCGGCGGAAACCGAGGTGACCGCGGTGGCGCGGGTCGCGGTGAACCTGCGCGGGGTGGACCGCGACCGGGTGCGGCGCGGGGACGCGCTGCTGACGCCCGGGGCGTGGGTGCACACGTCGGAGGTGGACGTGGCCGTGCGCGCGCAGGGGGAGCTGCACCGGGAGCTGGTGCTGCACCTCGGCGCGGCGGCGGTCCCGGTGCACGTCCGTCCACTGGGGACGGACGCGGCGCGCCTGCGGTTGCGGGAACCGTTGCCGCTGCGCATCGGGGATGTCGGGCTCCTGCGGGACCCCGGCGAGCACCGGATCGCGGCCGGGGTCACGGTGCTGGACGTGCGGCCGCCGCTGCTGCGGCGTCGCGGTGCGGCGCGTGCGCGGGCGGCCGAGCTGGCAGCCGGCCGGGTGGCGCCGCCGCCGATCGCCCGCGCGAGCGAGCTGCGGGCGATGGGATTTCCCTTGACGGGCAAGCGGATCGGCGAGTGGATCGTGGACGACGCGGCCATCGCGCGGGCACGCGAGGAGGCGCGGTCGCGGTTCGACGAGTGGTCATCTCGCAACCCCGTCGCGGCCGGGATGCCGGTGGAGGCGCTGCGCCAGGCGACCGGCCTGCCCGCGGCCGAGCTGGTGCCGGCCGCGCTGGACGGCACCGGATTGGTGATGGCCGACGGCCTCGTGCGGCGCCCGGGCGCGGGGTTGCCCGCGCCGGTGCTGTCCGCGCTGGCACGGCTGGACGAGCGGTTCCGGTCGCAGCCGTTCCGCGCGCCCGAGGCCGACGACCTCGCCGAGCTGGGGCTGGGCACGCGGGAACTGGCGGCGGCGGTGCGGGCCGGGCGGCTCACCCGGATCGCCGACGGGGTGTTCCTCGGCCCGGACGCGGTTCCGCGGGCCGCCGAGGTGCTGGGGACGCTGCCGCAGCCGTTCACGGTCAGCGAGGCCCGGCGAGCGCTGGACACGACGCGCCGGGTCGCGGTGCCGTTGCTGGAGCTCCTCGACGCCCGCGCGATCACCGCCCGGACCCCGGATTCGCGGCGCCACCTGCGCTGAGCTGCCACGACACGCGGGTTTCGCTCGGAAGCGTGACGGGTACTCGACTCACGGTGAGGAGAGGAGCTCGTCATGGACACGAACGCCTATGTGGCCTTCCTCGTGATAGGCGCGCTGATCGTCCTGGTCGACGGTCAGTTCGTCTACCACAGCGGGAAGCGGTACCTGGCGAACGGGCAGGGCGAATCGGAATCGGGGGCGTCCATGGCCCGGCTGGTCGCGGTGCTGTTCCACATCGCGACGCTGGGCGTGCTCGCGCTCATCTCCACGATCGATTTCCCCGGCGGCACCACGCCGACGGCGATCGTGGGACGCATCGGCGTGTTCCTGCTGGTGCTGGCGCTGGCCCACGGCATCACCATCGCCGTGCTGTCGCGCCAGCGCGAGGAACAGGTCGTCGAGCAGATCAACACGCGGATGAACGCCCCGCGACCGGCGGACCACTCGCTCAACGACCCGGTCGTCTCGCCGGTGCCCGGGCAGGAGGGCCGCGACCCGCGGGTCAGCCCGAGCATCGAGAGCGGCACGCCGTACACGACGGACCGGTACTAGGAGTTCAGGCTCCGCAACAGTTCCAGCGTCCGATCCTGCTCCGCCGGTGACCCGACGAGGGCGGCGGCGAACTCGGTGGCTCCGGCGTCCAGCTGACGCCGGAGTTCCCGTTCGACCGCGTCCTCGTCGCCGGCGACGACGACCTCCGCGATCTCCCGTACCCCCTCCCGGTCGAGGACCGCGCGGTACGCGGGCAGCGTCCCGGCGATGCCGTACTCCCGCGCGACCCACGCGCGGATAGCGTCCGGCTCGTCGGTCACCGCCACCACCACGCCCGCCACCACGCGTGGCTCGGCCCGCCCGGCAGCGGCCTTCCTGATCTTCGGGACGATGTGCTCGCCAAGCGTGCGCGGCCCCGCCCAGGTGGTGATCGTCCCGTCCGCCAGCTCGCCCGCGACGCGCAACGTCCGGTCCCCGAGCGCGGACACCAGCAGCGCGGGCGGCGTCGCCCCGGCCACTTCCAGCCGCGCTCGTGCTGTCAACGTTTCCCCTTGGTGGGCAACGGTTTCCCCACGCAGCAGCGGCCCGAGTGCGCTCAGGTACTCGCGGAGGTGCCTGGCCGGTCGGTCGTAGGGGAGGCCGTACTGGCCTTCGACCATGACCGGGTGGCTGAGCCCGACGCCGAGGCTGAGCCGGTTGCCGGTGGCCGACTGCGTGCTCAACGCGCGCGTGGCCAGGGTGATCGGGTGCTGCGGCCAGGTCGGCACGATCGCGGTGCCGAGCTCGATCCCGGGCACCTCCCGCCCGGCGACGGCCAGCGCGGTCAGCGGGTCCCAGCCGAACCGCTGGCCCAGCCACAGCGCGGGCAGACCGGAGCGGGCCGCCGCGACGATGTCGTCGATGGTCTTGCCCGCGTCGTCGAGCATCAGGCCGATCCTCATGGGTTTCCCCCGTCGTAGAAGGTGCGGTGCTCGTTCCCGATCTCGGTGAGCAGTTCGGCGGCCCGGGGCGCGAGCTCGGCCAGCAGCGCCGGATCCGGTTCGCCCGCCGGTTCGAAGGCGCCGCGCACGGTCGCGGCGAGCAGGTCCGCGGCGCCGGGGTGCGGCGGGGACAGGAAGAAGCCTTCGAGCGTGGCGTGCCAGGCGTAGCGGAGGTCGTCGAACGGCAGGTCGTCGCGCACCAGGCCGTGCTCGGTGAGCAGCCGGAAGTAGCCGGCGAGGGCCTCGTCGTGTCGTGACTCCGCCCGTTCGCGGGCGAGCTTGCCGAGCACGTTCGGATCGGCTCGCGTGAGCGCCCGCAGGAGGGGGCGGCGGTTGACCGACTCGAAATTCACGCGGGTCAGCTCGTGCAGCAGGACCGTGCGCGGATCCGCGCGGACGGCGGCGACGAGTTCGTCGGAGGCCGCGGCCAGCTCGCGCCGGAACACGGAGTGGAACAGGTCCTGACGCGACTTCCAGTGCAGGTAGACGGTGCCCTTGCCGACCCCGGCCCGATCGGCCACGTCGTCGACCGTCACCTTCTGGTAGCCCCAGCGCAGCAGCAGGTCGGCGGCCGCGTCGAGGATGCGTTCCGCCCGCTCCCGGCGATCCATGTGGCTAGCTTATGACCAATTTTGAAATTCAGTCAACGGTCACCAGTGGCCGGCCGTGGGCGAGGCCTCCTCGCCCGCGCCCGGCCACGGTGGCGTCGTCACGGCGACCACCGCCAGCCCGTCCGCGCCCGCCCGGAACTGGAACGCCGTGCCGAGCGGGATCGTCAGGCACACCCCGGGCGCCAGCTCGGTGACCTCCTCGCGCGTGCCCTGCCCGCGCCACATCCGGCCGCTGCCGCCGACCACGTACCAGATCTCCTCCACGGTCGCGTGCGACACGGCCTGCGACACCTGCTCCGGCTCCAGCGCGAAGTGCGCGAAGCTCGCCACGCCCGGCAGTGTGCACAGTGGACGGACCGCGGACCCGTCGGGGGCGGTGACTTCGACGGCGTCCGCGAGACGCGTGGTCTGGAAGGGTTTCACGACACGGCCTTCCGGTAGCGCCGCGACAGGACGCGCAGCCGTTCGACGAGTTCCGGCGGCCCGGTCACGGTGAAATCCAGGTCCAGCAGACCCAGGTGCACGGCGATGCTCTGCACGGTGTCCGCGCCGGTGTGCAGCACGCACCTCGTCGCGTCGATCGCCTCGACCGCGCCCACCGCCGGGTTGATCCGCTCGCGCACCACGTCCGCCGGGGCGTGCACGGTCACCTCCGCGTGGTGCCGCCACGCCGCCGCCGACACCCCGCGGCGCACCCGGTCGGTCACCTCTTCCGGCAGCTCACGCGGGGTGAACCGGGGGCCGGACGGGATCTTCGGCTCCATCCGGTCCACGCGGAAGGTGCGCCAGTCGCCGCGGTCGCAGTCCCAGGCCACGAGGTACCAGCGGCGCCCCCAGTTCACCAGCCGGTACGGCTCGGCGACGCGCCGGCTGGTCGTGCCGTCGTGGCCGGTGTAGTCGAACCGCAGCCGCTCGTGGTCGCGGCACGCCGCGGCGAGGAGGCTCAAGGTTTCGCCGCTCACGCGTGGCCCTTCGCTGTCGGTGGGCGCGCGGACGGCGTACGTGCTCAGCGCTCGCACGCGGCGCCGCAACCGCGACGGCAGTACCTGTTCCAGCTTCGTCAGCGCCCGCAACGCCGTTTCCTCGACGCCGGTGAGCGAGCCGGCCGCCGTCCGCAGGCTGATCGCGACCGCCACAGCCTCCTCGTCGTCGAGCAGGAGCGGCGGCAGCGCGGCGCCCGCGCCCAGCCGGTAGCCGCCGACCGAGCCGCGTGTGCCGTGCACCGGGTAGCCGAGGTTGCGCAGCCGCTCGACGTCGTTGCGGACGGTGCGGGTGCTCACCTCGAGCCGTTCGGCCAGTTCGGCGCCGGTCCAGTCGCGGGGTGTCTGCAGCAGGGACAGCAGGCGGAGCAGTCGGGCTGAGGTCTCCAGCATTTTCCCGAGTCTGCCCGATCAATAGGAAAGAAGTCTTCCTATTGGGCTTCTAGCTTGGTGTCATGACCGAGATCAAGCCCTTCCGCATCAACGTCCCGCAGGCCGACCTGGACGACCTGGCCGATCGCCTCGCCCGCACCCGGTTCAGCGAAGAGCTCGCCGACGGCGGCGCCGACTACGGCGTGCCGGTCGCCCGCGTGCGTGAGCTGGTCGAGTACTGGCGCGACGGCTACGACTGGCGCGCCTTCGAAGCGAGTTTGAACGCCCATCCGCAGTTCACCACCGAGATCGACGGCCAGAACGTCCACTTCCTGCACGTCCGGTCGGCGCGCGAGGACGCGCTGCCGCTGATCCTCACGCACGGCTGGCCCGGTTCGGTGGTGGAGTACCTCGACGTGATCGAGCCGCTGTCCCGCGACTTCCACCTGGTGATCCCGTCGATCCCGGGGTTCGGCTTCTCCGGCCCGACCCGCGAGCGCGGCTGGAACCGGTACCGCGTCGCGAAGGCGTGGGCCGAGCTGATGGCCCGCCTCGGCTACGAGCGCTACGGCGCGGTCGGCAACGACGGCGGCTCGCTGATCTCACCCGAGGTCGGCCGGGTGGACCTGTCGCACGTCGTGGGCGTGCACGTCACGCAGATCTTCTCGTTCCCGTCGGGTGATCCCGCCGAGATGGCCGACCTGACGCCGGAGGAAGGGTCCGCGCTGGAGCACCTGCAGTGGTTCTGGTCGAAGATGGGCGCGTTCAACCAGCTGCAGGCCCAGCAGCCGCAGACGCTGGCCCACGCGCTGGCCGATTCGCCGGCCGGGCTGGCCGGCTGGAACGGCCAGCTGCTCGCCGGCCTCGACGACGACTTCGTGGTGACGAACCTGGCGATCTACTGGCTGACCGGAACCACGGCGTCCTCGATGCGGTTCTACTGGGAGGACGCGCAGACCGAGCCGCCCGCCGAGCCGACCACGGTGCCGCTCGCGCTGGCCGGCTTCGCGAACGACTTCCAGTCCATCCGCCGCTTCGCCGAGCGCGACCACAAGAACATCGTCAGCTGGCGCACCTACGACGTCGGCGGGCACTACGCCGCGCACCAGGCCCCGGCGGAACTGGTGCGGGACATCCGGCAGTTCTTCGGCTCCCTCTAGGAGCGGACGGGGCCGGACCGCGTGTCGGCGGTCCGGCCGCGGGCGTCAGGCGTAGAGCGTCGGCGAGTACAGGCGCGCGTCGTTGCCCACGCCGTCCACCCCGAAGCGGATCGTGCTGTCCTCGCGGAAGTCCTTGTCGCACACGCCCCAGTGGCCCGAGCCGAGGTTGTTCCGGCACGTGCCCTGGCGGTAGGGCGACCCGTTCAGGTTGTTGTACCAGCGGACCTCGGCCGATTGCCCGTTCGCCTTCGTGTCGCGGACATAGAACAGGTCGCCGTAGGGCTGGTAGCAGCCCTCCACCCCGGTGTCCGTCACGCAGTAGTACCAGTAGTTGCCGCTCGGGCCGCTGGAGGCCGTCGCGATGTTGTAGTCCGAAGCCGCGGCCGTTCCCGGGACGAGCAGCGCGAGGACCGCGCCGATCGAGGATGCCAGGGCGACGAACAACGAACGTCGTGCACGCATGCGGGAACTCCTTCGCCAGGAATGGGCGCACCGTGTGCCGCCCCCAGTGGCGGAGGACATTATTGGATTGTTGAACGATTCGTCAATACTACGTCTAGATGTAAGTCCGATCTTGGTTAGTGGTCGTAGGCGATCAGGGATCGGGTGGTGGGTTGGCCGGTGGCGCGGTTGTGCCAGATGGCGGCGGTGAGGGCGAGGAGTCGTTGCGGCCGGGCAGATACGGGAACGCGCCCGGTACCTGGCGAGGCACGAACCGCAGCCACCGGGCCTCGGAACGCACCCCAGCAGCACTTGCGCCACCGCCAGCGTCAGCGGTTCAGCATCCTTCACCCATCTCCACATCCCACCCAGGGTTAGGACTTAGTCATCTACGAGCAGACGGCCCCCTGTGCGGCGGAACCGACCAGACGGGCGTACTTGGCCAGCACGCCGGTGCGGCGCGGCGGCGGGGGCGTTTCCCAGCCGGACCGGCGTTCGGCCATCTCCGCCTCGGAAATGCCCACGTCGAGCGTTCGCGTCTCCATGTCGAGCACGATCGGGTCGCCGTCGCGGACGAAGGCGATCGGGCCGCCGTGCGCGGCCTCCGGGGCGACGTGCCCGATGCACAACCCGGTGGTGCCGCCGGAGAACCGGCCGTCCGTGAGCAGCAGGACATCCTTGCCCAGCCCGGCGCCCTTGATCGCGCCCGTCACGGCGAGCATCTCGCGCATCCCGGGCCCGCCGCGCGGCCCCTCGTACCGGATCACCACCACGTCACCGGGCTGCAGCGTCGGCAGCGCGTCCATCGCGGCCTGCTCGCCGTCGAACACCCGCGCCGTGCCCTCGAACCGCGACGAGTCGAACCCGGCGCTCTTCACGACCGCGCCCTCCGGCGCGAGGCTGCCGTGCAGGATCGTGAGCCCGCCGGTCGGGTGGATCGGGTTGGACAGCTTCCGCACGACCTCGCCGTCCAGCTCCGGCGGGGCCAGCTCGGCCAGGTTCTCGGCCAGCGTCTTGCCCGTCACGGTGAGGCAGTCGCCGTGCAGCAGACCCGCGTCCAGCAGGGCCTTCATCACCACCGGCACCCCGCCGACCCGGTCGACCGCGGTCATCACGTGCCGCCCGAACGGCTTGACGTCGGCCAGGTGCGGCACCCGGTCACCGATCCGGGTGAAGTCGTCCAGCGTCAGATCGACCTCGGCCTCGTGGGCGATGGCCAGCAGGTGCAGCACCGCGTTGGTGGACCCGCCGAGCGCCATCACGACGGCGATCGCGTTCTCGAACGCCTCGCGCGTGAGCACGTCACGGGCGGTGATCCCGGCGCCGAGCATCCCGACCACGGCCTCGCCGCTCTCCCGGGCGAACCGGTCGCGCCGCCGGTCCACCGACGGCGGGCTCGCCGAGCCGGGCAGCGACATGCCCAGCGCCTCGGCCGCGCACGCCATCGTGTTCGCCGTGTACATCCCGCCGCACGCGCCCTCACCGGGGCAGATGGCGCGTTCGATTTTGTCGACCTCCTCGCGGGAGATCAGCCCGCGGGCACACGCGCCGACCGCCTCGAACGCGTCGATGATCGTCACCTCGCGGCCGTCCACATTGCCCGGCAGGATCGACCCGGCGTAGAGGAACACCGCCGCGACGTCCAGCCGTGCGGCGGCCATCAGCATCCCGGGCAGGCTCTTGTCGCACCCGGCGAGCAGCACCGCGCCGTCCAGGCGCTCGGCCTCCATCACCGTCTCCACCGAGTCGGCGATGATCTCCCGCGACACCAGCGAGAAGTGCATGCCCTCGTGGCCCATCGAGATCCCGTCGGACACCGAGATCGTGCCGAACTCCATCGGGTAGCCGCCGCCGGCGTGCACTCCCTGCTTGCTCGCCTGGGCGAGCCGTTGCAGAGACAGGTTGCACGGTGTTATCTCGTTCCATGAGGACGCGATGCCGATCTGCGGTTTGGCGAAGTCCTCGTCGCCCATCCCGACCGCGCGCAGCATGCCGCGAGCCGCCGCGCGTTCCAGTCCATCCGTCACGTCCCGCGACCGGGGTTTGAGGTCAGCCATGCTGAGCACGATAGGCGCGAGATCCACTCTCTACACAACGTTGACGTTCGGGAAAAACAAGTAGAGAATCGAGAGCCATGACGACGGTGTCATTCGATCGGCGACCGGAGGACTACCGGCACTGGCGGCTCCGGATCGAGCCGCCGCTGGCGTGGCTGGAGATGGACGTCGACGAGCAGGGCGGCCTGGTCCCGGGTTACGAGCTGAAGCTCAACTCCTACGACCTGGGCGTGGACATCGAGCTCTACGACGCCGTGCAGCGGCTGCGCTTCGAGCACCCCGAGGTGCGCGCGGTGATCCTGACCAGCGCCAAGGACAAGGTGTTCTGCGCCGGCGCGAACATCCGGATGCTGGCCGGCTCCCCGCACGAGTGGAAGGTGAACTTCTGCAAGTTCACCAACGAGACCCGCAACGGCATCGAGGACGCCACCGAGAACTCCGGCCAGATCTACCTCGCTGCGGTCAACGGCAGCTGCGCAGGCGGCGGCTACGAAATCGCCCTGGCCTGCGAGAAGATCCTGCTGGTCGATGACAACTCCTCGACCGTCGCGCTGCCCGAGGTGCCGCTGCTCGGCGTGCTGCCCGGCACCGGCGGCCTCACCCGCGTCACCGACAAGCGCCGCGTCCGCAAGGACCGTGCCGACGTGTTCGCCACCCGCCCGGACGGCGTGAAGGGCCGCACGGCGGTCGACTGGCGGCTGGTCGACGAGCTGGTCCCGCGCCAGGAGTTCCGCGCGGTCGTCGAGCAGCGGGCCCGCGAACTCGCCGCCCGCAGCAACCGGCCGGAGAACGCGCAGGGCATCGTGCTCGAACCGCTCGACCGCACCGAGGACGACGACCGCATCGCCTACCCGAACACCACCGCCGAGCTGGACCGCGCCGCCGGCGTCGTCACGATCACCGTCCGCGGACCGCAAGCAGACGGCTGGCTGCTGGCCCTGACCCGCGAGCTGGACGACCTCATCCTGCGCCTGCGCACCAACGAACCCGAGCTGGGCACCTGGGTCTTCCGCACCGAGGGCGACCCGGACGCCGTGCTCGCCGCCGAACGGGAGGTGCTCACCGGTTCCGACTGGCTGTCCAACGAGGTCCTGCACTACTACAAGCGCACGCTGAAACGGCTCGACGTCACCAGCCGCAGCCTCATCGCGCTGATCGAACCGGGCAGCTGCTTCGCCGGGGTGCTGCTGGAGCTGGCGCTGGCCTGCGACCGCCAGTACATGCTGGACGGCCCGCCGATCGACGACGAGGACAGCGACGAGCGCGCGTCGATCGTGTTGTCCGACGCGAACTTCGGCGCGTTTCCGATGGGCAACGGCCTGTCCCGCCTGGAATCCCGGTTCTACGGCGAGCACGACCACCTGGACTGGCTCAAGCGCGAGCGGGACCGGCGGCTGTCCGCCAGCGAGGCCGTCGAGCTGGGCCTGGTCACCGAGGCCCCGGACGACATCGACTGGGAGGACGAGATCCGGATCGTGCTGGAGGGCCGCGCCGCGCTGTCGCCGGACGCGCTCACCGGCATGGAGGCCAACCACCGGTTCGTCGGCCCGGAAACCATCGAGACCAAGATTTTCGGCCGGCTGACGGCCTGGCAGAACTGGATCTTCACGAGACCGAACGCCTCCGGGCCGGAGGGCGCGCTGCGCCGCTACGGCACCGGCCAGAAGGCTTCCTTCGACCGCAAGCGGGTGTGAGATGCCGACCAGGATCGACTACGACGCCAAGATCCCGAACAACGTCGAACTGTCCGACAACCGGAGGCTGCAGCGGGCGCTGGAGGGCTGGCAGCCGAAGTTCATGCACTGGTGGGCCGAGATGGGCCCGGCGCTGGAAACCCAGGGCGTGTACCTGCGCACGGCGGTCAGCGTCGGCCGCGACGGCTGGGCGCACTTCGACCACGTGGTGCCGCAGGACTACCGCTGGGGCATCTTCCTCGCCGAACGCGACCCGGACCGCCGGATCGCGTTCGGCGAGCACCGCGGCGAGCCGGCGTGGCAGCAGGTGCCCGGCGAGTACCGCGCCGACCTGCAGCGGCTGATCGTCATCCAGGGCGACACCGAGCCGGCTTCGGTGGAGCAGCAGAAACTGCTCGGCCTGACCGCGCCCAGCCTGTACGACCTGCGCAACCTCTTCCAGGTCAACGTGGAGGAGGGCCGTCACCTGTGGGCGATGGTCTACCTGCTGCACGCCTACTTCGGCAAGGAGGGCCGCGAGGAGGCGGAGGCGTTGCTCCACCGCAACTCGGGCAGCCCGGACACGCCCCGCATCCTCGGCGCGTTCAACGAGGAGACCGCGGACTGGCTCGCGTTCTACATGTTCACCTACTTCACCGACCGCGACGGCAAGTACCAGCTGGGCACGCTGAAGGAGTCCGCGTTCGACCCGCTGTCGCGCACCTGCGAGTTCATGCTCAAGGAGGAGGCGCACCACATGTTCGTCGGCACCACCGGTGTCGACCGCGTGGTGACGCGCAGCGCCGAGCTGATCCGCGAGCACGACACCATGGACATCGCCGCGCACGGCGGCATCCCGCTGGACATCATCCAGCGCTACCTGAACTTCCACTACACCGTCTCGCTCGACCTGTTCGGCAGCGAGACCTCGACGAACGCGGCCAACTACTACACCGCCGGCCTCAAGGGCCGCTGGATGGAGACCCGCCGCAAGGACGACCACCAGCTGACCGAAGACGCGGCGCTGCTGGAGAAACCGCAGGACGACGGCACCTGGACCGCCGAGGAGATGCAGAAGATCCTGCTGCTCAACCTCGACCTGCGCGGTGAGTACATCGCCGACTGCTCCTCCGGGGTCAAGCGGTGGAACAAGATCCTCGCCGACGCGGGCATCGACTTCCGGTTCCGCCTGCCGCACCCTGGTTTCAACCGGAAAGTCGGCATAAACTCCGGCCACCACATCACGCCGGACGGGACGATCGTGGACGAAGCGACCTGGGAGCGCAGCCGCAAGCACTGGCTGCCGACCGACGAGGACCTGGCGTTCGTCCGCTCGCTCATGCACCCGGTGTACGAACGGGGCAAGATCGCGAGCTGGGTCGCCCCGCCGCGACAGGGCATCAACGGGAAGCCGTTCGACTACGAGTACGTGTACCTGTAAACCTGCGGAGGGCGGGCGGATGGTCGAGTTCAACGCCGCGGACTACCTGGTCGACCGGCACGTCCGGGACGGGAACGGCGCCCGCACCGCGGTCGTCACGGTCTCGCGCACGCTGTCCTACGCCGAGCTTTCCGAAGCGGTGCACCGCGTCGCGGGCGGGCTGGCGGACATCGGGGTGCGGCCCGAGGAACGGGTCATGCTGTGCATGGTCGACGGCGTCGAGATGCTCACCGGCATCCTCGGCGCGATGTGCGCGGGCGCCGTTCCGGCGCCGGTGTCGACCATGGTGACCGGGCCCGAGCTGGGCCGGGTGCTCGCCGACTCGCGGGCCAGGGTGCTGTGCGTGTCCGGGGAGTTCACCGCCGCCGCGAAGGAGGCGATCGAGCTGGCGCCGGAGGTCACCGACGTCGTGCTGGACCGCGCGGACGCGGCGCAGTTCTCCCGGGTGTCCACACACGACTGGACTCGTCTGTCCACAGCGGACGCACGGGAAACCTATGACACGTGGGCCGATTCGCCCGCGCTGTGGCTGTACACGTCCGGCACCACCGGGCAGCCCAAGGGTGCGATGCACCGGCATGCGAGCATCCGGGCGGTGTGCGAGACCTACGGCAGGCAGGTGCTCGGGATCGGCCCCGACGACAGGTGCTTCTCCGTCGCCAAGCTGTTCTTCGCCTACGGCATCGGCAATTCCGCGTTCTTCCCGTTGTCGGCCGGCGCGAGCGCGGTGTTCGAGCCGGGCCGTCCGACGCCGCAGCTGGTCGCCGACCGGGTGCGCGCCGAGCGGCCGACGTTGTTCTTCGGGGTGCCGACGTTCTACTCCGCCCTGCTGGCCGCCGACCTGCCACCGGACACGTTCTCCTCGGTGCGGCAGGCGGTGTCGGCCGGCGAGCCGCTGCCCGCGGTGATCTACCAGCGGTTCCGCGACCGGTTCGGGGTGGAGATCCTGGACGGCATCGGGTCCACCGAGGCGCTGCACATCTTCCTGTCCAACCGGCCGGGCGAGGTGGTCCCGGGCACGACGGGTGTCGCCGTGCCCGGCTACGACGTGGAGATCCGCGACCCGCTCGGCACGCTGATCGAAACCACCGGCGAGCCCGGCGAGCTGTACGTGCGCGGCCCGTCCACCGCGTTCGGCTACTGGAGCCGGTACGAGACGTCGAAGCAGGTGTTCCAGGGCGAGTGGCTGCGGACCGGGGACAGCTACGTGCGCAACCCGGACGGCACGTACACCTGCCTCGGCAGGTTCAACGACATGCTGAAGGCGGGCGGGATCTGGGTGTCGCCGGCCGAGGTGGAGCAGCGGTTGCTGCAGCACCCGGACGTCGCCGAGGTCGCGGTGGTGGCGGCGCCGGACGCGGACGGCATCGAGAAGCCGGTGGCCTGCGTCGTGCCGGCCGCCGGGCGGACCGTCGATCCGGACGCGTTGATCGACTTCTGCCGCGAGGGGCTCGCCGCGTTCAAACGGCCACGTGCCGTGGTGGGTGTCGAGGAGCTGCCCAAGACCGCGACGGGCAAGATCCGCCGGAACGTGATCCGCGAGCTGGTGCGGGACTCGCTGCGGCCGGGGGCGCTCACGTGATCGACGGCTACACCGTGGTCGACGCGCACGTCCACGCGCCGCGGCTGAGCACGTTGAAACCGGCGTGGCTGGAGTGGGCGGAGCGGTTCTCCGGCCCGCACGACTGGCGGTCCGCCTACGACACGGATGGGAACGTCGTGCCCGCGCGGCTGGACGCGTTGTTCGAGGCCGAGGGTGTCGACCGCGCGTTGTTGTTCTGCGAGTACAGCCCGCGCGCGACCGGGATCCAGCCGATCGAGGACAACCTGCCGCTGGTGGCGGAGAACCCGACGCGGTTCCGGCTGGTGGCCAACGTGAACCCGTACCTGCACCACCCGGTGGCGGCCGAGGTGGAGCGGCAGCTGGACCTCGGCGCGGTGGCGTTGAAGATCCACCCCGTGCACGGCGCGTTCTCGCCGGGGGACAAGGAGTTGTACGCCGCGTACCACGTGTGCGCCGAGCGCGGGGTGCCGGTGATCATCCACTCGGGCACGAGCAGCTTCCCCGGCGCCCGCGCGAGCTTCGGCAACCCGGAGCTGATGGCCGACGTCGTCGAGGACTTCCCGTCGGTGCAGTTCGTGTTCGCCCACGGCGGCCGCGGCTGGTGGTACGACGTGGCCGCGTTCCTGGCGCTGGCGCGCGACAACGTGTGGCTGGACCTGTCCGGCCTGCCGCCGCGGAAGCTGCCGGAGTACTACGCGCGGTTCGACTTCACCCGGCTGGCGGGGCGGTTCGTGTTCGGCACGGACTGGCCCGGCGTCCCGGGCGCCGCGCGGAACGTCCGGGCGCTGCTGGAGCTGGGCCTGCCGGACGCCGTCGTGCGGGACGTGCTGTCCGGCAACGCCGCGAAGCTGTACCCCGGCCTGGGGATCTAACGCACCACCTCGTGCAGGCACAGCCAGTTGCCTTCGGAGTCGGCGAACCAGGCCGCCTTCTCCTTGCCGAGCGTGGCGATGTGCCCCTCGGTGCGCAGGTCGCCGGAGTCGTAGTCGGCGAAGCGCACCCCGCGTTCCTCGAGGTCGTGCACCTCCGCGGAGATGTTCTCGACCTCGAAGCTGAGGACCGTGTTCTCGCTCGGCTTGGCGTCCGGCAGCGGGCGCAGACCGATCACGTGCCCGGAACCGGCCTCGAAGTAGCAGGTGCCGTCCGGTCCCGTGTCGGTCTGGCGCAGGCCGAGCTGGTCACCGTAGAAGTGCCGGGCACGATCGGCGTCCTGCGCGGGAAGCATGTGCGTGATGGTCGACTTGGTGAGCATGGCCCGCCTCCTTCACGAGAGCACTAATCGTGCGCCGCCAATCCGCTGGAGGCAACGGGGGTTTCAGCTGGTGCCGTTCACTTCACGCAACGTTCGCATCGCGTCGGCGAGCGCCTGCGAAGCCTCCGGCCCCAAGGGCTCCAGCACGCGGCGCCGCAGGATCTCGGCGCACGCCTGGCGCGCCTTTTCCGCCACCTCGCGGCCGTGCTCGGTCAGGCACGCGAACGTCACGCGCCGGTCGTCCGGGCTCGGCTTGCGCGTGATCAGCCCGGCGGCGACCAGCCGGTCCGCCACCTTGGTGAACCCGCCGCTGGACAGCGCCGCCTCGGTGGCCAGGCGCGTCATCGGCATCCGGTGGCCGGGCGTGCGCACCAGCCGCAGCAGGATGTCGAACGGCGCCGGCGCCAGGCCGAACCGCTCGGCGATCTCGCCCATGAGTCGATCCTGCGTGGCGAGGTACCCCTCGATCACGAGGCCCCACCAGGTCACGATCTCGTCATCGCCGGGAGTGGTCACCCCATGACTATACCGACCGGAACTCTTCCCGGAATATATCTTGCTGGCGAGAGGTTCTGGGGGTTAGGTTGAAGCCCCGGCAAAGGAGCAGACGATGTCCATCAAGACGAGCGGCTTGCACCACGTGACCGCGATCGGCGGCGACCCCCAGCGCAACGCCGACTTCTACCTGCGCACGCTCGGCCTGCGCCTGGTGAAGACGACGGTCAACTTCGACGACTCGAAAGTCAACTAACGGTGGTCTAGACTTCGGGAATGACCCGAGCGCTGATCTACTGCCATGCGGCCACCCGCGTCGTCACTGACCGCAGAGGTTCCGTTGCGGGCCAGGAAGAGGAATGCCGTCAGCTCGCCGCCGAACTCGGATGGCAGGTCGTCGGCGTCTACCGTGACGTCAGCTATCCGCGTGCCCAGTATGAGGATCTGCTCAACGATCTCCGGGCCGGCAAAGGCGACGTAGTCCTCGCGTTCTCCCATGACCAGTTGCACGGCAACCTGGTCGATCTCCACGCTCTCGCCGAGATCCGCACCGTTCAGCCCGTGAACGCCGGGGTCGAGGTACCCCGAGAGGACGACCAGCCGCGTGACTAGGGCTGTGATCTACTGCCGCATCTCGTCCGACCCGACCGGGCGAGCCGCTGGCGTCCAGCGGCAGGAGACCGAGTGCCGTGAACTCGCCGAACGTCTCGGCTGGGAAGTCGTCGACGTCCTCGTCGACAACGACATCTCCGCGCACTCCGGAAAGCGGCGCCCCGCCTACGAGCAACTCCTCGACGCCATCAGCCTGGGCAAGATCGACGCGTTCGTCGCCTGGCATGCCGACCGGCTGTATCGACGCACCAAGGACCTTCAGCAGCTCATCGACATCGTCAACCTGCACAAGGTCCAGATCCGCACCGTCACCTCCGGCGACATCGACCTCACCACCGCCACCGGCCGCGCGGTCGCCAAGACCGTCGCGACCTGGAACGAGCACGAAGTCGAACACGCCATCGAGCGCATGAAGCTCGCGAAGTCCGCCGCTGCCTCCGAGGGGCGCTGGCTCGGCGGCGGCAGGCCGTTCGGGTTCGAAGACGACGGCGTCACGGTGCGCGAGTCGGAGGCCAGCGAGATCGTCGCCGCGGTTCGCCGCGTCCTGATGGGCGGCTCCCTGCTGGCCATCGCGTCCGAATGGAACGAGCGCGGCCTGCTCACAGCCCGCGGGAAGGAATGGTCGCAGACCACCGTCCGACGACTCCTGCTGCGCGCCCGCAACGCCGGCCTCGTCGAGTACAACGGGGAGATCGTCGGCCCGGCGCAGTGGCCCGCGATCGTTCCCGAGCACGAGTGGCAGGCGGTGCGGCGGTTGCTGAGTGATCCGTCCAGACAGACGGCGTTCACGCGGGACCGGAAGTACCTCGGCTCAGGCCTGTACCTATGCGGCCTGTGCGAGGACGGGTCAACAGTGCACGCCCACACGGGTGGACGCGGCGGCCGGCCGCACTACCGCTGCAAGAAGCCCGGTCGCCACCAGCTCATCCGCGGATCAATTCCGGTCGACGAATACGTCACGTCGACCGTCGCTGAGATCCTGGGCCACCTGGCGAAGGATGGCGCTCTGCGCCTCGCGCCTCCAGGCAGCGAGGACCTATCCGCGCTGTACGCGGAAGCGGCGTCGATCCGCGCCGAGCTGGACGCCGCGCGGCAGGCCCTCGCGAACCACGACATCGACCTGAAGTCGTTCGTCGTGGCGTCGAAGCAGTGGCAGGCCGATCTCGATGCGGTGGAGGCGCGCCTGGAGCGGCATGGTGATCGTCAGCCGCTCGCGCTGGTGATGAACGCTCCGGATCCGGTCGCCGAGTTTCAGTCCGACCGGCTTCCGATCGACGTGAAGCGTGCCGTCATCGGCCGGCTCGTGAAGGTGACGTTGCTGAGGACCAAGCAGGGACGTCTTCCCGGTGGTCGGTACTTCGATCCGGCTTCCGTGGTGATCGAGCCGCGCCGGGCCGGATCCCACGGGTGATCCGGCCGAAAGCGGCGCAGCTCAAGGGTAGATGCGGTAGAGCTTGGCCTCTTCGCTCCGTGCCTGCGGAACGCGGCTGACGAGCAGCGCCCGGAGGCCGTCGATCTCGTAGTCGTCGAAGCGGCCGTCGACGTAGTCGTAGAGAGCCGCTCGTTCGGCACGCTCCTCGGCGCGTTCGGCGCGTGCCTCGCGCTGAAAGGCCGCGACGTGCGCGACGAGGGCGGTCATGGTCGCAGTAAGGGTGATGAGGTAGGTCGTCGCGTCCACGGGAACCAGCTCCGTGAGGAGGAGCGTGGTCTCGACGACGAACGCAGCGAGGGCGAGGCCCGTGACTGGGCCGGTGAAGGTGGTGCGCAGGAGCGTCATGTATCGACCGCCGTTGATCATTGTTTCTGCCAGGACGTAGATCATTTCAACCTGAACGGTTCCGTTGTTACGCAGCGCGAGTCACGGACCCCTCATCTGGGGGAGTTTGGACCGCCGATTGTCACCCGTTCGCCGCATTCTTTGTATCGATTTGCTTGAGCCCTTCGACGGCGAGCGTGACCAGATCCGCCTCGACGGCGAGCGACATGATCTCCCTGATGAGGCGGTCCGCGTGCTCGTCGCCTCGTCGTCTGCGCACAGACGGGACGAGCTGGATTAGCCGCTCTAGAATCGCGCGGTCGTCAAGTTCTCCAGTGTTGCGATTCTCATATAGATCAGATGTTCGATCCTGATGCGAATTCGCATCGATACCGGCGGGTAGGTCGGGCACCTTCGCGTCGTCGTGAAAGATCGCGCGGGCCGTTCCTCTGGGCCACCACGGGACAGCGTTATCGAGCCCATCGAAGGTGGGCTGCCGCGGCCGGGTCATCTGGCCGTACTCGATTCGCTGCACGCTTGGGATGCTGAGACCGCCTCGCTCGGCAAACTCCCGCTGCGACAGTCGCAAGGCTCCGCGTGCTGCCTTCACTGCGTCGGCAAGTCTCTTCGCATCACTTCGTGTCACGTGTACAGCATGACGTGCTGGTCTGATGCTGTCTACGCGGCCAATCGGCCGTGACCTGCGTCTTTGATGTCCATGGCGCATCCGTTCACCTCCAATCGCTCTGGTAACGCTAGCGCTTCGCATCGCTTCACTGCAACTAGTTGCTGAAGTGATGTGAAGCGATGTAATGTGATGTGCATGGTCAAGAGGAACGACGAGATGGTGCCCGTCAAGGGGACCGTGATGGCGGCGATCCGCAAGGGGCGCGGTCTAAGCCGTCCCGAGCTCGCTCGCCGTGTGGGCTGCTCGCCCTCTCACCTCGGGAACGTCGAGGCCGGCCGAAAGCGGGCCAAGGAATCCCTGGTCAACCGCATCGCTCGTGAGCTGTACGTACCGACCAGCAGGCTCATCGACCACGAGCAGCTCAAGGTCGCGGCGTGAAACCGGAGGACAGGGCGCACATCCGCGCCGCGGCGCGCGAGCTCGTCGACGGCTGGGGACCGCTGGCCTACCCGCAAGGCGTCATCGACGACATCGCGTTCCTGCTCCAGCCCACAGGCGGTGGCACAACTCACCCCGTCGGCGGGGCCGGCACCGGCCCTGGTCGTGACCGCGCCGCCTGATCCATCCACCCAACCCCACGAAGGAGACCACCGTGAAAACCCAACTCGACGGCCAGCAGGGCGGCTACGGCCTCGGCGTCCTGTCCGGACTGCAGAACAAGCACGTGTACGGCGGCACCGCCCGGCCCGAGCGGGTGAGCGCACGCAGGGCGAAGAACCGGCGCGGCCGCAAGTCTCGCCGCATCAACCGGCTCCGCGCCGCCTGATCCCCACCGATGAAGGGGCCCGCCTCCGCGCCGCTACCGCGGAAGACGGGCCGAGACCACCGGAACCCCACAGGAAGGAGCACCCGGTGACCAGCACGATCGTACCCGGCAAGCACGACCCCAACGGGGCGGCGAATGCCGACGGCTACGCCACCGTCCCGTTCATCGAGGTGTGGCGCAGCGTCCGAGGCGACCAGCCCGTCCAGGCCGACACCACGCATCGCCAGCACGCGCCCGAGGAAACCACCGTCGTCGACCTGCTGCCGATCTCCGGCGCCCTGCCCGCCGACCTGCCGGTGCCCGGCCCGCGTTTCGGCGCTTGGGCATGGCTCGAGCGGCTGACCGCGCGGGTGCGCAGCTGGTTCGCGCAGGAGGCAGACGAGGCCGATTTGCCCGCCGTGGTCTCGCAGGTGGAGCAGACCATGCCGATCCCGCGGCACGCCGACATGGTCGCCCTCATCGAAGCCGCGGGCGCGCGCGGTCTGCTGCTCGAGGTTGACCCGCACTTCGTGGGTTGGCCGTGCGACTGGTGCGGGATGGAGAACGCGGTCGCGGTCATGCGGGTCAGCGCGACCGACCGGCTCTGGCAGATCGAACCGTGCCGCGACTGCGCGCCCGCTGCCGTGCGCCGTGTCCCCGGTGACGCGGACATCGCGATCGAGGTCCCGGAGCACGCCGCCGACCTGGTGGAGGCCCTGCGATGAGCGCGACCGTCTTGCACCCGCAGAGCACGCTGTTCCGTGTCCTCGCCGAGCACCTCGGCTTCTTCCCCGACCTGTCGCACGTGATCGTTCACCGCGGGGACAGGGAGGTGGCCGCGGAGCTGCAGGTCAGCGCTCGCGAGTTCCTCGGCGAGGCCGGCGCCGCGCCCGCCGTGCTGATGTGGGCGAAGACCCTGGCCGGGCCGCGGGTGTACCTCCGTCGGCACGACGAGGAGGGACACCGCACCGAGGTTCGGGTCCGGGGCGGCATTGACGACCTGATCGTGGACGTGTGGGCGATCGAGGACGGCGAGCTGCACCGCCTGGTCGACCCGACGAAGTGGGCCACCGAGATCTCCCTCGACCAGCTCGCGCAGTACGTCGCGACCGGCGTGCTGGAGGCGGTGTGAGCGCCGACATCGCGGCCCTGCTGCCGCTGCCCGCGCTGGCCGTCGGTGCCCTCGTCCTGCTGGCCCTCCTGGGCGTCGCGGTGGGAGGTGATCGGCGATGACCGCCACCCTGGAGCGTCCGCAGATCACCGAGCCGGGCATGTACGGCGGGGTGCCCGAGGAGACCTACCACGGGTTGCCCGGCCTGTCCTCCACGGGCGTCAAGCGGATGCTGCACGCGCCCGCGGTGTACCGCTGGCATGCCGACCATCCCGCACCCCCCGCCAAGTCGACGTTCGACTTCGGGCACGCGGTGCACGCCAAGGTGCTCGGCGTCGGGCTCGACGTCGCGGTGATCCCCGACGAGCTGCTCGCCGCGAACGGAGCCGTGTCCACCAAGGCGGCCAAGGCCTTCGTGGCCGAGGCGCGCGCGGCCGGCATGACCGTGCTCAAGTCGGACGAGTACGCCGAGGTCGCGGCGATGGCCGACGCGGTGCTCGGGCACCCCGACGCCGGGCCGCTGCTGTCCGGCGCGGAGCCGGAGGTGTCGATCCTGTGGGACGACCCGGCCACCGGTGTCCGCTGCCGCGGGCGCCTGGACTACTGGCACGAGCGGGCGAACGTCGTGGTCGACCTGAAGTCGGCGCGCAGCGCGGACCCGCGCCGGTTCGCCCGGCACGCCGTCGACTTCGGCTACCCGGAACAGGGCGCCCACTACCGGACGGGCACCACGATCGTCACCGGCCGCGACACGGCGCCGCGCTTCATCCACGTCCTCGTGGAAAAGGAACCGCCGCACCTGGTGTCCGTGGTGGAGCTCGAACCGGCGTTCCTGGCCGTGGCCGCGGACCGGGTCCGGTTCGCGATCGACCTGTACGCCGACTGCCTGGAGACCGGCCGCTGGCCCGGCTACGGCGACGGCATCCACCCCATCCAGCCGCCGGCCTGGTACCGCGCCGACACCCTCGACGAACTGGAGTTCTGATCCCATGACCGACCTCGCCCACTACAGCGGCGGCACGAACGTTCCGGCCCTCGACAACGACGGCAGCGCGCTCATCATGCGGACCGTCCAGCAGATGCAGGGCGCGCACCAGCTCGCGAAAGCGTTGGCGAACACGGCGTTCGTGCCCTACCAGTGGCGCGGCAAGCCCGACGACGTGGCCGCCGCGATCCTCTACGGCGCCGCGATCGGCCTCGACCCCATGAGCGCCCTGCGCGCTCTGTACGTGGTCAACGGCAACCCCGGCATGTACGCCCGGCAGATGGCCGCGCTGGTCATGTCCAAGGGGCACACCGTGCGCACCGTCGAGGTCACCGACACCTCCGCCACCGTGTCCGGGCAGCGCCGCGGCTCCGACCACGTCGAGACCGTCACCTGGACCATCGAGCGCGCGAAGCAGGCCGGGTACGTCCCGACGATCGACCCGAAGACCGGCAAGTACCGCACCAACGACAAGACCGGCAAGGTCATCGGCAACGAGAAGTACCTCACCGACCCGCAGTCGATGCTCTACGCCCGCGCGCTGGGCGACGTGTGCCGCCGGATCGCCCCCGACGCCCTCGCCGGCCTGGACTACACCGTCGAGGAACTCCAGGTCATCAGCGCCGAAGCCGAGATCGTGCGCGACCGACCCAAGCGCGAGTCGGCCGCGGCGCTGCTGGGAACAACCCCCGCCCCGGCGGACACCACCGACGGCACCGAGCCCGCCAACGAGGCGGCCACGGCCGAACCGGCGCCGGACCTCGAAACGCCAGCCGAGGGCACCGCGCCGTCCGAGCCGATCACGCAGGCGCAGCAGAGGAAGATGGGCGCCCTCATGCGCCAGGCGGGCATCACCGAACGGTCCGCCGCGCTCGCCTACGTCCGCGACATCATCGGCCACTCCGTCAACTCCCGAGCCGAGCTGACCAAGGACGAGGCGGGGGCGGTGATCGACGCCCTCGAAGCCGCCGCCGGGCAGCAGGCCGACAAGTCCGACCCGCCGGGCATCGTCGCGGGCGAGATCGTCGACAACGACGCCTACGAGGAATGGGCCCGCGACCAGGAAGCCGCCGCAGACAACCAGTTGCTCCCGGACGACCCCGACCTGCAGGCGGGTGCCTGATGAGCGACTGGCACCGCGGCACGCTGATCGCGTTCGACACCGAGACCACCGGCACCGACGTCGAGAACGACCGGATCGTCACCGCCGCGATCATCACCATCGACCCGCTGTCCGGCGCCGTCCACACCGACCAGTGGTTGGCCGACCCCGGCATCGACGTCCCCGCCGAGGCGACCGCCGTGCACGGCATCTCCACGGAGATGGCCCGCGCCGGCGGCCGCCCGGCCGCCGAGGTCGTCTCCGAGATCGCCGGAGCGCTGAACATCGCCTGGCAGGCCATGTACCCCGTCATCGCCTACAACGCCTCGTTCGACCTCACCCTGCTCGACCGCGAGCTGCGCCGCCACACGGGCGAGGGCCTGGTCGAGCACGGCACGGTGATCGACCCCTTCGTGATCGACAAGCACTACGACCGCTACCGCAAGGGCTCGCGCAAGCTCGCCATCACCGCGGCCTGCTACGGCGTCGACCTGTCCGAAGAAGACGCGCACGGCGCGGCGGCCGACGCCCTCGCCGCCGCCCGTGTGGCGTGGAAGCAGGCCAACATGTACCGCGAGCTGGCGGGCATGGAGCTGCCGGAGCTGCACGGCCGCCAGGCCGAGTGGTACGCCGAGCAGGCCGCCTCGTTCGAGGCGTACCTGCGCCGGGTGAAGCTGCGCGAGGAGGGCGTCGAAGCGTCCCGCGCCGTGCACGTCTCCCGGGAGTGGCCGATCCGGCCCGTCGCAGCCGACGTCCAGTGCTGCTCGCTGCACCGCGCCGCGGGCTGCTGCGACCCGGACGACTGCGGCCCCTGCTGCTCGGCGTGCCCCACCTGCCCGACGACCAACCGGGCGGTGACGACGTGAAGGACTACATCCCCGGCGCCGGGCAGGTGTCCGCCAAGGGCTGCCTGTGGACCGTCGGCGTGCTGATCGCCGCGATCGCCGGGCCGCTGCTGGTCATGGTCCTCGCCGACTGGATCGGGAGGTACTGACCATGCCTGAACTCAAGCCCGGCCAGCGGGTCCGCGTCGGGGTCACCTACGGCACCGTCATCCCGCGCCACGACACCGTCCGAGTCCGGCTCGACACCGGCCACGAGGCCGACTTCGCCACCCGCGTCGTCGTGCCCATCGACGGCCCGGATCCCGGCAAGGAGTGGGCCGTCCAGCACCCGGACTACACCCTCGTGCCGCAGAGCGAGAACGCCGCCCGCTTCACCCAGGAACGGATCCCCGGCTCCGTGCTCGTCCACTGGGACGGCGAGCAGTGGCAGGTGGTGACCCCGTGAACCACGCGCTCGCGACCGCGGCCTACAACACCGCCTTCGCCCTGCTCCTCCTCGACAGCCTCGTCCCCTGCCCGCCCTTGCGCCACGCCGCCGACAAGGTCGCCAACGTCGGGCACAAGCTCGCTGCCGCGCAGGCCCGGGCGGACCGAACCAGGGCGTTGCCATGACCTCGACGAAACCCGATGTGTACGCGGTGCTGAAGCGCACCGACGAGCGGATCGCCCGCCAGCGCGGCTACGACCCGCTCGGCGACGACACGATCAAGCCGTTCGCCGACGCCGTCCGGCCGCTGATCGAGACCAGCGCGCCGGCCCGGCCCGACCCGACGGCTGCCGCCGAGCTGCAGCACAAGGACGACCTGATCGCCGAGCTGCGCCGCACGGTCGACGGGCACGCCCGCTCGTGCGACCGGCTCAAGACCGACAAGCAGCGCCTGGCCGAGGAACTCGAGCAGGCGCGCGCCGAACTCGCCGCCGCCAGAGCGGAAGCGAACGAGGCGAAAGCCCAGTTCCGCGGCGCCAGCGGCGAGGTGGACCGCCTGACGAGCGAACTGCGCGCGGGCCGACAGCAGCTGGCCCGCGCCATGGCGGTCGCCGACGAGGAAGCCGCGAAGCTCAAGGCGCGCATCGCGGAGCTGGAACAGGCCGTCGACCGGCCCTCCGCGGAGGGCGCAGGCCATCGGCACCTCTACCTGGCGGCGGAGCCGGGCCAGCCCATCGGGCCGTGCACGGATCCGGCGTGCGGCAAGCCGTACCCGCGCAACCAGATCGCCGACCTGTCTGGCGAGGTCGCACCGACACCGCCGGAGCCGTGGGCACCGCTGTTCCAGCGGATCCGCGGCGAGCTGGCCGACTGGGGGAGAGGGCGCTGATGAACGAGACCCAGCAGCACGCGCTGCCCCTGTGGTCCGGCGGCGAAGTCAGCGCCTACCGGCCGATGTTCGCCGTCGACGAGCGCGTCGGGTACCGCGGTGACGCGACGTGGCGGGGCCGCGTGGTGCAGGTCGCGTTCGACAAGGTCAGCAACCGCAACCACTTCTGGGTCATCTGGACCATCGGGCAGCCCGGCGGCCCGCACGTCTACACGGCCGGGTCCCTCTGCCGTGCACCCGAGATGACCGCGGCCGAGCGGCGCCGCGAGCGGCAGGGCGAGTGCCTCACCAGCGGGTTGCACCCGCTCACCGCCGCCCTGGGCTGGCCGCTGCGCCTGCACCCCGACGCCCCGCCCCCTGCGGACCGCAACGCCCCTGGCCCGCGCTGCGGCAGCTGCCTCTTCCGCGAGCTGCTCAAGCACCACGACAACACCTATGCAAAGTGCGCCGCCGGGAACGGCGCGCGCCGCACCCACGGCCCCGGCACGGACATCCGCGCCTGGTGGCCCGCGTGCATCGACCACCAGGAGTGGAACCCGTGAACGAACTCGCCACCCCCGCCCTGGACAAGCCGACGCTGCTGCTGTTCACCGCGTGGGCCAAGGCCAACCACATCAACCTCACACCACGGCCCGCGACCGCAACCCGCCCCAGCCAGATCACCGCCGAGCAGATCTACACCGACGAGCGCCACGTGCCCGACGGGCAGCTGCTCACGCTGCGCGAGTACCAGGTGCTCGCCGGCATGGCGCTCGGCATGACGAACGAGGAGATCGGCGCCGACCTCTACCTCTCGGTCGACACCGTGAAGACCCACGCGCGTCGCCTGTTCCGCAAGCTCGACGTGAAGAACCGCACCCAGGCCGCGATGGCGGCCCCGGCCGCGCTGCGGCACCTCGTGGGAGGTGCGGCGTGACCGCCGCCCGCCAGCTCCTCGAGCGCCGCTACGTCGAGAGGGAGCGGATCACCGCGCTGTTCCGCAACCTCGAGGTGAACGACCGTGCCGCCGCCGTCGACACCGCCTGGCGCCTCGGGATCTTGCCGTCGCGGTCGTGCTCGAAGCGGCGGCCGCGCCGCGACGGCGCTGATCCGCAGCTCGGCGCGAGAACGTCCAGCCCAACCAATGAAAGGAAATCCGTTGGCTGACGAACCGTCCCAACCCGACACGGGCCTCGGATCGAGGGACGAGGGCGGCGTGCCGGTCCTCCTCGGCGCCAGCCCCGGCGGCGCTGAACCCGCAGCAGTAGCACCCCGGTGTCCGGCGTCAACGTCACCTGCCCGCGCTTGGGTGCCGCGGCGGGAATCGAAAGCGGGCTCATGACCCCCCACTCCCCCTCGGGGACCAGGCCGTCGAGCTGCGCCGGGCCACCACCTCACGAGCCGCCGGGCCGCCCGCTGTGTCCCGATCACCGCGGGCGACCCGGCATCCACCACAACGAACGAAGGGGGCGAGCGTGGATCTCCAGCATCTCACCGCGCACCAGCCAGCCGAAGCCGTCCACGACGGCCAGAAGACCGTCATCTGCCCGACCTGCCGCACGCCGTTCCCGTGCGAGGTCAACACGAGCACGACCCGGGCGATGATCCGGCCGCTGCCCGAGCTGACCCCCACCGAAAGCTCGACCCTGCACGTGCTCGCCGGCTACATCGCGGCCGTCGGGCGCCCGCCGCTGCTGCGGGAGCTGGCCGCCGCGCTGAACACGCCACGCGGCACCGTGCGCGGCCGGATCGACCGGCTCGTCACGAAGGGCTACATCACCCGCGAGCCGCGCATCGGCCGCGGCCTGCGCATCGTGAGCGGGGCCATCTGATGGCACGCGAGCACGCGCGGGTCTTCACCCGCATCTGGTCCGACCTGGACTGGCGCAAGCTGCCGCCGCTCGAGCAGCGCCTGTACTTCCTCCTGCTGTCCCAGGGCAACGTCACGCAGGCCGGTGTGCTTCCGCTGCAGGTCCGCAAGTGGGCCAAGGGATCCGACTACACCACCGAGGAAGAGATCGCCGCGACGCTCGCCTCTCTGGCCGAGCACCGATTCGTGGTGGTCGACGAGGACACCGAGGAGGTGCTGATCCGCTCGTTCATCCGCAACGACGGCGTGCTGAAGATCCCGAACGTGTTCAAGGCGGCGCTGAAGGCCGCCCTCACGGTGGAATCGCCGAAGCTGCGGAAGGCGCTCGCGGGCGAGCTTCGGCGGTTGCGCCGCAAGGACGCGAACACCGTTGCTGACGAACTGTTCCCGATTGAATCGGTAACCCATCCCGAACCTATCCCGAACGGTTCGCGAACCAATCCCGAACCCGTAAAGGATCGAGACGAGTTCCCGGAACCCCGCGGGGAAGGGGAAGGGGAAGGGGAAGGGGAAGGGGAACCTCTTGCAGGTGGTTCAGTTGGGGGGTCGCGCGCGCCCGCGAGCACGTACCCGCGCGAGGCGCCCCCCACCGAGCAGCGCCCGCCTGCCCAGTGCCGCAAGCACCTCGGCCACACCGACCCGCCGCCCTGCCGCGGCTGCGCCACCGCCCGCGAAGCCGCCGAAGCCTGGGACGCCCAGCAGCGCCACGCCCACCACGACGCCCGCTCCGCCGAAGCCCGCCAACGCGCCGCCGACCGAGCCGCCGCCATCGCCAACTGCGCCCTCTGCGACCCCGCCGGCTACATCGGCACCCAACTCTGCGACCACGACCCCGACGCCACCGCCCGCGCCGCCCGCGGCCGCGCACTCGTCGAGGCCGAACTCGCCGCACGCCGCACCACCGCCACCCAGGAGACGACGTGACCCTCCCCGGCTACCTCGAAGCCATCTCCGCCGACTGGGAGACCTACTCGCCCATGCCCCGCACCGCCGTCGTCCGGCTCATCGCGCTCATGTGCGAGCTCTCCGGCAACCACGCCCTCGCCACCGCCGGCCCCGCCATCGTCGACGCCTGGGGCACCCAAGCCGCCATCGGCAACTGGGACACCCAGACCGCCATGCAAGCCGTCCGCGACTTCCACACCCGCCGCCCGCGCCCGGTCTGGCCCAACGGACCCGACGCAGGCCAACCCCGCCACCTCCTGCCCAGCGACATCACCGACTTCATCCAGCGCGCCCGGAAGGAGCCCTCGTGACCGCCACCCGCATCTGCACCGTCGACGCCTGCACCGACGAACACGCCGCCAAGGGCTACTGCCAGAAGCACTACGCCCGCTGGCGCCGCACCGGCGACCCCGAAGGCACCTACACCGCACCCATCCCCACCAACCAACTCCACTACCTCCGCAACCTCGTCGGACTCCCCGCCGAAGGCCCCACCAACGACATGCTCCAGCGCTGGCTCGACCAGGAAAACGACGACACCCGCCTCGCGGAGGCATCGTGACCCTGCACCGACGCGACTGCGCGCCCTGCGACGCCGCCGTGAAGATCACCGACGAGCTGGCCGCGCTCTGGGACCCGAACAACAACTGGACCGAACACCCCGCGATCGCCTCCCCCGAGATGACCCTGTGGGAGGAAGTCGCGAACCTCGCCGCCGAGATCCTGCACCGCTACCCGCTCGGCGGCAGCACGCGACGGGTTGACCCAAGACGCCTTGACCAGCGAGGCCCGGCATGAGCCGCCGCAAGCCCCGAGGACGGGACGGGCGCTTCGGCCTCTTCGACAACCAGCCCGGCGCGGCCGACGCCCCGGCTGAGATCCAGGACAACCCGCTCCTCAACCCGTGCAGCCACTGCAACGCCACGGTCCGCCAGCCCTGCACCCGCCCCGGCTCGAACGGCACGCGGGTCCCGCTCCAGGGCTTCCACCCCAGCCGCAAGCAGCCCGCCGAGGCAGCCGTAGCTCCAGGAGAGACCGCATGACCACGACCGAACCGAAGACCACTCGGCGCGTGCCGCCCCCGCCCATCGAGCACCGCGCCCCGGACTGCTCGATCTGCGGCGAGGAAACCCACTGGGACGACGGCGGGTTCGGCTGCGAGGACTGCGGCGCCTGGTGGCCCGAGGAAGCCGTCGGCCGCGAGGAGCCGGGGGAGTGGAACGACGAGGACGAGCGCCAGTGCCGCTGGGTAATCCAGCCCTACGCCGACCACCCGGTGCACGAGCGGTTGCGCCCGTTCACCTACCGGTGCCTCAAGGCCGAGGACCACGACCAGTCCAGCGACGACGGGATCAGGTGGCACGTCGGGCAGCGCGTCGACGAGCCCGAGCCGGACACGTACTCGTGGCTGCCCGGGGAGCGGCACCTGGCGCCGCGCGCGAAGACGTGGCAGGTCGAGGCCTCCGAGCCCGAGCCCGAGCCGGACGACGTCGACGAGGCTCCCGGTCTGGTGCCGGCCGTCGTGACCGTCGAGCTGCCCCCGTTCACCGAGGAGGCCTGACCGATGACCACCACCGACCGCCTCCGCCTTGCCGTTGGCGACAAGCTCAAGTTCGCCGAGGAGAAGCTCCGCTACACCGTCCGGGCCGTGTCTGCCGACGGGCGATGGGCGATCTGCACCAAACCGTTCAACCCACGAAACACCGTCCTGTACACGATCCTCGACCTCGTCGAGCAGGTGCGCGGCGTCGACAACATGGTGTTCAGCATCGGGTACGAGACCCAGGCCGACATCGACGAGAACATGCGCCGCCTCGAAGCCGGCGACATGGAGCTGTCCCACCGCAACCGCCCGATCGACCTCCGCATCGAGCTGGACACGTCCGTCATCGCGAGCCGGGAGGCGTGATGACCACCCACAACGACCGGACCGTGTGGAAGTTCCCGCTCAACCTGATCGGCGAGCCCGTGATCCCGATGCCCCGCGGCGCCCAGATCCTCACGGTGCAGATGCAGGACGGCCAACCGCAGCTGTGGGCGCTGGTCGACCCGGCCCAGCCGGTCGAGCGGCGCCGCCTGTTCATCGTCGGCACCGGACAGCCCATGCCCACGGATGCCGCCACGTACCTCGCTACCTGGCAGTCCGGCCCGTTCGTGTTCCACCTTTTCGAGGAGTCCCGATGACCACCCACAACGAACACCGCGACGAGCTGGCCCGGCTCGTGTTCGACTCGGCACCGCGGGAGGCGGAGGGCCCAGACTGGGACGACTCGTTCATCATCGCCGACGCCCTGCTCGCCGCGGGCTGGCGGAAGCAGGGAGCCGCACACCCGGACCTCGGTGACCTGATGGCGCAGACCGCTGGCATGGTCGCGCGCGTTATCGATCAGTACCGCGACTACGACGCGCCTTCACACGTGGTCAGCGCGGGGATCGTCAACTGGCTCGTCTCGGCTGGTGTTCTCGCCGAGCAGGGGGCCGCAGACCGGGCCGCCTGGCGTGCGCAGCTTCTTGCCGAACTGGAAGCCGATGAGCGTGCCATCGAAGTAGCGGTGGATGCGGAGGGGCCTCAGCCGCACCCGGAGCGCGTCGCGGGCTACCACGCCGCGTTGGAGCGCGTCGTCGAGATCGTGCAGGACTTCACCCCGCAAGGGGCCGCAGACGACGACACACCCACGCGCTCGTGCATCACCTCTGTGCCTGCCGAGATGCCGCCCCTGTGGTGGAGCCCGACCCACGGCCTGTACACCAAGGACGCCCCTGCGGACTGGGACGGCATCGTCTGGCACTGCAGCAAAGTCGACCCGCTTCCCGAAGACGCCCGCCGACTCGTGCGAGAGCGACTCGCAGACGACGACACCACTCGACTCCGCGCCGAACTGGCCGAGGCGCAGCGGGAGGCGGAAGGCTGGAAGGAGCTGGCCGACCGCTGGGAACGCGACCACCAGAACACCGTGCTGCCCTACACGACGAAGGTCGAAGCCGAGCGCGACGACCTCCAGGCCCGCATCGACGCCGTGCTCGCCCTGTGCGCCGCGGCCGAGAAGGAGTCGATCTGGTCGGAGCACTCGCTCACCTTGTCCGTGGCCGACGTGCGCACCGCTCTCACCCAGGTCTCCCAGCCACAGCCCGAACCCGGTCCGGAGCCGGGCGACTGGGTGACCATGCGGCTGTTCAGCGACGGCTACACCCGGACCAGCATCGTCGAGCCTGACGGTACGTACACGGGCTGCGGCGCAGTGGCGAGCGGTCGCGGGGAGATCGTGTCGATCCAGCGTGGATCTGCCACGGTGTCCCGGCCACAGGAAGGACAGAGCTGATGGCGAACGTGATCCTGTGCGAAGGCGTCACAGACCCGCCAGGCAGCCCGCACCGGCGCTGCATCCCCATCAACATGGGGCCAGGGTGCGATCCACGCTGCCAGGAGCACCAGCAGCCCACCGGCTACATCGACCGGGCCGAATGGGCCGAGTACATGCTCATCACCCACGATCAGCGCCAGTGCCCCGGATGTGGGCTCTGGACGATCTGGGAGCCACGTGAGGGCCAGGAAGGACCCCAGCAGTGACCGCGCGCGAAGCCCTCGAAGCGTACGCAGGGCAGGAGAACCCCCGCGGGGTGCCGTTCCAGATCCTCGAAGCCGCCGCGCCGAAGGCGTTCGACGCCCTCCGCGCCGTCCTCGACATGCACCGGCCGGTCGACCGTGGCACTGGCCCGCAGTGCGCTGGCTGCGCCACCCACGTCACGTTCACGCCGTGGCCGTGCAAGAACGTCGCAGCGATCGAGGAGGCTCTTCGATGACCGACCCCACCTCCACCGACGCCCCCGACGTGTGGGACGCCACCATCCCGCCCGGCGGCCACGTGTGCGGCGTCTGCGGCATGCCGACCGAGTCCGAGCCGTGCCGCGAGCACCAGCCGCGCGCCACCGCCGAGATGTACGCCGAGGTGGCCCCGCACGACCCCGAGATGCACTCCACGGAGATCGAGCGCATCAGCTGCGACTCCTGTAACCCGCCGCTCCCGCCCGGGCAGCCCGAAGGCCAGCCGAGGTGACCGGCCGGCGCATGGGCCGCGGCCCCGCCCTCGGCTACGTCTCCGCGGTCGCCGCCCTCTTCCTCGCCGGATGCGACACCGCCACCCCGCCCGACGCCCAGTACGGCGCCGTCTGCGTCGACCAGGCCACCGGGACCCGGCTCGACGACGACGCCTGCGGCGACTGGGACGACACCGGCAACGCCAGCACGCCCGGCATGTTCTTCCTGTGGGTGCCGATGTCCAACGGCGCCACCGTGATCCCGCCCGTCGGGTCGCGCGTCCCCGCGAACGTTGGCATCCGCAACGTGCCCTCCGGTGCGCCGGTCGCGAAGGGCATGCCGAAGACCGGCGGATCGATCTCGTCCATCCAGCGCGGCGGGTTCGGCGTCAAGGCTGGCACCACCGGCGGCACCGGCGCGAAAGCCGGAGGGAGCGCCGGATCATGACGACGACCATGCGTGCCCAAGCCCCGGTGCAGCTGGACCTCTTCGGCGCCGTGGTCTCAGCCGAACGACAGCGAGTGGTCGACGCGCTGACGTGCCTGCGCGACGCCATTCCCGAGGCACTCCAGATCGTTGTCGAGTTGCGCTGCTGGCGGCCCGGCGACAGCCGCAAGCCACGTGCTGGCGGCGCGTGGGCGTACTGCATCTCGCACGCTGGGCTCGGGTTCGAGGCGGCGGCCGAGTGGTGGGCGGGAGCTCGCGAGTGCGGCGAGACGTGGGGCTGGAGCCGCACCCCGGCGAACCTCATGCCGTGGGAGGAGCTGGCCGGCCTGATCGGCGATGACCCGCGCCGCGCCGAGATCGCGGGCTGGGTCGACACGCTGCCGTCGATCCGGTGGCGCCAGCTGCAGCGCCCGCACGAGCTGTGGCCCGATCCCGGCGGCTGGCACACCAGCTACTTCTGCCGCGACCACGTCGACGAGCACTGGACCGCTCGCCGCCGCGCCTGGCAGCTGGTGCTCGACCTGCTCACTGACGCGATCACCCGGGAGGCATCGTGACCGACTACGACCCGGAACTCGACGCGCTGATCGAGCTCGAAGACGAGCTCGACCACGACCCGTGGGAAGCCGAGCCCGACTGGTACGACGAGGACGACGACCTCCTGCGGCCGGGGCGCGAGGAGCCGTACTGCTGCGACTGCAACGACAGCGGCACCGACTGGCGCGGACGGCGTTGCCGGGAGTGCAACCCGTCCCGGCTCCAGCGCTGGTGGTGGCGGATCACCTGGCGATTCCACGCCTGGCGCAATCGACGGCAGCTCGCCGAGGCCCCGTGGGGCCCGCCGCCCGCCGAGCCCGCGGACCCCGCAGCGCGCGACGAGGGACCGTTCTGATGTCCCAGCCCAACCCGGCGTCGACGGATCACGCGCAAGCGGCCCGGATCGCGGGCCGGTTGCGCCGTGGCGCAACGCAAGAGGGGCCCGGCGACACTCCGGCCGCCAGGCCCCTCCTCGACCCCGCTGAGGCGATCTCAGCCCTTCGCGGGCTCCGGACGCGCGGCAGCTTCCACAAGGGACCGCGGGAACGCCCACGTCTTCCCGATCCGGAACGCGCCATACCGGCCCTTCTCGGCCTGCAGGCGCACCGCCTGCTCGGTCCGACCGAGCACCGCGGCCGCCTCCGCCACCGACAGCAACGGCGGAATCGGCGGCTGCTCCTGCCGGTCCTGGAACTCGGCGTCCGTCATCGCCTCCAGGTAGACCGGCGTGTGCCAGCCGAGGCCGGCGCGCTTGATCAGGTCCGGGACGACGAGGAACGCGAGATCCGTGGCCTGGCGCAGCACCTCGGCCTGCAGCGTCAGGTGCACCGCCAGCCACCCGGATGCCGACGGCGACCGCGACCACGCGGCGTGGTAGCCGGCACCGACCTCGGCGAGCGCGTCGAGCTGGTCCTCGGTCAGGCTGTCGGCCGGCAGATCGACGGCGACGTACAGGGCGAATTCGGCCATGGCACTGGGTTCCTTCCGTGGGCGATACTGGGGTCGGCCCCGGCCAGCCACTCTCTGGCCGGGGCCTCCGCGTCACTTCGGGGGCCAGATGAAGCCCGCCCGCCGGAGCGCCGCGATGAAGTTGCGGATCGCCCGCCGGTCACCCGGTGTCCCCGAGTATGTGGTCACGAAGACCCCGTCTCGGTAGACCACGGGGTGGCCTCGCTTCGTGGTCCGGATCTCGAACCCCTGCCGCTCGGCCTCCCGGAGGACCTTCCGCGCGTCCTTGTCCATCCTGTCTCACCTCCTTTCGTTTCCGCAAGAAGCGTAACACATCGACTTGCGAAAACGAAAGGGTCGGGGCATGTCGCGGAAGGTGACTAGCTAGGCAACTTGCTGGCAGTACACGACATAGCTAGTCGACTTCGCTCGTCGACGACTCGTATCAAGACTTGCGGAAACGAAAGCTACGGCGCTATGGTGGACACACCCCACCCACCAACCACCCAGGAGGTCCAGATGGCCACCACCACCGACCAGGCCGGCGCCCGCGTCGAGGAAGGCGACTTCGTTCGCTACCACGGCAGCAAGGCCGCCCAGTGCCCGGTGACGCTGCTCAAGGTCACCTTCGTCGGGCGTGACGGCCGCATGAACCTCGCCGATGAAGGGGCCTTCCCCGTCCGCCTCGCGGGCGTCCGACCAGCGAGCGTCACCCGCGACTGCTGACCACCCGTCGCCGCCCGGAACCGCCGGGCGGCGACCCTCCAGAAAGGACACTGAAGTGACCGAACTTGCTACCGAAAATGCCGGCGAATATGCCAGCTCCCCGGCGAGCGGCCACAGCCCGGAGGAGGACGTGGTCGCCACCGTGCTCGGCCTCGTGCACGACGCCCTCTGCCACCGCTGCGGCGACACTGGCACCGGCTTCGACATCCGCTCCGCCGACCTCGGCAAGGTCCGCACCGCGCTGCGCCGGGCCTACCCGCACGGGCTCGTACCTGGTGAAGCGCTGGCCGCGGCGCGGCGCGAGCGGGACCTGGCGGTCGCGCACGACCGGCAGCCGTACCCGACCGTCTGGGCCTACGAGAAGGCCTGCGAGATCATCCGGGCCCGCGACGCCGAGCTGGCCGAACTCCGCGAGCACCACGGCCACTGCCTCACCGCCGCCGCTCCGCAACCCGAGCGAGCCAAGCCCGGCGACACGGTCCGGGGCTACGGCGGCGCGCAGTTCCCGCTCGTCGAGGGCGAGGTCGTCGAGGACGAGCACATCAACGGGCGCGGCTGGCTCGCCGTGCGGCAGCCGGGCGAGTCGATGCCCTACGCCGTGCTGCCCGAGTCCGTCGAGATCGTCGAGCGGGCCCCCGAACAGCTCGAGGAGGCCGCGCGTGGCTGACCGCATCGAGATCGACCCCGACCGCGATCTGGAGGTCGCGCTCTACTCCACGCGGATCGCCCGCGTCCTGCCGAACGGCGCGGCCGAGACCGCCCGCGCGATCGGCTGGGAACCGCGGCGCGCCTTCGTGCAGCACCTGGTCTCCGGAGCAGTCGGCGTCGTCCTCGTCCAGCACTCGCCCACCGAGTGGACCGCGGACTTCGGCGCCGGCCCAAGCCGGTGCGCCGCGCCCGACTGCGAACCCTGGGAGCCTGCCGAGGTGCCAGCGCCATGACGACGCTCCCGTACCACGAGGCAGGGGACTGGCCCGACGTCGGCAACGACGACGTCCCCTGCTGCATGGGCTCCGCGCAGCACGGTGCCCGCGGCTGCACCTGCTGGGAGCCCGTCTACGACCTCGCCCAGATGCCGCCCCGCACCGGCCTGGAGCCCGGTACACGGGACGGCATGTGCGACGGCTGCGCGTACCGGCCCCGCTCGCCCGAGCGGACCGGCGCCCCGGACGCCGCGGCCGACCTCGACGACCTCGAACGGCTCGCCGCCACCGGCCAGCCGTTCTGGTGCCACGAAGGCATGCGACGCCCGCTCGAATGGCGACACCCCTCCGGCGCGACCGTGCCTGGCTCGCCACTGGACTACCAGCCCCCGTTCATCGACGGCGTGCCGTACCGGGCCAACGGCACCCCGGCCGCGCGATGCGGCGGCTGGGCCGCGGTCCGGCGCAAGCACCAGAAACGAGGAGAGGAGAGCTCGTGCTCCCACGCCGGGACAACCGCGACCAACGCGACACCAGCGGCAACCCATGCCCCATGTGCCGGACCAGCCCCGGCTGGACCAAGGACGCCGACGGCAACGACGAACCCTGCGGCTGGTGCACCGGCACCGGGCGAACATGAGGTGACCCGGTGACCGCGCAGCTGGTGTTCGAGGTCGACGTGCCGCTCGTGGTCCAGCCCACTCGCCCGCGGTCCCGGAAGCGGCCGGTGACCAAGCTGCCTGCCGGCAAGCCGCTCACTCTGAACCAGAACCACAACCCGTTCGCGAAGGCCAAGCTCGTCGAGCAGATCCGCGAAGGCACCGGCTGGGCCGCGCTCGCCGCCATGAAACGCCACCGCGTCGGCCGCCAGGACCACATCACGGTGCAACTGCACTACCGGCCCGGCGACGGACGCCGGCGCGACACCGACAACCTCATCGCCTCCCAGAAGCCGGCCGTCGACGGGCTCGTCGACGCCGGCCTCATCCCGGACGACAACCCGAGCCACCTCACGTGGTTCGCACCCGAGATCCATACCGACCCCGGCCCCCGGCGCCTCTGGCTCGAAATCCGGCTCGACCAGCCCCCCGCTTGAAACACTGACCGAAGGAGGTTGACATGCCCACCAACAGCGACAACCGGTCCGCTGACGAACAGATCGCCTCGGAAGAGGTCCGCACTGCCGTCGTCGACCTCAAGCGCCAAGGCAAGACGTTCCAGCAGATCGGCGACGAACTCGGCTTCACCAAGCAGCGCGCCCACCAGCTGTACTGGGAGGCCATCCGCGAGACCAAGTTCGAGGCCGTCGCCACCTACCGGGCCGCCGAGCTGCACAAGCTCGACGCGATGGAACGCGCCGTGCAGGGCGTCCTCGACCGCGAGCACGTCGTGGTGTCCCACGGCCGCGTGGTGTGGGCGCAGGACCTCGTGCTCGACGAGCAGGGCAACCCGAAGCGGGACGACAAGGGCGAGTTTCTGATCCGCTACGGGGCGCCCCTCGTCGACGACGGCCCGCTCCTCGAAGCCGTCGACCGGCTCCTGAAGATCCAGGCCGCCCGGCGCGCGATCCTCGGCCTCGACACGCCGGTGAAGCAGCAGATCGAGACCGACCAGACCGTGAAATACATCGTCGAAGGCGTCGACACGGAGGCAATGAAGTGAAGATCGTTGTGGAGCGCGGCGCGAACGACGCCGACCTGAACCTCGCTCGTGATTGGGTGATCGCGCACGGCGTGGACCCGAACCTCGTACCGATTCCCGCTGAGATCGTGGTCGATGATGGCCGGATCACGTTCGAGCAGCTCGTCCGCGACGAGGACGGCCGCTTTGTGATCGAGGGCGACGATGTCAAGCGCACCACCGTGACCGTCGAGCAGCGGTGGCCCTGGCCGTTCGAACGGGCCGTACTGGCCGGCGCCTAGGCGTGCGGCTCGATGGGCTTCGGGTAGTCGCGCGGCGCCAGCAACCGGTTGCCGGGTCGTGGTGCCGGACCCGGCTTCCGCTTGCGGTTCTTGGCGAAGTGTTCGGCGGCCGACTTCAACCAGTACCCGGGCACGACCGGGGTCGGGAACGGGTGCGGCTTGCCCTCGCGGGCCGCGGCCGCGCGCTTGCTCTCCAGGTCGTAGATCCACTGCTTCCGCACGCCGCACAACTCCGCGAATTCGGCGGCCGACACCATCGGCGGGATCGACGAGTTCGACAGGCGCCGCTCGACCTCGGCGTAGGAGAGGGCTTCGGCCGCGTCCCACCCGGTGACCGTGTAGCCGCTGCTGGCCAGCTGCTCGAGCAGCGCTGCCCGCGCCTGGGTGAGCGCGTCGAGGGGGTCGGTGGTGGTGCTGGTCATCGTGATGGTGAACGCGGTCTCGTGCTCGCCGACCGACAGCAGGTGTTCGCCGGCGATGCGGCGGCCGAGCGGGAAGACGTGTTCGCGCGGGACTGGCCGGTCGAGGACCACCGAGAGTGTGATGTTCCAGGGCTCCATGTCGTCTATCATGCCTTAATGCTTGACTACATTCAAGTATCACGGGTGGCGGTACGCTGGGAAAGCTGGCCGGGGGTGCTAGTTCCACCCCCGGCCAGCCCGCGATCACTCGCTACGCGGCACCTCGCCGTGGACGGGAACCACGGCACCTTGCCGATTACGGATATTGTTCTTACGCGCCTCACCGTCAAGACGGACGGCCCCGAGCCGAACTGGGTCCTACAAATGGACAGCGGAAGTGTGACGGCGGCAGACCTTCCCTGCGCACTCTGGAGGGTGGTGGCGCCCGGTGACGAACGCACCTCCGGCCACCTGTTCGAGCGCCTGGAGGACAAGCCGTCAAAGCGGATCGAGCCGCCGAGGGTGTTCGCCGAGGTGACCTTCGTGGACGCGGAAGGGTTGCGGTGGTCCCGGACCACCGAGAACCGCGAGCCGCAGAGGGTCATCGAGAAGTGACCGCGCCCGCCGTCGTCGAGCACCGGTACCGGCCGCGCGGGGCGGCGAAGCGGCTGCTCGCCTGCCGGGACCCCGAGGTGCTGCTCTCGGGCCCGGCAGGCACCGGCAAGTCCCGCGCGTGCCTGGAGAAGCTGCACCTGATGTGCCTGCTCAACCCCGGCATGCGCGGCCTCATCGTCCGCAAGACCCAGGTGTCCATGACCAACACCGCACTGGTCACCTTCCGCGAGCACGTCGCCGCCGAGTCCATCGCGGCCGGCCACGTCCGCTGGTTCGGCGGCTCCCAGCAGGAAGCCGCCTGCTACCGGTACACCAACGGCAGTGTGATCAACGTCGGCGGGATGGACAAGCCCACCAAGATCATGTCCTCGGAATACGACATCGTCTACGTCCAGGAAGCGATCGAGCTGACCGAGACCGACTGGGAAGCCATCACCACCCGCCTCCGCAACGGCAAGGTGTCGTTCCAGCAGATCATCGCCGACACCAACCCCGACACCGCCACCCACTGGCTCAAGAAGCGCTGTGACAAAGGTGTCACGCGGATGATCGAGTCCCGGCACGAGGACAACCCCGTGCTGGTGCGCGAGGACGGCACCCGCACCGAGGTCGGCGAGGCGTACATCTCCAAGCTCGACGCCCTCACCGGCGTCCGGCGGCTCCGCCTGAAGGACGGCCTGTGGGTCGCCGCCGAGGGCCAGATCTACGAGGACTGGACCCCGGCGATCCACCACGTCGACCGGTTCGACATCCCCGACGACTGGACCCGCTGGTGGAGCGTGGACTTCGGGTTCACCAATCCGTTCGTGCTGCAATGCTGGGCCGAGGACCACGACGGCCGCCTGTACCTGTACCGGGAGATCTACCGCACCCGCCGCCTGGTCGAGGACCACGCCAAGGACATCCTGCACATCGTGGCGCCTGAGGGGAAGTGGCGGGAACCCCGGCCGCGTGCGGTGATCTGCGACCACGACGCCGAGGATCGCGCCACGCTCGAACGCCACCTCGGGCTCGGCACGGTGGCCGCGAAGAAGACCGTGTCGGACGGGATCCAGGCCGTGCAGGCACGCCTGCGCCCGGCCGGCGACGGCAAGCCCCGCCTGTTCCTGCTGCGTGACTCGCTCGTCGAGCGCGACTCGGACCTGGAGGCCGCCGCGAAGCCGCTGTCCACCGTGGACGAGATCCCCGGGTACGTGTGGGACGTGTCCGAGGGGAAGCCGCCGAAGGAGACCCCGGTCAAGGAGAACGACCACGGCGTCGACGCGCTGCGGTACATGGTCGCCGAGCGGGACCTCGGCGGCCGGCCGCGGGTGCGGTTCCTGTGATGCGCCACGCGACTATCGGTTGTTGCCCCCAGGTGACAGAGAAGGTAGCTTGATCATCTCAACGTGAGGTGTCTCCCCAGTAGCCTCCGGCTGCTGCCCTCCATGGCACACGACCGCCCCCCGACCTGCTCGGTGCGGGCGCCCGCCTGAAGGGGAGAGGCACCATGCCTTCCAGTGTCATGCACCACGGCGACGCACTCGCCATCCTGCCCACGATCGCGCCCGCGACCGTCGACGCGGTGATCACGGACCCGCCCTACAACTCGGGCGGACGCACCAACGGCGAGCGCCGGTCCCGGAGCGCGCGTGCGAAGTACGTCTCCGGCGACGCCCAGCACGACCTCGCCGACTTCACCGGCGACAACCGCGACCAGCGCAGCTACATCACATGGCTATCCCTCGTGCTCGAACACGCCCTCCGCGCCACCGTCTCAGGTGGACACTGCCTCGTGTTCACTGACTGGCGCCAACTGCCCGCCACGTCGGACGCCTTGCAGGTCGCCGGCTGGACCTGGCAGGGCACACTCACCTGGTACAAGCCGGTCAACCGGCCCCGCCGTGGCGGCTTCCGCGCGGCCTGCGAGTACATCCTGTGGGGCACCAACGGGCCCTACGACAACCAGCGCGAGATCTACCTGCCCGGCATGTTCTCCGCCAGCCAGCCCGGCGGGCGCCAGCGCCGCCACATCACGCAGAAGCCCGTCGACGGGCTCCTGGCGGAACTCGTCCAGATCTGCCGCCCCGGCGGTGTCGTCCTCGACCCCTTCGCCGGCTCCGGTTCGACGGGCGAGGCGGTGCTCGCGTCGGGCCGGTCGTTCATCGGCATCGAGCTGTCCGAGCACTACCACCAGGTAGCGACTGAACGGCTCGCCGACATCCAGGCTCCCGTCGACTAGGAGGCACGGACGGGGTTGCCGGCCGGGGTGGTGCAGCCGGGAGACCTGCACTGCCCCGGCCTGGTGCATCGCGACACGACGGCTCAACACCTTTTCATCTGTCTAGGTGTTCATGTGTTCAGGTATCCTGCGCGTGTGATCAACCGGCTCATCGCCCTTCTGCAGCCAGCGGTGAGCCGTGTCGCGCCCGCGATCCTGTCCCTCGTCGCGCTCGTGTGCTTCGTCATCGCGGCGTTCCTCCAGTTCGGACTCGCCGCCGGGCTGCTCGCCGTCGGCGCCGCGTGTCTGGTCGCCGAGTGGCGCATGCTCGAACCGAAATCCGCTCGCCCGGACGGTCGCCGGTGAGGGGCCTGCTCGCGCCGCGGCCGCGCAACGACAGCCCCGTCCCGCTCGCCCCCCGCCGGGCCATGGGCTTCGGCTCGATGTTCGGGTCCCGCGCCGACGTCATCGGCCAGCTCGACACGATGGCCACCAACGGCACCGTGTTCGGCATCGTCGACCGCATCGCCCAAGCCATCGCCGGAACCGAGTGGAAGCTCTACCGCAAGGCCGCATCGGGCAACGAGGAAGACCGCATCCAGATCACCCGGCACGCCGCGCTCGACATCGTGACGAAGCCGAACCCCTTCTACTCCCGCGCCACCTTCTTCGAAGCCTCCTCCCAGCACGCCGACCTGACCGGCGAAACCTGGTGGGTCGTCGGCCGCAGCCCCCGCCTGCGGAACCTCCCCCTCGAACTCTGGCCCGTGCGCCCCGACCGCATGACCCCGGTCCCGCACCCGAACAAGTTCCTGGCCGGCTACATCTACACCTCGCCGGACGGGGAAAAGGTGCCGCTCGAGCTGGACGAGGTGATCTTCACCCGCCGGCCGAACCCGTCCGACCCCTACCGCGGGCTCGGCCCGGTGCAGGCCATCCTGACCGACGTCCACTCCGCCCGCTACGCGGCCGAGTGGAACAAGAACTTCTTCCTGAACTCGGCCGAGCCCGGCGGGATCATCGAGGTCGACAAGCACCTGTCGGACCCCGAGTTCGACGAGCTGACGAAGCGCTGGAACGAGCAGCACCGCGGCGTCGCCCGCGCCCACCGCGTCGCCGTGCTGGAGCAGGGCAAGTGGATCGACCGCAAGTACACCCAGCGGGACATGGAGTTCACCGCCCTGCGCGGCGTCACCCGCGACGCGCTGATGGAGGCGTTCGGGTTCCCGAAGGCCATGCTCGGCATCACCCAGGACGTCAACCGGGCCAACGCCGAAGCCGGCGAGGTGATGTTCGCCCGATGGCTGGTCAAGCCGCGGCTGGAGCGGTGGCGGGACGCGCTGAACACCATGTTGCTGCCGCTGTTCGGCGACACCGCGCGTGACCTCGAGTTCGACTTCGACAACCCGGTGCCCGAGGACGAGGCCGCCGAGAACGCGGCGATGACCGCGAAGGCCACGGCGGCGAAGACCTACATCGATGCCGGGTTCGACGGCGAGTCGGTGAAGGAGGCGCTCGAACTGCCGGACGCGCTGGTGTGGGAGAAGCCGGAGAAGCCAGCGCCGCCGAAGCTGCCTGCGCCGGGCGCGCAGGACGAGCCCGTGCCGGTCGTCGACAACTGGCCCGCCCAGGTGGCTGCACTCGCGGGCGACCCCCCGTACCCGCACCGGATCCGGAGCCAGGACTTCCCGACTCCGCCGGGGGACTGGCCCGAGCGCGACGAGGACGCCGTCGACGCCGTCGACCTCAGCCCGGTCCAGGCTGCGTGGGAAGCCGCGCTGGTCGCGCTGCTGGAGCTGTGGAGGGGCAGCGTCGTCGCCGCGTGGATTGACGAGCTCCTCGACCAGATCCGCGCCGTGCTGCGCGGCGAGGGCACCTTCACCAGCCTCACCGTCGAGACCGACACCGCGGCCAGCCACTTGGCCGACGCGATGCGCGAGCTCGCCGAAACCGCCGCCGGGCATGCCGTCGACGAGGCCGCAGAGCACGACGTCACCCTCACCCCCGCATGGCCCACCGAATCCGAGCTGCAGGACGCGGCCCAGACCATCGCCACCTTCGAGGGGCAGCGCTACGCCCAGTCGGCCGGCCGTGAAGCCGCCCGGATCGCCTGGCCTGACGCTGACCCCGACGAGATCACCGACCACGTCCGGACCCACCTCGAAGGCCTTTCCGACTCGACGTCGGCGCAGGCCTTGGGCGGGGGGCTCACCCACGCGCAGAACCAGGCCCGGCAGGCCACGTTCAAGTCCGGCCCGGTCGGCGCGCTCTACGCCTCCGAGCAGATGGACCGCAACACCTGCGACCCGTGTCGCGAGATCCACGGCCGCTGGGTCGCCAACACGGACGACCTGGCGCCGCTGCTGAAGCTCTACCCGTTCGGCGGCTACATCGACTGCAAGGGCACGTGGCGCTGCCGCGGCACCGTCGTCGGCGTGTGGCGGCCCAAGACCACGGAAGGCGGGAGCTGATGGACATCGACCCGCGGCTGATCGGCCGCGTGCAGGACATCGTCCGGGCCCGCGAACAACGGCGGCCTCGCGCGACCGCGGCGCCCCGCGATCGCGGTGTTCGGCTCGTCGCCCTCGACGACTCCACCCCGGAGCTGTGGATCTACGAGGAGATCGACTCCTGGTGGGGAGTGTCCGCCGCCGACGTCGCCGCCGCGCTCAAGGGCCACCGCGGCGACCTCCACGTCCGCATCAACTCCCCGGGCGGGGAGGTGTTCGAGGGGTTCGCGATCTACAACCTGCTCGCCCAGCTCGACGGCACCGTCACCGTCACGGTCGAAGGCCTCGCCGCGTCGGCTGCGTCCTTCATCGCGATGGCTGGCGACAAGGTCCGGATGTGCCTGGCCAGCCAGATGATGATCCACGACCCGTGGGGATTCTGCGTCGGCGCAGCGGACGACATGCGCGACATGGGCAGTGTCCTCGACTCGCTTGCCGAGACCCTCGCCGGGATCTACGCCGAGCGTGCCGGTGGTGAGATCGCGGCTTGGCGCGACGTGATGCGCGGCGAGCAGTGGTACACGCCGCAGGAAGCCATCGACGCCGGGCTCGCCGACGAGATCGTGACCCCGAAACGCAAGGGCGGCGACGAGCCGGAGGAGCCCGACGAGAGCCAGCTGGCTGCTACCCGGTGGGACCTGTCGGTGTTCCAGTTCCGCCACGCAGGCCGCGACGCTGCGCCGAAAGCCACCGATTCCGAGCCTGGGGTGACCCACACACAGCCCTCGGCCACGAAGGACGCTGCAGCAGCGACGTCCGGCGACGACAGCGAGGCCAGCGGCGCCGAGCGGCAGGCCGCCGCTTCGCCAGATGCCGTCGACGAACCCGAGGCCGCCCCCGCGCCCGGCGCCGATTCGGAACCAGCACCACCCGACCCGTGGGCCGACGCCGTCGCCGCCCTCCTCGAACCGGAGCCGTCCACAACGGACGAGCTGCTGATGTCCCTCCAAGAGAAAGGCCTGGCATGACGACCCAGCTCGTTCCGCCGAAGAACGTCCCGATCCCGAAGAACGCCGACGAGCTCGCCGAGATGGTCGGCGACCCCGGCAAGCTCAAGCCGATCATCGAGAACAAGGAGGCGTTCGCCGGGTTCATCCAGGCCTACGCCGACCAGCAGCAGGCCCCCGGCACCGACCTGCACGAGGCGATCAAGGCCGAGACGCAGAAGCAGCTGGCCGACTACCTCCGCGAGAAGGACCTCGACGGCGACAACGTCGAGCGGATCAACCGGCTCAACCTCGACCCGCAGGGCGGCGCCCGCAACCGCAAGGGCGGCATGCTCACCTCCTACGGGCAGGGCGCCAACCACAACCCGAACGCCCCGGGCGTGGTCCTGGACGACAAGTTCAACAACGCCGTCGACTACCTCGAGTCGATCTGGCACCTCAACGAGTCCCCGGAGGCCTCCGCACGGCGCACGGAGATCCGCAACGCCGCCTCGTCGGTGTCGCCGGCGGACGGTGGCTTCTTGGTGCCGGAGACGCTGCGCAGCCAGCTGCTGCAGGTGTCGCTGGAGACCGCGACGGTGCGACCGCGGGCCACCGTGGTGCCGATGGACTCGGCGCGGGTGCCGTTCCCCACGATCGACGTCTCCAGCAACCAGAGCAGCGTGTTCGGCGGCATGATCGCCTACTGGGGTGAGGAGTCGGCCGCGCTGGTCGACGCGAACCCGAAGTTCGGGCGCGTCGTCCTGGACGCGAAGAAGCTGACCGGCCTGTCGGTGGTGCCGAACGAGCTGCTGCAGGACTCGATCATCTCGTTCTCGGCGCTGATCGAGCGGCTCTGGCCGATGACGCTGTCGTTCGAGGAGGACGCCGCCTTCTCCAAGGGCAACGGCGTCGGCCAGCCCCTGGGCTACCTCGGCAACCCCGCCACGGTCGCCGTCGGCGCCGAATCCGGGCAGGCCGCGGACACGATCGTCTACGAGAACATCGTCAAGATGTACGCCCGGATGCTGCCGTCGTCGCTGCAGCGCGCGGCGTGGGTGGTCACCCCGGACGCGCTTCCCGAGCTGCTGACGATGAGCCTGTCGGTCGGCACCGGCGGCAACTCGGTGTTCGTCGCGAACGCGGCTGGCGCCGCCCCGATGACGATCTTCGGGCGGCCGATCATCGTCACCGAGCAGGCCAGTGTGCTCGGCGACCAGGGCGACATCGCGTTCGTCGACCTCACCTACTACCTCGTCGGTGACCGGCAGACCATGACCGCCTCCTCGTCGACCGACTGGAAGTTCGGCAACGACCAGACCGCCTACCGCATCATCCAGCGCGTCGACGGCCGCCCGTGGATCCAGTCGGCCATCACCCCGAAGAACGGCGGCCCCGCGCTGTCCCCGTTCGTCGAGCTGGCCGCCCGCGCCTGATCGTTGCCGGGGCCGGGCGGCATTAACACCCCGCCCGGCTCTCGCTCCGAAGTGGCAATCAACCCCCACCAGGAAGGCACAACCCCATGGCACAGAAGGCTCTCGGCCGGCTGTTCAACACGGCACCGGCCGCCGACGGTAAGTGGATCAACCTCAAGGCGGCGGGCGGTGTGGCGTTCCTGTGCTACCTCGCTGGCGCCGTGGGCGACACCTACACGCTGCAGGAGGCGAGGGACGCGGCGGGCACCGGCGCGCAGAACCTGCCGGTGCTCACCGAGTACCACACCGCCACCGGCGACGGGTCGGACGCGTGGACGCGCCGCACGCAGGCCGCGGCCGCGACGGTCGTCACCGCGGCGGCTGCGGCCCAGAACGCGATGGTGTGCGAGGTCGAGGCCGCGTCCCTGTCCGACGGCTACAAGTTCGTCCGGCTCAGCTCGACCGGCGCGGGCACTGTGAACGCGGTGACCCGGGACCTGGTGGCGCAGCGCGCCCCGGCGAACCTGCCGGCGATGGGCGTCTGAGCACGAAGGTCGGACCAATGCTGTGGATCTGCCAGGAGTGCACCACCGCCTACGCGGTGGGCCTCCTGGCCTGCCCGCACTGCGCAAGCACCAACTACCTGGAAGAAGGCCAGGAAATGCCCAAGATCACCGTCTACGGTGGAGCGTCCAACGCCAACCCCGAGACCACGGTCGAGGTTCCAGGCGAGGTCGTCGACGGCCCGCATGGCGAGCGTGAGCCGCTGCCCGAGTTCGACCCCACCACCGAGCGCGTCACGCCGCCCGTCGAGCAGGAGGCGACGGGCGAGCAGGCGAGCGAGGGGGCCGAGCCGTTCGACCCCAGCGACCACACCGTGACCGAGGTGCTGGCGTACCTCGACGGCGCCGACGACGTCGAGCGCACCCGCGTCCTCGACGCCGAGAAGGCCGGCAAGAACCGCCGCGGAATCGTCGGCGAGCAGGCATGACCGAGGCAGGCGGCTGGTACGGGCTTCTCGCGATCGCGCACGAGGCAGCGGCCGAGCGCGCGGCGGAGCAGGCCCGGCCACCCGTTGCCTGTCCGAACGACGGCGAGCCGCTCCAGACCGGACCTGACGGCAGCCTGCACTGCCCTTTCGACGGCTGGCGCCCCAACGGCTGACCGCCGGACTGGACAACTGAATACCGACTCGAACCCAGCACTCCACGGGGTGCTCGGCCAAGAAAGCAAGGGCACAGGAACGAGGTGAGCACCAGCATGACCGAACCGTGGTATGCCACGAGGGAGGACGTGAAGTCCGCCCTGGACAGCAAGGAGACCGCGCGGAACGACGCGCAGGTCGACCGCGCCGTCGCCTCGGCGTCCCGCGGCATTGATGCCCTGTGCCACCGCCGGTTCTACCCCTGGACCGGCAGCAGGTCGTTCCCCTGGCCCGACCCGCAGATGGGCACCTCGTACCGGCTCTGGCTCGACGACAACGAGCTGGTCGCCGTCACAGCGCTGCAGAGCGGGGGAGTGGCGATCGGCGCGGACCAGTACTTCCTGGAGCCCGCGAACTCGGGCCCACCCTTCACGCGGATCGAGCTGGACCTCGGCGGGTCCGCGTCGTTCGGCGGCGGTGCGACCGCCCAGCGCGACATCGAGATCAGCGGCGTGTTCGGGTACCGGGCCGACGAGAGCCCGGCTGGGGCGCTCGCCGGCGCGCTGGATGGCACCGCGGGCACGGTCGCCGTGACCAACTCGGCCGCCGTCGGTGTCGGCTCGCTGCTGCGAATCGGCAGCGAGCGGCTGATCGTCACCGGGAAGACCATGACGCCGACCGGCCAGACGCTCCAGGCCGACATCGACGCCCGTGCCTCGACGGCCGCAATCCCGGTCGCCAACGGCGCCGCGTTCGCCGAGGGCGAGACGGTCCTCGTCGACGCCGAGCGGATGCGGATCCTCGACGTCGCCGGCAACACGCTGATCGTGAAGCGAGCCTGGGACGGCTCCGCACTAGCCGCGCACACCACCGGCGCCGTGATCTACGCGCCGCGCACCCTGACCCTGGAGCGCGCCGCCGTGGGCACGAGCGCGGCCAGCCACGCCAACGGGGCCGCGGTGTTCCGGCACGACCCGCCCGCCCTCGTGCGGGAGCTGTGCATCGCCGAGGCGCTCGTGGCCGTGCTGCGGGAGGGCGCCGGGTACGCCACCCGCACCGGCTCCGGCGACAACGCGCGCGAGACCTACGGCGGTGGCCTCCCCGATCTGCGCGAGCAGGTCTACACGGCGCACGGCCGCAAGGTCCGGAAGCGGGTGATCTGAGATGGCGGAGGTGCACGTGTCCGGGCCGCTGTTCGACGGCCGGGCGGACTTGGCGCTGCAGGACGGGCTCGACGCGATCGAAGAGCGGGTTGCCGGGCAGGCATCGGCCGAGGTGCACCTGAACCTCGACACCTCGATCCGGAACCCCACGCCGTACTACGAGACCCAGGTGCAGGTCGTCGCGGACGAGGGTGCCCGTGTGGTCAACGATCGCGGCGTGATCTACGGGCCCTGGCTGGAGGGCGTGGGCGAGCGTAACAAGACCACCCGGTTCAAGGGCTACTTCTCGTTCCGCCGCGCCGCGCACACCACCCGGGAGAAGGCGCCGCAGCTCGCCCGCGAGGTGCTCGCTCGGTTCGTGGGGAGGATGAACTGATGCCGGCGCTCGCCGAGTCGGACTTCGTCGCGCTGATCGAGGCGCTCGCCGACCACGCCCTGCGAACTGGGTGGTTCGACCGGGTCAACCTGCACGAGCCGAAGAATGCGCCCGGCTTCGGGCTCACCTCGGCGATCTGGGTGGACCGGATCGAGCCGATCCGTGGGTCCGGGCTCAACTCGACGTCGGCCCGGTTCGTGGTGAACGTGCGGATCTACCAGAACGCGCTGTCGGACCCGCCGGACGCGATCGACCCGCACCTGACCGCCGCGGTGAACGAGCTGATGCTCGCCTACTCCAACGACTTCACCCTCGACGGGCTCGTGCGCGACGTGGACCTGCTCGGCGCCCACGGCATCCCGCTCTCGGGCATCGCGGGCTACCTCACCCAGGACAAGACGATCTACCGAGTCATGACGATCACGGTCCCGCTGATCGTCAACGACGTTTGGGAGCAGAACGCATGACCGAGAACCCCTGGGCCGGCCGCCGCCACCCGAGCGTGGCGCACTTCCAGCCCCTCTTCGACTACCGGCACCTCCCGGCTCACCTGCAGGCCATCTCCGGCCCGTGCGCACAGCTGGCCGAGACCATGCTCGCGCAGCTGCCCGACGGGCCCGAGCTGTCAGCCGGGCTCCGCAAACTGCTGGAAGCGAAGGACTGCTTCGTCCGGCAGCTCGTCATCGCTCCTCCGAAGGAGGCGTGACGTGGGCAAGCAGTCCGGGCTGGGGGACAACCTGTACGTCTCCGGCTACGACGTGTCCGGCGACGTGGGGCAGGTCGGCAACATCGCCGGCCCGCTCGCGACCCTCGACGTGACCGGCATTGACAAGGAGGCCAACGAGCGCATCGGCGGGCTGCGGGACGGGGCGATCGAGTTCACCGCGTTCTGGAACCCGGAGCGCGCTACCGACAACCCCGGCGTCACCCGCGACCGCGCGCACGCCGTGCTCTCGTCGCTGCCCACCGCCGACCGGCACGTCATGTACTGCCGCGGCACCCAGCTCGGCAGCCAAGCCGCCTGCCTGGTGTCGAAGCAGATCAACTACGACCCCAGCCGGGGCGACGACGGCTCGTTCACCCTCGCCGTCTCCGCGCAGGCCAACGGGTTCGGCCTGGAGTGGTGCACCCAGCTCACCCCCGGCAAGCGCACCGACACCGCGGCCACGAACGGGCCCGCCGTCGACCTCGTCGCGCCGACCGCCTTCGGGCTGCAGGCATACCTGCAGGTGTTCGCGTTCACCGGCACGAGCGCCACGATCAAGCTGCAGGAGTCCAGCGACAACGGCGCGGCCGACGCCTGGACCGACGTCGTGGACGGCTCCTTCGCCGCCGTCGCCGGGATCACCGAGCAGCGCATCCAGACCGCCCGCGATCAGACCGTCGAGCGGTACCTGCGCGTGGTCACCGCCGGCACCTTCACCCAGCTCGTGTTCGCCGTGGGGGTCGCGAAAAACGACGTGGAAGTGAGCTTCTGATGATCAACCGGATCCAGCCCGTCGGCACCGTGCGGGACTACCAGACCTACGCCATCGCCTCACCCCGCGACACGCAGGTCAAGGCCGCGTGCGAGGAGGTCGGGTGCGCGCACTGGCGGCACGGCTGGCGAACCATCGTCGACGAGGCCACCGACCTCGGAAAGCGGCAGGCCGACTACATCCGCACCCAGTCGCGCCGCACGTTCCGTGAGGAGCGCAACGCCGCCGGGCTCACCGTGTTCACGTTCGAGTCCGGACAGCGCTGTTTCGCCGACCACCGCACGCGCCCGGAGGTCTACCTCGTGCGCGACGGCGACTGGCGAGGCAACCCCACCGGCCACGTCCGGCGCCACACCCGCCCGGCCGACTGGGTCGAGGACTTCGGCGAGCACCAGCAGCGCGTCGTCGAGCTGATCAACAAGGGATAGGAGAGCCGCCATGGCGAAGGAATCGGGTCTCGGCTGGAGCACCCTCAGCGTGGACGACGCCGCCGGCACGCCGCGCGACATCCGCAACGACATCACCAACCTGGAGTTCGCGACCCCGCGCGCCACCCAGGACGTCACGGGCATCGACAAGTCCGCGAACGAGCGGCTGCTGCTGCTCGCGGACTTCAGCGCGACGCTGAACGGGGTGTTCAACGACGCCGCGAACGCCTCGCACAGCGTGTTCAAGACGATCACCTCGACCAGCGTGCCGCGCACGATGTCCATCGGCGTGTCCGGGCAGACCCTCACCAACGAGGTACTGCTCACCGACTACCCGCTCACCCGCTCCGACTCCGGCGAGCTGACCTGGGCAGTGCCCGCGGCTCTGGCCGACGGCACGGTCCCGGTCTGGAGCTGACGAATGGGATTCGAACCACCGCAGACCGTCCTCGTCCTCAACTTCGACGAGGACACCGGCATGGACGGCCTCGTGGTCAAGGCCCGGTGGGGCTCGGTCGCCGAGATCCTCCACTTCGAGCACGAGTGGCCGGACATCTTCCGCGCGCTCAAGGACGGCGAGATCACCGTGCGCGAAGCCGAGCAGCGCATGGCCGCGGTGTTCGACTGGTTCGTCGACCTGATCGTCGAGTGGAACATCGGCCCGGACGACGCGCCGCTCCCGATCACGCGGGAGACCATGCGCAGCTTCGAGCCGGCGTTCTGCACGAAGCTCGTCCGCGGCTGGCACGCCGGGCACTACAAGGTCGACGCCCCTTTAGGGAAGCCCTCCAGCGATGGCGATCCGTCCCTGGAGGCGTCGATTCCGATGGAGAGCCTGTCCGAAAGCCTCGCGAGCTGATCTACGCCGAGCGCGTGCTGGGGCTGTGCGAGCGGTTCAAGTGCCTGCCGCACGAGCTGCTCGCCGCCCCAGCCGACCCGCTATGGCACCTGCTCGCCGTCGAGCACCTGGGAATGAGGGAGGAGGTGGCCTGAGGTGGCCAACGAGGTCGAGATCCGCGTTACCGCGAAGGACGTCGGCGCGGCCAAGACCTTCGAGAAGGTCCGGCGCGACGCCCGCACGGCTGGCACCCGCGCGGGCGACGAGTTCGCGGGCTCATTCTCAGGCACCCTCGACCAGGGCACCGCGAAGATCGGGCAGCGGCTCGGCAAGAAGATCGCCGACGACACCGCGAAGGCCGCCCGCGCACAGAAGCCGATCGAACTGCCGGCCACCGCGGACAACCCGATCGACGCGGCCTGGCGGGCGAAGGTCGAAGCGTCGCTCAGGGCCACCGCGAAGCAGGCGCTGGAAATCCCGGTGTCTCCCGAGAGCGAGACCTTCCGGCGCGAGCTGGGCCGGCTGATGGAGCAGGCGACGCGATCGGCGAGGGCCGAGATCCCCGTCGACGTGGCCGAGGCTGCCGAGTTCAAGCGGCAGGTCGAGGCCCTGGCCGCGATCCTCTCGGACGAGGTCACCGTCCGAGTGCCCGTCGAGGTGGACAACCAGTCGCTCGCGAAGGTGGCGGGCGACGTTGAGAAGGCCACCGAGCAGGTCGCCAAACGCGCGAACGCCCAGTTCAAGGCGATGCAGTTCGGGCTGATGTTCGCCGGGCTGCCAGTCGCTGCCGCGGGCGCTGCTGGGCTCGCTGTGGGGGCGCTGGCCGCCGTCCCGCTCGCGTTCACCCAGATCGCCCTCGCCGGCCAGCAGTCCAACCTCCAGGTGACGCAGGCCTGGAGCAAGACGGGGGACCAGCTGGAGGAGCAGCTGAGGGGCTGGTCCGAGCCGTTCGCCGACGACTTCGTCAAGTCCGCGGAGATGGTCCGAGGCCGCGCCGCCCAGCTGTCCCCGCAGATCGCGCAGATCTTCGAGAACAGCGACGACTACCTCCTGCCGTTCACCAACTCCCTGCTGAACGCCACCCAGAACGCCATCCCCGGCTTCGTGGTCGCGAGCCAGCGCGCCGGTGAGCCGATGGCGGCGCTCGGCTACCTCGCGGAGCAGACCGGCTCCGGCCTCACCGCCTTCTTCGTCAACGCCTCCGAGGGCGCCGACGGAGCCGCCGCGGACCTCCGCGTGCTCGGCGACATAGGCCGCGACGCCCTCGGCTTCCTGGGTACCGTCGCCGCGAACCTCGCCGACAACGGCACCCCCGCGCTCTACCAGTTCAGCGACGCCCTCAACGTGGCCGAGGACATGATGGTCGCGGCGACCGCCGCCGGGTCGCCGCTGTACAGCTTCACCAGCGGGTTCATCAGCACCGTGTCCGGCGGCCTCGGCATCCTGCAAGGCTTCGTCGGCCTGATCGGCATGCTGCCCGCCCCGCTCGGCGAAGCGGCCGGCCAGCTCTACGCCGCCTCGAAGATGGCGAACCTGTTCGGCATCAACATCAAGGACGCCTGGAAGGGCGCCGAGGGCGGTGCCGGCCGGTTCCAGACCATCGCGGGCCGGACCGTGCTCGTGCTCGGCCTGATCGGCGCCGCCGCCCAGGTCATGGCGTCCAATGTGGAGCGCGGCCAGACCACCGTGGAGGGGCTGTCCGACTCCCTCGACGACTGGATCGCCAAGGGCAAGGCCTCCGGCGACCTCGCGAAGCTGTTCGGCTCGAACCTCAAAGACCTGTCCGACGCCTTCACCATCCTGAAGAACGACCAGGACGGATGGGTCGAGGGCTTCACCGACTTCACCGGCAACCTCATCGGCGTCGACTCCCGCCTCGACGACGCAAAGAACCGCGTCCAGCAGCTCGACGCTGCGCTGGCGAGCATGGTGCAGAACGGGCAGGCCGAGCAGGCCGGTGCCGCGCTGCAGGCCGCGAGCGAGCAGACCGGCCGCTCGATCGAGGAGCTGACCGGGTTCCTGCCCCAGTACAAGGCCGCCCTGGACGCGGGCGCCGCCGCCGCGGCCAACGCCGGCACCGCGGCGGGCCAGCTGTCCTACTCGCAGAAGCTCGCCCGGCAGGCCACCACGGACCTGTCCACGGCGTTCCAGGGGCTCGGCGACGCGACCGCGGACGTCACCACGAAGGGCAAGCTGCTGCAGCAGGTCCTCGACACCCTGACCGGCCGGACGCCCTCCTTCGAAGAGGCCACGCAGACCATCAACGACTCCCTCCGCGGCCTCGGGGACAACTTCAAGACCAGCGAGGACCGGGCGAACGGGTTCGGTGCGGCGCTGCTCAACGCCGACGGCACGGTCAACACCGCCACCCGCAACGGCTCCGCGCTCCAGGACACCCTGGAGACCCTGCAGGGCGGGTTCGCCAACGCGAGCGTCGCGATCGACGACCTGGTCAAGGGCGGCATGAGCTACGACGCCGCGGCGAAGCAGGTCAACGACACCCTCGCGGTCCAGCGGCAGCGGTTCATCGACCAGCACGCCGTCATGGGCCTCACCCGCCAGCAGGCCGAGGCGCTCGCGAACCAGTACGGCCTGTTCCCCACGAACGTCGCCACGATGTTCACCCAGCCCGGCATGCCCGGAGCCCAGCAGGCCGCAGACCTGCTGCGCGGGAAGGTGCTCGCGGTCCCGAACCAGTGGACCACCATCACCACGGCGCTCACCGCGGACGCCGTCGCCAAGCTGGAAGCGCTCGGGTTCCAGGTTCGGAACCTGCCCAACGGCGACGTCGAGGTCATCGCTCTCACCGCCTCGGCGGAGGCCAAGATCGGGCAGCTCGTCAAGACGCGCAGCATGAACATCGAGGTCAACTACGTCACCGGCTACGCAGGTGTCTCCACCGGCATGAAGCAGGGGCCACGCGCAATCGGCGGCGTCGACATCCCCGGCGCGGTCCCGATGGCCGAAGGCGGTGTGATCGAGCAGATCCCGCACATCGCGACCGTGGTGCCGCCGAACATGCCCCGCCTGATCGGCGACAACATGCGCGTCCCCGAGGCGTTCATCCCGCTCGACCCCAGCTCACAGCGGTCGCAGTCGATCCTCGCGTACGCGAACCAGGCCATGGGCAACCCGACCGGGGACGCGCGCGGCATGGCCGACGGCGGCCTGATCGCCGCCGCGCAGGAGGTCTACAACCACTGGCGCAACGGCGGCCAGGTCTTCGAGGACTTCAGCTTCTACGGCAACAGCGCGAACGTCCGCGCCTACAACGACGAGCTCGCCGCGATGTACCACGGCGGCGACCTCGACAAGTTCTTCGCCGGTGTGATCGGAGCTGGCGCCCGCACGGGCGGCGGGGTGACCCCGGTCCGGCGGGCGTCGCCCGGGAACCAGCCTGCGCGCACCAGCTCGACTGGCCCCACGATCGTCACCTTCGACACCAGCGGCGCGCCCCCGCTGGTCCAGGCGCTCATCGCCGAGCTGCAGAAGTACGTCCACGTCAACGGCGGCAACGTCCAGACCGCGATCATGGGAGCCCGCTGATGGCCGGGCTCATCGACAAGCGCGTCGAGCTGTACCTCGACGACTGGGTCGACGTCACGAGAGACGTCCGCGGGGACGCCGGGATCGAGATCGTCCGCGGCCGGCAGAACGAGACGACCAAGCAGACCACCGCGTCGCAGTGCCGCTTCCGGCTCAAGAACGGCGAGGACTGCTCGATCGGCGCGCGCGGCTACGAGCCGCGCTACGCGGCCAGCCCGCACTTCGGCAAGCTCGGCCGCGCCACCCCGGTCCGCGTCGGGATCCGCACCGCCTACGACACCTTCACCCGCACCATCTCCGGCGGGTGGGGCACCGCGGACCGCGGCGGCGGCTGGACGTTCGGCGGGATCGGCTGGGTCGCCTCGGACTTCAGCGTCGCGTCCGGCGTCGGCCGGCACTCCGTGTCCGCCGCGACGAACTATCGCGTCACCTACCTCACCACGTTCAAGCAGCGCGACGCGGACGTGAAGGTCAACTTCACGCTGCCCATCGGCGCACCCAGTGGCGGCGCGGTCGAGCCCGCGAACCTGGTCCTGCGGCTCGTCGACATCTCGAACTACTACACCGTCCGCGTGTCGGTCGCGCCCACCACCGGCGCCATCACCCTCGACCTCTACAAGGTCGTCGCCAACACCTACACCAGCCTCGTCGGCGCCACCCCCACGGGCCTGTTCTACGACACCGCCGGCACCTCCTTCACCGTCCGCGCGGTCGCCGAAGGCCAGGAGATCCGGGCCAAGATCTGGCGGGCCGGCCAGCCCGAGCCGTACGGCTGGGGCGTCCGGGTCCGCGACACCACGTTCCCGGCCGCGGGCAGCGTCGGTGTCCGGTCCGCACTCGCGGCTGGCAACACCAACACGCCGCTCGTGTTCAGCTACGACAACTTCGAGGTCATGCACCCGCGGTTCGCCGGGGAGATCGCCGACATCGTCCCGAACCGCGACACCACCGGGAAAGCCCGCTGGGTCGACGTCGAGGCCGCGGGCATCCTCCGCCGCCTGCAGGCGGGGGACTCGCCGCTGCAGTCGTCGCTTCGGCGCGCCTACGTCACCACCACGGACAACCCGCCTGTGGCGTACTGGCCGCTGGAGGACGGGCGGGACAGTGCTCAGTTCGCCTCGCCGATCCGCGGCGTGGCCCCGATGACCATCACCCAGGGCACCGTCAACGCCGGCGCCTACTCCGGGTTCGCCGGGTCCGCCCCGATCGCGCAGCTGGCCGACGGCACGCTGTGGGGACAGGTGCCCAACCACGCGGACGGCTACGGCCAAGTCCGGATGCTCATCCACGTGCCGGACACCGGGCTCGCCGACCTCGAAGCGATCGCCACCATCCACACCACGGGCAGCATCTACCGGTGGCGCATCGTCTACGGCGCCAGCTTCGGCGGCACTCTGCGGATGACTGCCTTCGACCGCACCGTCACCCTCGTCCACACCGGCGACTGGCTGACCCAGGACTTCAACGGCAAAAACTGGCTGCTGTCGATCGAGCTGCGCCAGGTCGGGGCGAACATCGAGTACGGCATCTGGCGTGTCGAGGCCGGGGTCAACCAGGGCAACGGCGGGACCGGCGTCATCTCGAACCAGACGCTCGGCCACGTGTCCGACGTGTTCATCGGCCCTGACAAGGACATCAGCGGCATGGCCGTGGGGCACGTCGCGGTGCAGCCCATCGAGGACAGCGTCTTCACCTTCGGGCCGATGATCGACGGCATGCGCGGCGAGTACGCGCCCGACCGGATCAGCCGCCTCGGCACCGAGAACGGGTTCGACGTCGCCGTCCAGCGCGGCACCGAAGCCACCGAGCCGTGGACACGCCTCGGCCCTCAGCCCATCGCGAGCCTCACCGACGTCCTCGACGAATCCGCTCGGGCGGACCTCGGGCTGCTGTTCGACAACCGCGCCACCACCGACCTCACCTACCGCACCTACCCGTCGCTCCTGTCGCAGCAGCCGGTGCTCCTGCTCGACGCCAGCAACGGCGAGCTGGCGCAGCCGCCGCAGCCGGTCGACGACGACCAGAACCTCACCAACGACGTCACCGCCCAGCGGAACAACGGCGGCTTCTACCGTGCCACGGAGACGGAAGGGCGCCTCAGCACCACTCGGCCGGAGGACGGCGGCGTCGGCACCTACTCCTCGTCGACGAGCTACAACGTCCGCTACGACAGCTACCTCCCCGACCTGGCCGGGTGGGCGCTGCACCTAGGCACGGTCGACGCCGCCCGCTACCCGCGGATCCCGATCGCCCTGCACAACGAGCGCGTCAACGCCAGCAAGCCGGACCTGCGGCGCCAGGCGCTCGATCTGCAGATCGGCGACCTCATCGCCATCGACCACCTGGACCCCGATCGCGTGCTGGTCTTGACGCTCGGCTCGACGGAGCTGATCGGAAACATGACCCACGACCTGGTCTTCACCTGCCAACCCGGCGAGCCCTGGAACGTCGGCACCGCGGACGGCGCGGACAGCCGCGCCGACTCCGACGCGTCCGAGCTGGTGTCCGCCCTCACCGCGACCGCGACCGCGTTCTTTGTCGCGACCGCCCCCGGCAGCCCGCGGTGGATCGACTCCGCGACCTACGGCTCCGAGTTCCCGTTCGACATCCGCGTCGGCGGCGAGGTCATGCGCGTCACCGCCATCACCGGCACCACGAGCCCGCAGACCTTCACCGTCCAGCGCTCGATCAACGGCGTCGTCAAGGCGCACACCGCACTCACGCCCGTCACGCTCGCCAACCCGGTCTACGCGGGCGCCGGAACCGAAGCATAGGAGGCGACACCGTGATTCTCGCGGGCATGAAGACCACCGCGCAGCGGCTCAACGAGGCACTCGACGTGCCGGCCTGCACCGTGGTCATGACCGGCACTCAGGCGATCACGACGAGCGTCGACACGGACGTCTCGTGGTCCGGCGTGGACGGGATCAACTGGACAGACGCCAACGGCAACCCGATGTGGTCCGCGGCCAACCCGACCCGCATCACGATCCGCAAGGACGGGATCTACCGGATCGGGTTCGAGCTGCACTACGCCGTGACCGACGTCGACGGGAAGCGAGTCGCCTCGCTCACCCGGAATAACACCGGCGTGCCAACGAACACCGCGACCAAGGCGTTCGACTCCTCGCGTTTCAACACGCTGAACGACCCCTCGCCGCTGGGCAGCCACCGCGAAACCCCCCTGAACGTTGGGGACATCCTGCGGCTCTCGACCTGGCAGAACTCCGGGTCCACCCAGAACGTCATCGGCAACACGATCGAGGGCATGAGCTTCATGTACGCCGTCTGGGACCGCCCCCTCATCTCCTAACGCACCGAAAGGGACAGACCGTGCCGACCATCAAAATCACCGACGCCCCGCCCGTCACTGAAGTCCGCCAGTGGGCAGGCGACGTCGCCGAGATCGAGGAGTTCGTCGGCGCCCCAGTCCGGCTCAACGACGACGGCAGCATCACCGTCCGGCCCGAGCAGACCGGGTACATGACCGTCGCCCCGGGCGACTGGATCAGCCGCGATGGCTACTCGGTGTTCTCCGATGCCCGCATCACCGCCGGCCGCTACCAGATCGTCGAGGGCGACGGCCCCTACTCCTACGCCATCAGCAGCACGACGCCAACACCGAGCTGAGCCAGGGAAATTCACACGTCATGTCTGGAATGGATGGAGGTGGCCTTGAGTGACTTCGCGTCGTTGCTCACCAGCATCGCGGCGGTCATCTCCGCGGTCAGCGGTCTCGTCATCGGGGTCCTCGCCCTCACACGGGGGTCGGCCAAGGAGCGCGAGCAAGCAGCGCAGTACGCCATCGACCGGGTCCTCGGGAACGACGACGAGGACGAAGACGACGAGCGCCGCGAGGCGATCGACCAGCTCCTCGAGGAGCTGCGGAAGCGGGGTGACGAGTCGTGACGCCTGACCGCGTGAAGGACACGATCGTCGTCCCTGCTGCATCTCGGGCACGGGACAGCCGGATGCACCGCCTGCTCTGGCTCGCGTTCGCGCTTCTCGCCGCGGCCGCTATCGCGATGTTCGTGCGCAGTGAGCTCCTGCGCGGGGAGGTTGAGCACCTGTCCGCGCGGTCGGACCAGAACTCGGCCGCCGCCCAGCAGCTCGCCGACCAAGTCCGTGCGCTCGGCGCCGTGCCGGTGGCCCAGCCCGCCAGCGGCCCTGCAGGGGCGACCGGCGCACGCGGCCCTGCCGGACCGGCAGGGCCGCCTGGCCAGAAGGGCGACAAGGGCGACAAGGGCGATCCGGGATCTGCAGGGGCCGCTGGCGCAGACGGCAAGGACGGGGCCGACGGAACGGATGGCAAGGACGGGGCTGACGGCGAGGACGGCGCGGAGGGGCCTGCCGGGCCCGCCGGACCGCCCGGCGAGCAGGGACCCGCTGGCCCACCAGGCGCACAGGGGCCGCCCGGACCGACCTGCCCGGAGGGCTACACAGCTCAGTCGCGTGAGCAGGGCGACGAGACCTGGTGGGTGTGCGTCGCTGACGACGCCGAGCCGCCAACGGAAGAACCGTAGAGGAAGGAGCGGGCGATGCCCGAGCAGCAGGAGGAGCCCACGGCCGTGACCGCGGGCGAGGAGACCCACGAGGACCCCTGGGCCTACGCCGGCGAGGACGCCGATGCGCCCGCCGACACCGGCCGTCCCGCGGACGAGCCCGCAGGCGGTGACGCCTGATGGTGAACTGGCGCCTGGCCTACGCCCTGGTCGACCTCCGCAACGAGGTCAACACCAGGTGGCCCAACCGCGACAAGACCAGCGACGGCACGATCGGCGACGCCGCGCACGCCTCCCGATCGTCCGACCACAACCCGTGGGTCATCGACCGCGAGGACGGCCTGGGCGTGGTGCGCGCCCTGGACATCGACGTCGACGGCATCGACGCCGGGTGGCTCGCGGAGTACCTGCGGCAGCGCGGCCTGACCGGCCACGACGGCCGCACCGGCGACCACCGGCTGATCGGCGGCGGCTACGTGATCTTCAACCGCCGGATCACCAAGCCCGACTTCTCGGGCTGGAAGGTCTACACCGGCTCCAACCCGCACACCAGCCACGTGCACGTGAGCCTGACCCAGACCGGCGCCTACGACGACCGGGCCGGGTGGGGCATCGCGGGCGGCGGCCCGGCCACCCCGGCACCGCCGCCGTCGACGGGCGGGAGCTCGAGCAAGCCGACCATCCGGCGCGGTTCGACCGGCGCGGCGGTGACCCAGCTGCAGCAGACGCTCAACCGCGGCTACCCGGCCTACTCGAAGCTGACCGTCGACGGGGTGTTCGGCGCCAAGACCGAGGCGGTCGTCAAGGAGTTCCAGCGGCGATCCGGCCTGGTCGTCGACGGGATCGTCGGGCCCAGGACCTGGGCCCGGCTCGGATACTGAGAGGACTTCTCATGAGCGACAAGCTCACTTCCATCGTCCGGACCATCGTGCCGGGCGCGTGGGCCACGCTGGTGGCGTGGCTGGTCGGGCTCGGGCTCCCGGACGTCGTGACGGGCTGGCTGTCCGGGCTCGGCGGGCGGGTGACCGAGCTGGTCGCCCTGGTGGTCGTGTACGTGTTCGTCCGCTGGGTCGAACCGCGGGTACCGAGTTGGCTGGCCGCATTGCTGCTCGGCTCATCGAAGGCGCCGACTTACAACAAGCTGACCGTGAGCGCGGCCGACGTGGCCTCGGTGCTGGACACCCTCGCGGCGTACGGCAAGAGCGCCGAGCAGCAAGCTGCGCTCCTGCGCCGCGGCACCTGACGGGTCGAGTGCACGTGAGGCCCCGCGCCGGCATCTGTGCGGCGCGGGGCCTTCTACGTGCCTTGGTACTTCGGGCGCTTCCGGGCGGGCCGGGGAAGACCGGCCGCCTGCCACATCGCGTCCTCGTCGCGGGCCACACGCCATGAGGACTGTGGCGCGCGAGCGCGGTAGCACGCCCAGCACGTGTACTCGACCATGCCGCCGTCGTCCGGGCTCCATCCCTCGCGGAACGAGCCCGGCGCGCTGAGGTCGTGGTTGGCGAACGGGCAGCGCTCGGGCGGCACGCGGCCGACCGACGGCCGCTTCTCGCCCGGCTCCCACCGCTCGACGCCGATGATCGGCGAGGACACGAACTCGCTCATGTGTTCGATTCTCGTTCGGGGCCTGCGTCCCGACCAGACCCAAGCGGGCGATAGTCCAGCACGAACCCGTGCCACGTCATGTGTGCGGCCACGCCGGCGACCCGCTTCTCGACCTGGGCGGGTATGTCCGGCACCTCTGGCCGCCACCGGAAGTTGCAGTTGCGGCACGTCGCCCGCCAGTCGTAGCGGCGCCGGCCGACGAAGGTGACGTGAAGCGCTTGGGCGGGGTGGTCACATGGCATGCTGGCTCACCGTTTCGCTGCCCGGTGCGCCCGGACGCAGGCGCGGCAATCGCCCCAGTAGAACCAGCGGTCTCGCCACCGGCCCCTCGCGTAGCGGATGCCGCACCAGGTGACCGCGCTGCCGTCCTTGTTCTGCGCTCGCATCCAATGAGCAGGCATCGTCGTCTCCCTACCGCTTGCCCGCGTAGCGCCGGTTGAGCTCTCGGACGCACCTGCCGCAGTCGATCCGCGAGTTCCGCGCGATCTTCGCCGTCGCGCTCATCCGCTTCCCGCACAGCGCCAGCCGGTCGACGCACGCGTGCACCGTGCCGAACAGCCACTCCCGCATCCCCAACTCCATGGCCAGCCCCTCACGCCGGGTAGATCGGCCGGTTGTCGCGCATCCACTGCGCGTCCTCGATCTCCGTCTTCGTCGGCGGCCGAGGTCCGTTCCTCTCCTCGGCGATCCCCTTCGCGAGGGCGTCCATCACCTGCTTCACCTTGGCCTCGTCCACCGGCGCTGGCTTCTTGCTCATCCCATCGCTCCCTTCCGCCCCCGAAAACCGCCCTGACTTGCGGCTTAGGGCTCTAGCGGCTCAGTACCCGCGCTCCTTCAGGAGCTTCTGGACCCGCTTCTCATAGACCTTCGGCTGGCCGATGTCGCGGCCGAGCTGCCGAAGCCGCGCCACCTCCTGTGCGTCGTACTGGTCGCGGTGATGACGCGCCTCAATCGCGGGCCGCTCGTCCTCCGGGATCTCCGTCATCTCGCCTCCTCTCACAGGTCGAGCCGTCGGGCGAGTACCTCGACGACGTCACTTTCTGTACTTGCAACACGGGTGGATCATTGGGTGACGGCCAGGGTGATCACGATGAAGCGAGGTGAATCCTCACCATGCCGGCCACCTGGGCTGGTCACCCGTCCTGAACAGGGGAAATGTGAGGAAGGTGATCGAGGTGAGCGGGGTGGAAGCCCTATCCCGCACCTGATCAAGCTACCCGTTTCCGTCATTGCAGGTCGTCCTCCTGACCGCGCGCGGCGACCGCTTGACGGACACGCTCCGTGCGCACCATCGGGTAGCCGCCCTGGCTGCCGCGTTTCACGCCGAGCTGCTCGAGTTGCTCGACCAGCGCCTCCCCAGTCAGGTCCTCGTACGCCCGGTAGCCCGGCGCCAGCTCGCGCAGCCGACGCGGCACGTCCGCCGCGCGCACCGCCGACTCGGTGCCGAGCACGGCAAGCACGTCGTCGAGCAGGTCCCGCGCTGCCGGCCGAGCCGCCGCTGCCGCGCGCAAGGCCTTCGCGCGGTCGGCGATGTCGTAGGCCTGCTCCGTCGAGATGTAGTGGGTCCGGACCGTGGTATGCGTCGCGCCGTTCGGCAGGTCCATCGACTCGCCGGGCGCGAGCACGACGGTGCCGCGGTCGAGCCCGGCACGCAGGGCGTGCGGCGCGGCGCCCGTGTCGACGGCTGCCTCGCCGAGGGCCATCTTGGCGATGGACTCGGTGCCGACGTACAGGCTGGCGCGGATCATCGCGCCCTCGCGCACGAGGACGGGCAGGTTGCGGTTCGTCGGGTTCTGCGCGAACTCGAGGAAGTGGATGTTGACCGCGCGGGCCTGGTCGTGCAGGGCCTGCGCGGCGCGCGCGGCGCGCGACTTCTTCCCGTCGCCGCCGATCTCCCCGCCGTCGGGGTGGACGGTGGCGCAGGTGAACAGCTTCTGGATCTCGTCGACGACGATGAACAGCGGTTCGAACCCGGAGCCGGGCAGTGACGAGGCGCGGTCGATGTCGCCCTTGCGACCCATCGCGCGCCACCGGTCGTAACGGCGCTGCATCTCCGCGACCGCCCATTCGAGCATGTCGCAGGTCGCGATGAAGTTCTCGTCGCCCGCGCCCTCGATCAGCTCCTCGGCGAGCCCCTCGAACATCGACCAGTCGCCGAACCCCTTGAGGTCGGCGATCCGGATCCTGGTGCTCGGGTCCAGGCCGAGCCACAGCACCAGCGCGCGGGCCGCGGCGGTCTTGCCCTGCTTCGACAGGCCGGCGAGCAGGAAGTGCTGCTGCAGCAGGTTCAGCTCGACCGGGTCGCCCTTGAGACCGACGCCCCAGGGCATCCGGTCGCGGTAGATGTCGACCGGCCCGAAGTCCGGATCGAGCAGCGGGGACGGCGGTACGTTCTGGTCGAGGGCACCGCTGTTCGCGACCCAGAGCGTGAACACGCGCTCGGAGTCCGGGCTGCCCTCGATGTGGACCTCGTGCGCCTTGCGGTCCAGGTTCCCGGCCAGCGTCTCGCGCACCGCGAGGATCTTCTGGGTGGTCACCTGCGGCGGCAGGGTGATCTCGACCTGCGCGCCGGGCCCGCGCCGGTGGATCATCCCGAGCATCCGCGCCCCGTGATCCGGGTCGGCCTCGATCGCCTTCCGCAGCGGCGTGATCCCGAGATCCCGCAGCGCGGCGGCCACGATCGTCGGGGTGATGTTGACGACCTCGCCGCGCGGCTCGGGCGGGTCCGTCCAGGCCGGCAGGTTCCAGGTCGAGTGCATCCGGCCCTGGTTCCACAGGTACAGCAGGCCACCCGCGGTGACGAGCCCGGCGATGAGGCCGAAGTAGGCAACGACCAGCCAGTACGTCCAGGTGATCGCGTCGACCACCCGCCCGAGCGGCGCGACGATCAGCCCGGCGTCGCCGGCGTGCACGGCGAGGACGACCCCGAGCACGAGGAGCAGCCCCGCCACGGTGCCGAACGCGATCGCGGCGGACTTCGCCAGCTCCTTCGGCGCGCCGAGCAGGTCCATGCGCCGGTCGTGGCGGCGCTGCTTCGCCTGCTCGGCCTTCGCCTCCCACAGCTCCAGCCGGTCGAGGTCCCCGGCCGCCTCCAGCCGGGCCAGGATCCGCTCGTACCGGCTGTTGCTGCGGGCCTCCCACGCGCGCTTCGCCACCACGCTCGCGCCGGCCACGACGTAGGTGCCGTGCCGGAGAAGGACGCGCCCGGCCGCTCTGGTGCGTTCGTGGGTGGCGACCGTGCGCGCGACGCGGGCGACGGTGACGACGTCCTGCCGGTAGCCCTGCAGCCGCTCGAGCGCCTTGGCGCGCTGGAGCCTGGCGTACTCCTCCGCGGATAGGAGTTCGCCCTCCAGCACGTTGGTGTCCGCTGGCTCCAGCTCGTCTCCAGCGCGCCGCAGCGGCAGGTGCCGGACCTCCGCGAGCGGCGCCTCGCCGGGCTCCTCGCGGTCGCTGGTCATGCCGGGCCGACCTCGCTGGAGCCCGCGCTGGACCCTGCTGGTGTGCGCCTGGTGTCGGCTGGAGCCAGCATCGCGAAGCCGCACACCACCATGAGCCCGTCGACCCCGAGCGGGCCCACGAGCGCGCCGAGGGGGGCGTAGTTCCACGACAGCAGCACGTCGTGGATGTGGCCGTAGGAGATGACCGCCCCGACCACCGCCACCAGGCCGACGCCGCAGTAACGCGCCAGCGCCCATCCGAGGCCCTCTGGCCAGCGGGTGCGGGACAGCACCTCGACGGCGATGATCAGCAGGACCGGCCACACCGCGGCACCGAGCTGCGTGTCGAGGCGAGGGGACCAGTCGGGCCCGGCGCCCTCGGGCGGGATCCGGGCGGCCAGAACGTTCGCGGCGATCGACACCACCGAGCCGACGATGAACCCGCACCACGCGACTGCCTTACCGCCCCGCGGCCGGGCGCTGGAGACCGGCTGGTGTGCTCGTTCTCCAGCTGGATCCAGCTCGCCAGCAGGCTCAACTCCTCGACCCGAGGTTCCGTCGGCGACGGCTGGCCGGCCCGCCGTGTCCTCGCTGTCGGGCCCCCGGCCTGGCGGCTCGTCAGGATCGGATGGCGGCTCGCTGGATCCAGCCGGGGCGTCGTCTCCAGCCCGCCGCGCCAGCTCCTCCAGGGCGCGCCGGACCCAGTACTCGTTCAGCCCGGTCCGTTCGATCAGCGTCGGCCGCCCGGGCGCCTTCCTGCCCTCCTTGGTGGCCTGCTGGATCTCCACCTGGACCAGCTGGACAGCGTCCTCCAGCTCCACCACCGGGGTGCTCACTGCGCATCACCACCGGCCGGGCGCAGCTCGTGCACGGCCCACAACACAGCCGCGAGCACGGCCGCCACGGCGAACCACGGCGACACGAACACGGCGAGCACCGTCGGCACGGCCACGCCGCTCAGCTCGAGCAGGTGGTACCCGACCCACGCCACCACCCTCGTCGTGCGGGTGGGGCCGGGGGCCGCCGCGGGGCGGGTGACGAGCTGCCCGCGCGGCTGCACGGCGTGGTCCGGCGCGCTCGGGGTCGGGACGGGGTCAGGCGTAGACATTGCAGGATTCCTTGGCGGGTGTGGTCGGATCGGCGAAGAACTGGTTCACCGGCCTCGCAGGAACGGTGTTGGCGAGCCGGGCGACCGAGCGGTCCACCCGCCGCGCCGCGACCTCGATGACGCGCGCGACGAGAACGAACGGGAGCCGCAGCAGGTGCAGCAACAGGAACAGGTTGAGCGCCGCGACTACCTTGATCAGCGCCCAGGTGCCCTTGGTCTGGAGCACGTCGAACAGAGACATCGCGACCTCCTGGTCGGACGGCGTGGGTTGGCGAGCTGGGTCGCCCACCCAGGCCGGGGGTCACCGCTTTCCGCGGCGATCGGTTCCTTCGAGCTTGCGGATGTCCTTGCTGGACTGGGGCGCGGTCTCGCGCCAGGCGCGCTTGGTCTCGCGCGCGTACTCCTTGGCGGACTCGATGGCGTTTTTCACGGTCTCCTTCACGGCGTGTTCTCCTTCGTTTCGTGGTGGGCCGTCGGGCGGACGTGCGAGTGACCGTCCGCCGCTCGCCGCGATCACTTCGGCCGGTACTTGTCGGATGCGGGGCAGGTCGGGTTCTGACAGCTGCCGCCGGAGATCGGCTGTTTACAGCTCACGCAGGGCATTCGTGCCTCCTGGGTTTCGGTGGGGACGGGCCCGGCCGACGCGTGGGGAGGTTCCTTGGGGGAGGGCGCGCCGGCCGGGGGCTTGGGGGCCCGCGCTCAACCCCAAGGGGGCGGTGGGGGAGCGCGGGCCGGTCACCGACGCTGTAACGCCGGGACCTGGTCGGTGAGGTGCCCGTCGATGACGGGCGTGTCGAGCTGGTCGGCGCGGGTGCGGAGGGCGGTGGCGAGCTGGTCGTTCGCGGTCGCCACGGCGCGCAGCATCTCGGGGCCGGGGACCGCCTCGAAGCTGCCGACCTGGCCGTAGACGCTGACCAGCGTGGCGAGCCGCTTCCCGAGGGCGTGCATGGCGTGCACCAGCTCCTCGTCGGTGGGGTCGTGGCTCACGAGCCTGCTCCTTTCTCCACGTAGACGACGATGGGCGCACAGCGCGGGCACCATGGGCCGCTGTTGTAGGCGTTGGCGACCTGCTCGCGCAGGTGCTTCTCCGGGTTCGGCTTGTCCAGCTCGCATACCGGCGAGACGAAGGTCAGCCGCGGGTCGCCGAGCTGCTGGGCGAGGTAGCGGTGGCGGAGCCCGTCGGTGTATTCGCGGGCCAGCAGCTCGTTGCGGTCGTTCATCACTCGGCTCCCTGGTGGGCGGCTTCGCAGCCCTGGCAGACGCTGATCGGGGGCTTGCGCCGTTCGCGGGCGACGATGTAGCTGGCGCCGCACAGCAGCTGCACGACTGTTCCCGCGCGGGGCTTGCGGTGCAGGCGCGTGCGGTGCTTGTAGCCGCCGACGACCGGCCGGTACGAGGGCAGCGGGAACCACAGGCGCGCGCTCATGGCCGCTTCCGATCGAGGGCGTACTTCACGGCCATCGCCTCACGCACGTTGTCGATGTGCTCATCGGCGCTCTGCAGACCGGGGAGGAACACACGGGGGCCGCCGCCGACCTGGAAGAACACGCGGATGTCGACGACGCCAGCGATGACACGGGTCGTGGCGCCGGCCTTGGTCCGCGCCGCGGTCGGGAACGGAAGCTCCCCGCGGGTGGTGTTCGCGCCGCGCTGGCGGCGCATGGCTTCGGTCGCTGCCTCGCGCACGTTGTTGATGTGCTCGCCGCCGGATTGCAGGCCCGGCAGGATCACCTCGTCGGCGCCGTCGATCTGGAATGCGAGCTGCGCGCCGCCCTGCGTGTCGATGACCCCGGCGGCGACCTGGGTGGCTTCCCCGGATTCCGTCACGGCTGCGGTGAGGAGCTTCGTGACCCATCCTTGGCCGTCCACCGCGCGCCTCCAGTAGTAAAGTGCTGGCCGGAGCGGATGTTTCCAACCGTCTCCGTTGTTTCCGGTTCAATGGAAACACGTGGAAACAGATCGCGCAACCTCGGCTTCAGGGGTCGTGCATTCCGCCGTTGACGTGCCATATGCTGATTGCCGTGGCTGGAAACAAGACGGCGAAGCGGCACGCGCTCAGCACCGCGCTGAAGAATCTGCGTGAGGAGCAGGGGCTGACGCTGCGCGCCCTCGCGGAGAAGGCCGGCTATGAGCACGCCGGCACGATCCAGCGCTGGGAGACGGGGCAGCGGACTCCGCAGCTTGAGGATGTCGGGCGCCTTCTGGACGCGATGGAGGTGCAGGGCGAGCGGCGCGAGGAGGTCATCGCCTACGCGAACGGCACGGACGAGCCGCGGTGGCTGGCGATCACGCTCCCTGAGCAGCGCGCGATGCTGTCGGCGCTGATCGACTTCCAGTCCACGGCGAAGGAGATCGTCGCTGTCTCACCGTTGCTGATCCCTGGTCTGCTGCAGTCCTCCGAGTACATCCGGGCCTTGATGGTCGAAGGTGGCGTCCCAGCCGACGAGCTGGGAACCCGAGTCGCTGTGCGTGTCGGCCGGCGCGACGTGATCACCCGCCGCAACCCTGCGAACCTGACCGCGATCATCGGCGAGGCTGCCTTGCGGCAAGTCATCGGCAGTCGCGAGATCATGGTCGGCCAGCTGCGCTACCTCAACGAGCTGGGTGCGCTGCCGAACGTCGAGATCCGGGTGCTGCCGTTCACCTCCGGCTGGCATCCGGCCCTTGAAGGTCCGTTCACGCTGATCGAGGGCGAGCAGCCCGTCGTGAACCTGGAGAACCGCCGGTCGGGGCTGTTCCTGCACGAAGAGGCCGACCTTGAGCTGTACCGGGACGCCGTGCGCTTCATGCTCGGCGGCGAGATCGAGCGCAAGCGCGGCGAGCCGGGACAGGGGAGGAAGGTGGCGATGAGCCCGGCCGCATCCGCCGAGCTCATCGCCGAAATCGCCAACGAGATGGAGACGACGGCATGAGTCTAGACCCGACCCCCGACATCCCAGGGGGATTCCGAAAGTCGAGTTTCAGCACGAACAACGACAACTGCGTCTACGTCAAGGATCTACCCGGCGGCGGCCGGGTTGTCCTCGACAGCAAGACCGGCATCACCCAGACGTACACCGAGGGCGAGTGGCAGGCGTTCATCGTGGGCGTGAAGGCCGGCGAGTTCGACTGAGCCCGCGCCGCGAGAAGGCCCCGGCGTCGCAGTAGGGCGCCGGGGCCTTCTGTCGCTCGATGCTGGTGGCCGCGCCTAGGATTTCCGCTCGCGCAGCAAGGCCTTCACGACGAGCCACGCCACGCCGACGGCGAGGCCGATCCACAGCACCGTGTTGTTGGTGTGCGTCGGGCTGTTCGGGTCGGCCTGGGTGGTCTGGATGACCACGGAGAAGACCCCCACTGCGATGAGCACGAGCGCTGCGTACCCGAGCACCCGCGTGTACTTGTTCGATATCCCCGGCTTGTTCGCCATTCCCGGAACCCGTCCCTTCCTGATCAGCTCAGGTGTCGTGTGTGTGAGCCGCGGCGTTACTGCACGGCCGACTGGTTCGGCGGGCTGTGATGTCCCGGGCTCAGTCGAACTCGTAGCGGAACTGCTCCTCGGTGAGGACGCGGATCTGCGCGGACGGATGTGACCCTGGCCGGTCGGGCTCGAAGACGATGTAGCTGTCGACGGGAGCATTGACCTCGCCATCGGCCGTGTACAGCGAGAGGGCGGGATAGCCGAGAGCGTCGACCCCCGACCACGTCACTTCGCCGCCAGGCAAGCCGTTTACCCACCTGACCAGCGGTTCAAGGTTGTCCAAGGTCACCTTCCCGGCGAGGACTTTCCGAGTCCGCGACGAGTGCTCTTCCGGTTCGAACACGGGCATTGCTCCCTCGGTTGTTGGGGGTCGCCAGCCTAAGGCAGCGTCGGCCAGCTCGATCGGTTATCGGCGGGTTGAGCTGTGGCGCCAGGACGGGCACCGCCGTCGCAGCGAGCATCACGACGTGGTCGAGTGCGGCGTCCACAGCCGCCCGGATGCGTTGCGTCACTGCTCGCCTCGCACGGCGCGCAGGAGGTTCTTCATGATGGAGTCGCTGACGTTCGACGACCCGATCCCGTCCGCGAGGTCGGCGGCCTCCAGTAGCGCGACCGAGACGGCGAGAGCCTGTTCTGCAGGGAGATCGCTTCCCATCAGTACGTTGCCGATCTTGTAGGCGCGATCCGCGTTCGGCCGGGTCGCCCGGTCGACGTGCACCTTGGAGATGCTGTCAGCGAGCAAAGCCTTCACCTCCTCGCTGAGGTCGCCGCAGGAGCACTCGACGCGGACCGGCCGGTGCGCGTCGGCGGTGTCTTCGGTGAGTTCCGTGACGGTGATGGTGTGCGCGCCGCTGGTGGTCATCGCGTCTCGCATTCGACGACGCTGGTGCGCAGGTGGCCGGGGATCTCGCAGCGCTCGTGATCCTCGGTCGGCATGAGCCAGGCGGCAATGACGATGGCGGCGATCGCGAGGATGGCGACGATGGCGGCCCTCATCGGCAGTCCCCGATGCAGCGGACTACGGACTGCTCACCCTGCGGCGTCCATACGGACCCGGCGTCGATGTTGAGCATCCAGGCGTTGTCGCCGGCCTGGATGAGGAGGCCGGTTGCGATGACGGTGAGCGGGAAGATGAGCAGCAGGACCCAGGCGCGCCACGGCGTGAAGGTGGCGGGCGGGCGTGGCGATTCGGCCACGGATACCCCCAGCAGGTGTTGGCAGGATTTTGATAGTGCCCCAGCTTGACGTTCGAGGATCCGGGCACCTACCACCTGTACTACGGCGACCAGTCCGGCAAGCCGGGCACGCTGATGACCTTCTTCCCGTGGCGCGACGCGCCGAGCGGGCGCCTCGGCACCGGCCAGGCCACCACCACCGCGTTCTCCGTGCCGGCCGATTCGATCGGCTGGTGGAAGGACCACCTCGCCGAGGCCGGCGTCACCACCGGCCGCATCGCCAACCGGGAGGGCGAGGACGTCCTGACCTTCCGCGACCCGGACGGCCTCCAGCTCGCGCTCGTCGCGCACCCCCAGGGCGACCCGCGCGACCCGTGGGACAACGGGCACGTCCCGGCCGAGCACGCGATCCGCGGCCTGCACTCGGTGACCCTCTCGGTCGCCGAGGAGGACGCGACCGCCGAGATGTTCGGCGACCTTGGCCTGACCTTCAGCAGCCAGGACAGCAACCGCCTGCGCTTCACCGCCGGTGAGGGCGGGCCGGGCGCGATGGTCGACGTCCTGGTCACGCCCGACGCCCCGCGCGGGCTCGTCGCCGCGGGCACCGTGCACCACGTCGCCTGGCGCGCGCCCGACGAGGAAAGCCAGGCCGCGTGGCGGGAGGAGCTCGTCGACCGGGGCGTGAACGTCACCTCGATCCTCGACCGGCAGTACTTCCGCTCGATCTACTTCCGCGAGCCGGGCGGCACGCTGCTGGAGATCGCGACCGACCAGCCCGGGTTCGCCATCGACGAGCCGCTGCTGGAACTCGGCCGCGCGCTGAAGCTGCCGCCGTGGCTGGAGCCGGACCGCGAGCAGATCGAGCGCGCCCTGCCGAAGCTGCACATCCCGGGCGAGAACAACCGATGACGCTGGAGCACAAGTTCATCGAGGGCTCGCCGGACGCGCCGGTGCTGTTGCTGCTGCACGGCACCGGCGGCGGGCCGGACGACCTGGTCGGTCTCGCGCGGGAGCTGAGCCCGTCGGCCGCGCTGCTGGCCCCGGCCGGCCCGGTGTCCGAACATGGCGCGGCGCGGTGGTTCCGGCGGCTGGCGGAGGGTGTCTTCGACTACGACGACGTCCGCGCCCGAACCGACCAGCTGGCGTCGTTCGTGCTCGACGCGCGGCAGGAGTACGGACTGGACGGACGACGGCTGGTCGCGGTCGGGTTTTCCAACGGCGCCAACATCGGCGGCGCGCTCACCCTGCTGCGCCCGGACGTGGTGCGGGAGGCGGCGTTGTTCGCGTCGATGCTGCCGGTGCCGGACCCGCCCGGGCATGACTTGAGCGCCACGCGGGTGTTCCTGTCCAATGGGGAACGCGACCCGATGGCGCCGCTGCCGTCGAACGAGCAGTTCATCCAGCTGCTGCGGGAGCGGTCGGCTTCGGTGACGGTGCACCGCCACCACGGTGGGCACCAGATCACGCTGGACGCCCTCCAGGCCGCGAAGGACTGGTTGGCTGCTTAGTTTTTGTCGGTGCCTCCTGACAAGATCACGGCGACTTCGAGGAGGCACCGAATGGGAACGTGGGGAACCGGTCACTTCGACAACGACGAGGCCGCCGACTTCGCGAACGAGCTGGACGACCTGCCCGCGGGTGAGCGTGGGGCGCTGATCCGCACGACGCTGGAGGCGGCGGCGGGCAACTCCGGGTACCTGGAGGCGCCGGAGGGCATGCTCGCCGTGGCCGCGGCAGCGCTCGTGGCCTCCCAGCTTCCTGGCGGCGATCCGGTGGACGAAAGTTACGGGCCGGAGGAGCCGATCCCGGTGCTGCCCGCGGAGCTGAGAGCGCTGGCGGTGCGCGCGATCGACCGTGTGCTCGCGGAGAAGTCCGAACTGGACGAACTCTGGGAGGAGCCGGACCGCCCGTCGTGGCTGGCGGAGCTCGACCGGCTGCGGGAGGTGCTGGCGACAGCCTGACGCCCCCGACGTGAGCTGAACCGGGCGGCGGCTGCCGTGGTGGCGGTCGGCTGCCGCTGCGGGGTGCCGGGCCGGTGCCGGGCGCGAGCTGATCCCGCGCAGCGGAAGCCCCGGCCGAGCCCGGCCACCGGAAATCCGCGCCGCGGTACGGTGCCTGTCCTGCCGGTACCAGGAGTCCCAGGTCAGAACTCCGTCGGCCGCAGCAGTGCGTCCGACCCACCGTCGATCATCAGCTGCGCGCCGTGGATGTAACCGGCGTCCGGGCCGAGCAGGTAGCGGATCAGCGAGGCGATCTCCTCGGGCCGCCCCCGGCGTGGGATCGGCGCCTGGTAGTTCCGGATCGCGTCGCCGAAGCGGGACGCCAGGCCGGCCTGCAGCAGCGGCGTGTCGACGGCCCCGGGCGCCACCGTGTTCAGCCGCACGCCCGCCGCGCCCCACTGCGAAACCCGTTGCCGCACCGCGACGGTGAGCGCGTTCTTCGACCACGAGTACGCCAGGTGCCCCGCGTACTCACCGGCCTCCGCCAGCGCGGCCGCCTCCTCGCCGCGCGCGATCGGGTTGTCCGCCCACTTCACCATCGTCGAGGCCGACGACGACACGGCCACCGCCGCCCCGCGCAGCGCCGGGAACAGTCCGTCCAGCACCTCGACCGCGCCCCGGTAGTTGACCTCGACGATCTGCATCGGATCCGGCACGTGCGGCCCGAGTCCGGCGCACACCACCAGCCCGGCCAAAACAGGCGCCACTCCGAGCACCCCGTCGACCGCCGCCCGACGGCCGTCCGGAGTGGACAGATCCGCGCACACCTCCGCGTCCCGCAGGTCGACGCCGACCACCTCGTGCCCGTCCGCCCGCAACGCCGCCACCACAGCCGCCCCGATCCCCGAGGCGGATCCGGTCACGGCGATCACGTCAGCACACATCGCGTCCCCCGGTAGATCGTCGGCATGCAGCGGTTGCAGTGCACGCACAGCGAACGCGCCCCGGCCCGCAACCGCAGCGGCAGGTCCGGCTCACGCAGCAACGCCCGCGCCATCGCCACGAACTGGAACCCTTCGGCCATCGCCCGCTCCATCGTCTCCAGCCGCGTGATCCCGCCCAGCAGGATCAACGGCAGCTCCACCGCCGCGCGGAACTGGCGCGCCCGGTCCAGCAGGTAGGCCTCCTGGAACGGGTAGCTCTTCAGGAACGCCCCGCCCACCGCCCGGATGCCGGCACGCAGGGGCTGCGGGAACGCGGCCGCGAACTCCCGCACCGGCGCGTCCCCGGTGAACAGGTACATCGGGTTCAGCAGCGAACTGCCCGCGGTCAGCTCCAGCGCGTCGACGGTCCCGTCCGCTTCCAGCCACCGCGCGACCTGCACGCTCTCGTCCAGCCAGAACCCGCCCAGCACACCGTCGTCCATGTTCAGCTTCGCCGTCACGGCGATGCGCGACCCGACCTCGTCCCGCACCGCCCGCGCGACCTCCAGCGCCAGCCGCGCCCGGTTGGCCAGCGACCCGCCGTAGGAGTCGCGGCGCCGGTTCAACCGCGGGCTGAGGAACGAGCTCACCAGGTAGTTGTGTCCGAAGTGGATTTCCACGGCGTCGAACCCGGCTTCGACCGCGAACCGTGCGGCTGACGCGTGCGCGCGCACGACGCGAGCCAGATCGTCCACAGTGGCCGCTCGCGTCATCCGCATCCCCAGCGGGTTGGGGAACCGGCCGGGCGCCAGCGCCGGCAGCCGGTTCGACGCCGCGTTCGCGACCGGCCCCGCGTGCCCGATCTGCGCACTCACCGCCGCACCCTCGGCGTGCACGGCGTCGGTGAGCCGCCGCAGCCCGGGCAGCGCCTCCTCGCGCATCCAGATCTGGTGCCGGTCGGTGCGCCCCTCCGGCGACACCGCGCAATAGGCCACCGTCGTCATCCCCACCCCGCCGCGCGCCGGCCGCCGGTGGAACTCGATCAGCCGGTCGGTGACCAGGGCGTCCGGGGTCGCGCCCTCGAACGTGGCCGCCTTGATGATCCGGTTGCGCAGCTCGACCGGCCCCAGCCGCGCGGGCGCGAAGACGTCGGTCATGACCCCGCCAATCCCGCCGCGACGAACGCCCGCAGCGTGTCCACCGGCACCTCGCCGGGCATCCCGTCGGCGAAGAACTGCAGCACCAGGCCGAACGCGAGCAGCCACCGCTGCGCCGCGTCCGCCTTCGCCAGCTCCGGGCGCGCGTCCCGGAGCAGCTCGATCCACGGGCCGAGCCCGAACCACCGCGACGTCCACGCCGGCTCCCGCCTGCCCAGCACGAACCGCGCCAGCAGCCGCAGCCGGAGCGCCCCGACCGGGTCCGCGGCCAGCTCGGCCAGCGGGGTGACGACCAGGTCCACCAGCTCGGGCACCGTCGGCGTCCAGCCGCCGCGCCGCCGCTGCGTGACCTCGTCCAGCCTGCGCTGCCACACCGGCGCGAGCCGGGCCTCCAGCAGCGCGGCGATGAGCGCGTCCTTCGACCCGAAGTGGTAGTGCACCGCGGCCGGGTTCATGCCGGCGGCGCTGTTGATCGCCCGCACGGACACCGCGTCGTAGCCGGATTCGAGCAGCAGCCGTTCGGCGACGGTCAGCAGTCGCTCGCGGGTGGAAGCGTCGGTGCTCGGCACCCGTCAAGGGAAGCACGGATCCATCACCGAATCAATCACTGATTGACCGGCACAATGAGGGCATGGCCGACGCGTTGCGCAGGTGGTCCGAGCAGCTGGCGGACTGGGCGATCCCCGAGTACATCCTGGCCGCGGCGCCCGAGTCGCCGTGGGTGGTGCCGAAGCAGGTGTTCGCCCGCCGCGCGGACCGCCAGCTGGCAGCGCCCGCGACACCGACCCACCAGGCCGTGCTGGACGCGTTGCCGGGCACCGTGCTGGACGTCGGCGCGGGCGCCGGGGCCGCGAGCCTGCCGTGCGCGCGGTCCATCACGCGGGTCACCGCCGTCGACACCAGCGCCGGGCTGCTCGCGGAGTTCCAGCGACGGGCCGAGGCGCTGTCGCTGCCGCACCACACGGTCGAGGGTCGGTGGCCGGACGTCGACGTCGAGCCCGCCGACGTGGTGGTCTGCGCGCACGTCCTCTACAACGCCCCCGACCTCGCGCCGTTCGCCGACGCGCTGACCGCCCACGCGCGCAGGAAGGTCGTCGTCGAACTGGCCGAGGCCCACCCGCTGACCACCCTCAACCCACTGTGGCGGCACTTCCACGGCATCGAGCGCCCGGACGGTCCGACGGCCGACGACGCCGTCGACGCGCTGCGGGAACTCGGCCTGGAGCCCGCGGTCGTGCGCTGGCACAAGCCGGCCAGGCCGGAGTACGCCCGCTTCGATGAGCTGGTCGACGTCACCCGGCGACGGCTCTGCCTGCCCGCGGACCGGGCCGGTGAGGTCGCCGAGGCGCTGCGTGGTCTCGGTGTCGACGAGCGGACGCCGCCCGACCTGGGCTCCTCGGGTCGCGATGTGGTCACGCTCAGCTGGCCGGTTAGCCGGTCCGTGTGATTTCGACCTGCGCGAATCCACCCACCCGCGCACAATCGGCGTATGACTCACGCGCAGGGGGACGAGCCGGCCACCGGCACCCCACCCCAGCCGCCCGTGACGGAACCCGCGCCCGCGAAGCCGGTCAAGATCAAACGGACCAGGGTGAGCGGGACCTGGGTCGCGATCATCGTCGCCCTGATCATCCTGGTCTTCCTGCTGATCTTCATCCTGCAGAACCTGGACTCGACGACGGTGGCCTTCCTCGGGATGGAGGGCAGTCTGCCGCTGGCCGTGGCCATGCTGTTCTCCGCGATCGCCGGCGCCGTCCTGGTCGCCCTGGTCGGCGGCGCGCGCATCTTCCAGTTGCGCAAGGCGACCCGGAAGGCGAACAAGGCACTCCGCTGACCCGGCCGTAACATCATCCTGGGAAACGGGGTGATGTGGTTGACCAGCGAGAACCTGCCGAGTTCGCCGGAGGGCGGCGACGAGAACCTGCTGCGCCGAGCGGGCCGGTTCGCCGGGTGGGCCGCACGCACCGGGTTCACGATCGGCAAGCGGCTGCCGCTGCCGGGCCTCGAACTGGCCGGTGAGGGGCTGCGGCAGGTCGAGCGGCAGGTCCTGACCGGGCTGCGCCGCCGCCTCGACGAGGTCGACGACCCGTACGTGGTCGCGCTCAGCGCGGCCGGCGCCGAGCACGCCCCGAACGGCACTGGCGAGCTGGTTCCCGCGCGCGAGCCGCTGCGCGCCGCGATGAAGGAGCTGCTCGACCGGTCCGTCGGCTTCGGCCGCGAGCAGGCCCGCGAGTACCTCTACGCCACCGTGCTGCGCCAGCTCACCCCCGACGAGGCCCGCATCATCGCCACGCTCGCCACCGGCGCGGCCTTCCCTGTGATCGACGTCACTGAGCGCGGGTTCGGCGGCGGCCGCACGATCTTGCGCAACGCCTCCACCGTCGGCAAGGCGGCCGGCGTGACGCTGGCGGACGAGGTGCCCGGCTACCTGACGCGGCTGGCCGGGTTCGGCCTGGTCGAGCTGGACGACGAGTCCGCCGAGCTGGAGTCGCAGTACGAGATCCTGGCGACCGAGGACCTGGTCCGGTCGGCCGCGAAATCCGCGCGCCGGGCGCGGCTGGTGCGCCGGACCGTGCGCCTGTCGCGCTTCGGTGTCCGGTTCTGGGCGGCGTGCGATCCCGGCGAGTGGACTCGCGTCCTGTGAGCGCTGCCACTACCGTGTAACGCGCAGCGCCGGACGAGCGCTCTACGTGATAAGGCCTCACCCAGGTAAGGGGCCATAGCACACCTGGGCTCCGCAGCGCCAGCTTTCTGTTGTCATTCTCACGTGTGTTTCGTCGTTGTTGCAGGTAGCCAGGCTGTGCGCACGACGATGCGCTGAACGACCGAAACAACTCTGTTAGGTTGTTTTGACATGTCCGGAAAGCACTTGATCGAAAATCCGACCAAGGCCGACGGGGCTGCGCTTTGGCGAATCGCACGCGATTCGCAGAAGCTCGATCTCAACTCGCCTTATGCATATCTGTTGTGGTGCCGCGATTTCGCCGACACCTCGGTGGTGGCGCGGGTGGACGGTGACGCGGTCGGATTCGTGATCGCTTATCGCCGTCCTTCGGCGCCGGACACCGCGCTCGTCTGGCAGGTCGCCGTCGACGCGTCGCAACGTGGGCAGGGGCTGGCCGGAGCCCTGCTCGACAACCTGTTCACGCGGTTGGTGGCCGACGGGGTGCGTCACCTGGAGACCACCATCACGCCCGACAACAAAGCGTCCATCCGCCTGTTCACCTCCTTCGCGGAACGGTGGGGAGCGGAGCTGGAGCGCGCTGAGCTGTTCGGCTCGGCCGACTTTCCGGACGATGGCACGCGGCACGAGCCGGAAGACCTTTACCGAATCGGGCCGCTGCTCCCGAGATAACGGCGGAAATGGGCGAGGACGCCCGTGCGATTAGCTGTCGACAAGCACCAGTGAGGGGAAAACCCAAAGTGAGCATCTTCGAAAAGCTCGAATCCGAAGTGCGCAGCTACAGCCGGGGATGGCCGGTCGTGTTCGACCGTGCGCAGGGCAGCCGCCTTTACGCCGAGGACGGCCGCCCGTACCTCGACTACTTCGCCGGCGCCGGCGCGCTGAACTACGGGCACAACAACCCCGTGCTCAAGAAGGCCCTGATCGACTACATCGAGCGCGACGGCGTCACGCACGCGCTCGACATGTTCACCGTCGCCAAGCGCGACCTGCTCGAGACGCTCGACGAGAAGATCCTCAAGCCGCGCGACCTGGACTACAAGGTCATCTTCCCCGGCCCCGGTGGCGCCAACGCCGTCGAAGCCGCGCTGAAGCTGGCCCGCAAGGTCACCGGCCGCGAGTCGGTCATCAACTTCACCAACGCCTTCCACGGCATGACCATCGGCGCGCTGTCGGTCACCGGCAACTCGATGAAGCGGCACGGCGCCGGCATCCCGCTGGTGCACGCCACGCCGATGCCCTACGACCAGTACTTCGACGGCGTCTACCCGGACTTCCTGTACTTCGAGCGGCTGCTCGACGACTCCGGCAGCGGGCTCAACGAGCCCGCCGCGGTGATCGTCGAGACCGTGCAGGGCGAGGGCGGCATCAACGCGGCAGGCATCGAGTGGCTGCGCGGCCTGGCCGACCTGTGCAAGCGGCACGACATCCTGCTGATCGTCGACGACGTGCAGATGGGTTGCGGCCGCACCGGCCCGTTCTTCAGCTTCGAGGAAGCCGGCATCAAGCCGGACATGGTGTGCCTGTCCAAGTCGCTGTCCGGCTACGGCATCCCGATGGCGCTGACCCTGATCCGCCCCGACCTCGACGTCTGGGAGCCGGGCGAGCACAACGGCACCTTCCGCGGCATCAGCCCGGCGTTCGTCACCGCCGCCGAGGCTATGCGCACCTACTGGAGCGACGACGAGCTGGAGAAGTCGGTCCGCGCCAAGGGCGAGCGCATCGGCGCCGCGCTGCAGGGTCTCGTCGACGCCTACCCCGAAGCGCAGCTGACCGCGAAGGGCCGCGGCCTCGCCCGCGGTTTGGAGTTCCAGAACGGGGAACTCGCCGGTCGGGTCTGCGCTGCCGCGTTCGAACGCGGCCTGCTCATGGAGACCTCCGGGCCGGACAGCGAGGTGGTGAAGCTGCTGCCGCCGCTGACCCTCACGGACGCCGAGGTCGGCGAGGGGCTGGAGATCATCGACGCCTCTGTCAAGGCCGTGCTCGGTAAGTAGAGAAGAACGAGAAGGGGAAAAAGTTTTGATCGTCCGGACCCTCGACGAGATCACCGACACCGACGCCGACATCAAGACGCCGAACTGGCGCTCGAAGCGGATCATCCTGGCCAAGGAGAAGGTCGGCTTCTCGGTGCACGAGACCACGCTGTACGCGGGGACCGTCAACGACTTCTGGTACGCCAACCACATCGAGGCGGTCTTCGTCTACGAGGGCGAAGGCGAGATCACCAACAAGGCGACCGGCGAGACGTTCCAGCTCAAGCCGGGTTCCCTGTACCTCCTCAACGACCACGACAAGCACCAGGTCCGCCCGAAGACCGACATGAAGACCGTGTGCGTCTTCAACCCGCCGGTCACCGGCCGGGAGGTGCACGACGAGAACGGCGTGTACCCGCTCGTCGTCGAGGAGGACGAGGCGGACGAGAAGTCCGCCTGAGCCACCACGGAGCGAGGCCCCTACCGAAAGGCAACGCATAAAAGGAGGCGAACCGATTTGACGATCATGGAAACCGGTGTCGAGGACAGTTACCCGACCAGGGTTCCTGCCCCGGCCGAGCCCTTCGATCGCGTCGACCCGACTGTCTGGGGCAGTGAGGCCGACGGCCCGATCGATGCGGCGACACTCGCTTCGCACGACGCGAAGGGGTACCACATCGTCGAGGGCCTGCTCTCGCCCGCCGAAGTGCAGGGCTACTGGCAGGAGCTCGTCCGGCTCTCCGGCGACGAGCAGCTGAAGGCCGACGAGCGGGTCATCACCGAGAAGAAGACCGGCAGCGTCCGGTCCATCTTCGAGGTGCACAAGATCAGCGAACTGATCGCCGAACTCGTGCGCGACCCCCGTGTCCTCGACCGCGCCCGGCAGATCCTCGGCTCCGAGGTGTACATCCACCAGAGCCGCGTGAACTACATGCCGGGTTTCAAGGGCACCGGGTTCTACTGGCACTCCGACTTCGAGACCTGGCACGCCGAGGACGGGATGCCGCGTCCGCGGGCGGTGAGCTGCTCGATCGCGCTGACCGACAACTACCCCTTCAACGGCGGCCTGATGGTCATGCCGGGCTCGCAGCGGACGTTCGTCCCGTGCGTCGGCGAGACCCCGGACGACTACTACAAGTCGTCGCTGAAGGAGCAGGAGATCGGCGTTCCCAGCGAGAACGACATCACCAAGCTCGCCGCGGAGTACGGGATCGACCAGTTCACCGGGCCCGCGGGCTCGGCGCTGTGGTTCGACTCCAACATCATGCACGGGTCCGGCAACAACATCACGCCGTACCCGCGCTCGAACATCTTCCTGGTGTTCAACAGCGTCGAGAACGCGCTCGTCGAGCCGTTCGCGGCGGCGAAGCCGCGGCCGACCTTCATCGGCAGCCGGGACTTCACGCCTGTGACGCGATAGACGCCGGAAGAAGTGCGGGTCGGGTGTAGCCGGTTCATCGCGCCCTGTTACAGTGCCGCCACTGCGAACGGCGGCAGCATGGGTCTTCCTTGCTCGGGGTGAATCCCGTGTGACGCCGGTAGCGATGGCGAGGCGCACCCGGCCCCGTCACTTGTTTCACCGAGTGCGGCCCCGCACCATCAGATCGGGACTGATGGTGCGGGGCCGTACTCGTTTTCCTCCGGCGCGGCGCTCGGGGAGGGGCCTGTGCTCAAGGGTTTGCGCGTCCAGTTGCTCGGCCCGGTGCAGCTGTGCGCCGGTGACCGGCCGGTGCCGATCGGCGGTCCCGGCGTGCGCGGGCTGCTCGCGCTGCTGGCTCTCCAGCCGAACCGGATCGTCGCGCTCGACGACCTGATCGACGCGCTGTGGAACCACGACCCGCCGCCGACGGCGCGGACCATCGTGCACGGCAACGTCTCCCAGCTGCGGCGCGTGCTGCGGTCGGCCGGCACGCCGGAGGCCCGGATCGACACGGCCGCGCCCGGCTACCGGCTGACAGTCGACCCGATGCTGGTCGACGTCCACCGCGCCCGCGCGTTGTTCGAGCGCGCCGAGGCCGCGCCGTTGCTCGAACGCGCCTCGTTGCTGCGCGAGGCGTGGGCGCTGTGGCAGGGGCCGGAGCTGGGCGGGGTGCCGGAGTCGGTGCACGCGCCCGAACTGGCGGACCTGCGGATCGCGGTGCACGGCGCCCGCGTCGACGCCGACCTCGCGCTCGGACGGCACGAAGAGCTGATCGCCGAGCTGACCACGATCGTCCGCGCGGAGCCTCGGCGCGAGCGGACCGTCGGACAGCTGATGCGGGCGCTCTACCACTCGGGGCGCCGGGCGGACGCGCTCGAGGTGTATCGCGAGGCGGCGCGGGCGGCGTCGGAGAAGCTCGGCCTCGACCTCGGGCCCGACCTGCGGGCGTTGCACGCGCACGTGTTGAACGACGACTTGGCGCCGGTTGTGCCGGGGATCGACGTGAGCCGGGTGGTGCCGCGACAGCTGCCGCCCGCGGTGCCGCTGGCCGGGCGGTCGGTGGATCTGGCCTGGCTGGACGAGGTGGCGCCGGTCGGCGTGATCACCGGGCCGCCCGGGATCGGCAAGAGCGCGCTGGTCGTGTCGTGGGCGCACGGAGCGGTGACGAGGTTCCCGGACGGGGTCCTGTTCGCCGCGTTACGCGGGTTCGAGGCGCCGGTGCCGGTGGCGGAGGTGCTGGCGCAGTTCCTGCTCGGGCTCGGCGTGCCGGCGGACGAGGTGCCGGAGCCGGAGGGGGAGCGGCTCGCGTTGTACCGGTCGCTGAGCGGTGGCCGGCGGATCCTGGTGGTGCTCGACGACGCGCGGTCGGCCGATCAGGCGCGCCCGTTGCTGCCGCCGGGGCCGGGTTCGGTCGCGGTGGTGACGTCGCGGGCGCGGCTGGACGGGCTGACCGTTTCGCACGGCGCTCGGGTGCGGGCGCTGGAGCCGCTGGCGCGGCGGGACTCGGTGCGGCTCCTCGCCGACGTCGCGGGCGGTGCGTTCGAGGAGTACCACTCGCAGGTGGCGGGGTTGTGCGGGGATCTGCCGCTGGCCTTGCGGATCGCGGGCGCGCGGCTGGCGGCCGGTCCGGCGTGGACGGTGCCGGACTTCGTGGCCGAGCTGGCGAGCGAGCGGACGCGGCTGGCCGCGCTGGACGTGGACGACGCCGGGGTGCGGGCGGCGCTGGACGTGTCGGTGCGCGGGCTGCCCGCCGAGGCCGGGGCGATGTTCCGGGCGCTGGGGGCGTTTCCCGGGCCCGCGGTCGGTCCGTTCGTCGCGGCGGCTTTGTGTGGGGTGCCGGTGGCCGAGGCGCGGCGGCGGTTGCGGGTGCTGGCGGCCCACCACCTGCTGACCGAGAGCGCGCCGGAGGTGTTCACGCGGCACGACCTGGTGCGGTTGTACGCGCGCGAACTGGCTGGTTCGTCGAGTCTGCGGCCGGCGGTGCGGTACTACCAGGCGGCTGCTGACGTGGCGCGCCGCCGGCTGCTGCGGATCGTGGACCCGCTGGACTTTTCGTCTGTCGAGGTGTCGGTGCCCGCGTTGTCCGGTTTCGACGACGCGCTGGCGTGGTTTGTGGCTGAGTGGCCGAACCTTTTGGCCGTGCTGGAGGGCGCGGCGGCGGCCGGTCTGCACGACGACGTGTGGCGGCTGGCGCGGGTGGCGCACACGTACCGGGTGGTGCGCCCGCGGTGGGACGAGTGGCAGCGGCTGGTGGCGCTGGGGCTGGCGGCGGCCGAGGCGTGCGGGGACGCGCGGGCGCGGTTCTGGATGCTGATCTCGCGCTGCGCGATGTTCCTGACGTTCGACGTGGGGGCCGACGCGCTGGCGGACGCGTCCGCGGCGCTGGCGATCGCGGCGGACGAGGGGAGCCGCACCTGCGCGTTGATCCACCTGGGGTGCGCGTTGAACAGCTGTGGCCGTCACGACGAAGCGGTGGAGTGCCTTATGAGGGCGGCTTCGGCGGCGGGCACGGACGAGCTGCGGGGCCAGGCCCTGGCGAACTGCGCGGAGGCGGAGAAGGCGCGGGGCCGGTACGCGGAGGCGATCGCGCACCAGCTGTCCTCGCTGGAGATCGACCGCCGCCTCGGGGACGACAGCTATGTGGTGGTGTCGCTCAACAACCTCGCCGAGTCGTACCTCGGCCTCGGCGACGACGGGGCGGCGTGGAAGCACGCGTCCGCCGCGGTCGAGTTGGCGTCGCTGCGGGGTTTCCTGCTGCAGGAGGCGGTCGGCCGGTTGACGCTCGGACGGCTCTCCCGCCGCGACGGCGACCTCGCCGGCGCGCGACTGCAGGTCGGGCTGGCGGCGGAGCTGCACTCGCGGGTCAGCCCGCGGCCGCCCGCGGAGGTGCTCGCGGAGATGGCGGAGCTGGGGCTACCGGCTGCCCCTGCGCGGGGTGACGAGGGTTGACGCTTTCGAGTACAAGGTGCCCCCGCACTTAGCGAATTCTTAGCGATGGATCTTGCGGAGGGCGTATGGTCCGGCTTGGCCGTCTGGCGCAGTGGGGGAGCGTCAGACGGCCGCTTCGCGTTTCGGCTGGTTGGCCGTGGGGGTTGCTCCAGACGCGCTGAAAGGCGCCGCGCGCCGCCGCGCGCCGCCGCGCCGCGGCGAGCCGCCTCGTGGCGGACCGCGCCGCACCGTGCCGGGCCGAGCCGCGCCATGGCCCGCCGTGCCGCCGTGCCGCGCCGTGTCGGGCCGCGCTGGCACCGCGAGCCGCACCGCGCAGGAAGCGAGCCGCGCCGGGCGGCTGTGCCGCACCGGGGCGCACCGAATCCGCCGTGAGCCCGCCCGTGCCAGGCCGCGCTGTGCTGGGCCGCGCCATGGCGTGCGGGGCCGGGCCGTGCCGTGCCGTGCTGTCGAGCCGCACTCTGCGCGGCCGTGCCGTGCCGCGCCGTGTCGGGCCGAGCTGGCACCGCGAGCCGCACCGCGCAGGAAGCGAGCCGCGCCGGGCGGCTGTGCCGCACCGGGGCGCACCGAATCCGCCGTGAGCCCGCCCGTGCCAGACCGCGCTGTGCCGGGCCGCGCCCAGGCGTGCCGTGCTGCCGAGCCGCACTCTGCGCGGCCGTGCCGAGCCGCGCCGTGCCGGGCCGCGCTGGCACCGCGAGCCGCACCGCGCAGGAAGCGAGCCGCACCCTGCGCGGCCGCGCTGCACTAAGCCGCGCCGCAGCGAGCTGCGCAGTGCCGGGCCGAGCCGCGCCATGTCGCGCGGTGCCCGATCGCGCCGCCCCGAGCCGGCAGCACCGACCAACTCACTGGTCGAACAGGTTCACTTCCGGCGTGATCTCCAGCAGCTCGTGCACCGGGCGGCCGCGGCGGCCGTCGATCGTCGTCGTGCGGACCACCCTCAGCCGGGCGGTCACCGGGCGGTCCAGGTTCTCCTTGATCTGGTCCAGCAGGTCCGGCGCCACCGCACCCTGGATCGTCCCGCCGGACTCGCGCTCCAGGTAGAAGATCCGGCGGCGCGTGCGCACACCGTCGAGCCGGCCGGTCACCGTCTCGTAGCCGACTTCCTCCCGCGACTCCCGCAGGCTGTTGTGCAGCACCTTCGCCTGGTCGGTCGTCATGCTGCGGGTCACGTCCTCGCCGGCCGTCGGCGTCAGCTGCAGCCCGATGCCGGTGTTCTTGACGACCGCGCTGACGATGTCGCTCACCGCGTTGCGCACCGTGTCCCGCTGCAGCAGCACCGCGTCCAGTGCGCCGTCGTCGGAGCCGTTCGCGGGCAGGAAGTCGCACAGCTCCTTCACCGCGCGCTCGGACAGCGTCTCGATCCCGTCGTGGATCAACGCGTCGTCCGGCGCCGGCTCCGGGAAGCCGAAGAAGATCGTGTTGCCCGCCTGCCCGCGCTGGATCAGCGGCGCCTTGTCGCGGTCGGTCTGCTGGACGTAGGTGATCTCGCCCTGCGGGTTGCGGATGATGTGCCCGACCTTCGCCGTCGCGTCCTGCAGCGCCCGGCTGATGTCGGAGAACGTGTAGGCGTCCAGGTTCGTCGACCCGAGCATCGACACACGCAGCAACGGCGACCGGGACGTGCGCTCGAACTTCGCGTGCGCGGCCATCGCCGACGCGCGCGCCAGATCGTCCAGCCACGTGCCGCCCGGGATCTCGTCGGCGATCCGGCGGAAGTCCATCATCACCACACCACCTCGGGGAACCCGCGGCGCCCTTCGTACGACCAGGTGTTGGCCCACGTCTCCTCGTCACCGGGGAAACACAGGAACCCGTCGAGCAGACCGCCGACGGGTTGTACCTGATCGAGGTACATCGCGGGCTGCCCGACGATGACCCCGCGCAGGGTCAGCAGCCCGTACAGCGCGTCCCGCACCCGGCCCGTCATGCGCTTGAGGCTGCCCCAGTCGTCCGGGATCAGCACGACGTCGAGCCCGCTGGGCACGTCGGGGGTGCGGGTGATGAACTGCCCGCCGATCCAGGCGCGGCCGCTCGGGATGATCCGGGCGACCGCGCCGAGATAGCTGTTCAGAGCGCTGAACAGGATCTCGCGGGCGTTCTGGTGCGGCGCGTCGAAGACGAGACGTTCGTAGATGTCGGCCACGTCCGCCGGAAGCCGCCCAGTCGGCAGAACCCCCTCCGGGGTCCAATGGGGCAGCGGCATGTCATGAAGTTATCAGCGACGCGCAGCGTGTCCGTTGAGGGTGGCGGTGGGCGACGGGTGGGCCTACCAACAGCTGTGTGACGCTCAGCTCGCCGGGGCGCGGTCGTCCGACACCGGCGGGTGCACCGCGAACGGCGCCAGCTGCGGCCGCTTCGGCGACAGCCCGTCGCCCATCGACTCGCCACGCAGCTGCCGCCGGATCCACGGCAGCAGGTGCGTCTTCGTCCACGCCAGGTCCGACCGGCGGTTGGTGATCCAGTCCGCCCGCGCGTCGACGACCGGCCACGGCTCCCGCCAGTCCTCCGACGTCGGCACGCCCAGCACCTCGGCCGCCCGCAACGCGATCCGCCGGTGGCCCTCGGCCGTGAAGTGCAGCCTGTCGTCGCTCCAGGCGCGCGGGTCGTGCAGCGGGTCCATCGCCCACAGGTCGACGATCTTGGCGCCGTGCCGGACCGCGCTCGTCCACAGGTGCGCGTTGTAGATGCCGATCTTGCCGCGCAGCACGCTCATCACCGGCAGGTGCTTGGTGTCCGGCCCGTTGAACACGAGCACGTCCATGCCCGCCGCGCGCAGCTTGCCGATCACCTCGTCGAGCTGCGCCGCGATCTCGTCCACGTCGGAGCCGGGCACGATCACGTCGTTGCCGCCCGCGCACAGGGTCACCAGATCGGGTTTCAGCTCGAGGGCGATGGGTACCTGTTCCTCGATGATCTCGGCGAGCATCTTCCCGCGCAGCGCCAAGTTGGCGTACTGGAAACCGGGCTGGCCCTCGGCCAGGATCTCGGCGAGCCGGTCCGCCCAGCCGCGGAAGGTCCCGTCCGGGTTGAAGTCGTTGAGACCTTCGGTGAAGCTGTCACCCAGTGCGACATAGCTGTCGTACTCACGCACGCTGCCGTCCCCTTTCGCCAGCACCTGTGTTGATCGCCCCTCGAACAACTCAGCAGGATGCACCTGTAATCCCGACCTACGCCACCGTCGGTTCAGCGCGAGGTCACAGTCTCTTACGTTGTCGGCCTCCTGAGCTTCTCCATTACCGCCGTCCGCCCGGATCGTGTGGCGAAGATCTCGATGGTAGCTGCCCGCACCGACAGTTTTGGGGCACGCTGTAGGGGTGACCGGACAAGCCACGCCGCAGAGGGAGTCGCTGGGCAGCATCCTGGGTGGTCGCAAGGGTGCGATCGACGCGAGCCTGCCGCCGCTGGCGTTCGTGGTCGGCTGGCTGGCCACGGGTTCGTCGATCGCGTGGGGCTCGGCCGCGGCGATCGCCACTGCCGTGGTGGTCGGCGTCGTCCGCCTGACCCGCGGTGACAAGGCGCGGGCCGTCGTGGTCAGCCTCGCCGCGGTGATCGTGGCCGCCTTGATCGCGCTGCACACCGGTCGCGCGCAGGACTTCTTCCTGATCCAGGTGCTGTCCAACGTGGCCAGTGCGTTGCTGTGGGTGACCAGTGTGGTCGTCCGGTGGCCGCTCCTGGGTGTCGTGGTCGGGTTACTGCTCGGCCAGAAGACCCGCTGGCGCAAGGATCCCGACCTGCTGCGCGCCTACTCGCGGGCGAGTCTGGTGTGGTCACTGCAGTACGTGCTGCGCGTGGTCGTCTACCTGCCGTTGTGGTGGGCGGGGGAACTGGTCGCGCTGGGCGTCGCGCGCACGGTCATGACCTGGCCGCTGCAGGCGCTGACGATCGCGGTGAGCGGCTGGGTGCTGTACCGGACGCTGCCGAGGGAGCACCCGGGGCTGCGCGTCGTGTCGGGTTCCGGGCGCGAATAAGAGCCCCCGGCGAGGGGGAGGTCCGGGGGCCGCCCAAACCGTACGCCCGGCGGCGGACCCGGCACTCGTGCTCCGCGCACGAAAAACGCCCGGATCTTTGGTCGGTCAGCCTGGACGGCGCGCCGCGGCTTCGCCGAACGCCTCGACGGCGGCCAGCCAGGCCGCGCCCAGCACACCGTCCGAACTGGTGCGGACCTCGAGCCCGGCCAGCTTCGCCCGCACCCGCTCGCCGACCCGGGAGCCATCGCCGAGGACGCTGCCGACCAGCACCACCGGGGTGTCCTCGCCCGGCTCGCGGGTCGCCAGCGCGGTCGCGACCAGCAGGTCGGCGGCGCGCTCCACGATGTCCGCCGCGGCCGGGTCGTCGACCGCGACCAACGGCGCGAACCGGGCGAGGCGGACCGGCGGCTCGGCGTTGGCGACCGTGATCAGCCGCCGCCACGCGTACTTCCGGTCGGTCGCGTCGACCCCGGCCTCGGCCAGCACCGCGGTGGCCAGCGGGCCGAGGTCGCCGTCCCGGCTCAGCGCGGCCAGCGTGGCACGCACGGCCTCCCGGCCCAGCCAGAACCCGGAGCCCTCGTCGCCGAGCAGCCAGCCGTAGCCGCCCTCGGTGGCGACCATGCGACGCTTGCGGATCCGGCCCGCGATCGAGCCGGTACCCGCGATCAGCACGGTCCCGTCCGGCGCGTCGGTGGCGGCGGCGAACGCGACCTCGGCGTCGGTCAGCACCACCACGCGGTCCAGGCCCAGGTCGCGCCAGGTGCGCTCGAACAGGGCCGCGACCGCCGGGTCCGTCAGCTTCGCGGTGCCGGCCATGCCGACGACGCAAGCGCTGGCCCGGCCGGGGACCTCGGTGGCCGCGCGGATCGCCGCCGCCAGGTTGGCGACCGCCTCCGCGGGCGGGTGCGAGTTCGGGTTGGCGCCGCCCGCGCGCCCGGCGCCGAGCACCGTGCCGTCCGCGGCCACCGCCAGCGCACGCGTGGACGTGCCACCCGCGTCGACCCCGAGGACGAACTTCATCGCGTCCTGGTCACCTTGTTCAGGCCGCGCGGGCGGTCCGGGTCGAAGCCGCGGGCGAGCGCCAGCCCGAGCGCGATCCGCTGCACCGGCAGCACCTCCAGCACTGGCGCGAGTTCCTCGGCCACGGACGGTACCGGGATGCGGACCGCGGCGGGCACCTCGCCCGCCGACGACCCGAGCGCCAGCACGTCGGCGCCGCGTTCGGCGACCGTGGTCAGCACGTCGCGCAGGGCGGCCCCGCCGCGGCCGGTGCCGGTGATCGCCAGCACCGCGGTCTCCTCGTCGACGGCCGCGACCGGCCCGTGCAGCAGGTCGGCGCCGCTGTACGCGCGGGCGGCGAGGTAGCTGGTCTCGGCGAGTTTGAGCGCGGACTCCAGCGCGGTGGCGTAGGAGTAGCCGCGTCCGGTGGTGATGATCCGGTCGACGAAGCGGTACCGGTCCACGGCGCGCTGCACGTCGACCTCCAGTGCCTGCCGCGCTAGCGGTTCGATCTCGGCCGCGGCCGACGAGTCGCCGCCCCGGACGGCGTCGACGAGCAGGTACAGCGCGAGCAGCGTCGCGGAGTACGTCTTGGTGGCGGCCACCGCGGTCTCGGTGCCGGCGCCGATGTCGACGGCCAGCTCGGCGGCGCCGCCCAGCGGCGAGGCCGGGGTGTTCGTGACCGCGACGGTCAGCGCGCCCTGCTTGCGGGCGGTCTGGGTGAACTCGAGCAGGTCGGGCGAGCCGCCGCTCTGGCTGACCGACACCAGCAGCACGTCCCGCAGGTCGGGACGCGCGCCGTAGAGGGTCACCGTGGAGGGCGAGACGAGCCCGGCGGGCAGCCCGAGCAGGACCTCGATGAGGTACTTCGCGTACAGCGCCGCGTGGTCGCTGGAGCCGCGCGCGGCCAGCAGGGCGAACCGCGGCGGGCGCCGGGAGATGGCGGCGGCGACGTCGGCGATCTCCCCGCGGCGGGCCACCAGACCGCCCAGAACGGCGGGCTGTTCGGCGATTTCCGCGGCCATGTGCTGTCCGGGGTTGCTCATGCTGGGTCCCTTCGGAGGTCTAGACCAATGCTACCCCGGGCGCGGTCCCATCCGGAAAGGGTAGTTTCATCCTGCGCCGGAGGCGCGGTTCGAGGAGGAGTCGGTCATGTTGGAGTCAGCCACGCGCGGTCAGCGCGAACCGAAGTACTGGGCGTTGAAGCAGCATCTGCTCGACCTGCTGGAGACGATGCCGCCGGGTTCGCCGATTCCCACCGAACGCTCGCTGGCCACCGAGTTCGCGGTCTCCCGCACCACGGTGCGGCAGGCCCTGGCGGACCTGACCGCCGAGGGCAGGCTGCACCGGGTGCAGGGCAAGGGCACGTTCGCCGCCGAGCCGAAGCTCGCGCAGCGGCTGCAGCTGTCGTCCTACACGGAGGACATGCGGGCGAAGGGGCGCGAGCCGTCGTCGAAGCTGCTGGAGGTCGAGGAGCTGACGGCCGAGCCCGAGCTGGCGAAGCTGCTCGGCATCCGCAACGGCGCGAAGGTGCTGCGGATGCGCCGGCTCCGGCTGGCCGACGGCGAGCCGATGGCGCTGGAGACCACGCACCTGCCGCTCGGGCGGTTCCGCGGCCTGCGCAAACACGTGTCGGCGGGCGGTTCCCTGTACGCGGTGTTGCGGGAGCACTACGGCGTGGAGATGGACAGCGCGGAGGAGACGATCGAGACCGCGCTTGCCGGTCCGCAGGAGGCGGACCTGCTGGGCGCCGACGTCGGCACCCCGATGCTCCTGCTGTCGCGGCATTCGTTCGCCGCGGACGGCAAACCGGTCGAATTCGTGCGGTCCATCTACCGCGGCGACCGGTACAAGTTCGTGACCACGCTGCGGCGCCCGTAACTCTCCAAGATCCCTTGCGTTGTCAAGGGATTGTTAAGCCCGTCGTGTCCACTGTGGACGTTGAGAGTGGCCTGCGTCACCATCCGGCAACGCTGGGAGCATCTCAATCGACAAACACGTTGGACACGATGGGGTTAACACGAGAGGGAGAGCGAACACACCGCGATCATGACCGAGGAGAAGGAAGAGAGCGCCGAGAAGAAGTCCGGGCTGTCTCCGGCGCAGGTGGTGGCGTCGGCGCTGGCCGCGGTGACGGCTGCTTTCCTGGGCTCCACGCTGGGGGTGGCGGGCACGGTCATCGGCGCCGGTGTCGCGAGCATCGTGACGACCGTGGGTGGCGAGATCTACCTGCGGTCGCTGCGCAGCACGCGGGCGGCCGCGCGCAAGACGGCCGAGCTGCTGGCGGTGGCCGAGACACGGCAGCAGACGAAGGTCGTGCCGCCGGCGGTCGCGCCGCGGTCGACGCACCCGCTGATCAGGCACCAGCAGAACGGGGCGGCGCAGCGAAGACCGGCCACGCAGCTGACCGAGATGCCGACGAGGGTCGTGCACCCGATCACGCCACCGCTGTCCGGCACGACGCGCCGGATGCCGGTCGCCGGGCAGGGCGGATCCGGGGGCGGCGAGAAGACGGTGTTCATCCCGAAGCCGGTGGACCAGCCGGTCGAGGAGGAGGCCGCCCCGCCCGCCGCCGCGAAGCCCTGGTGGAAGAGCCGGTGGACGCTCGCGGTCGCGACCAGCGTGGCGGCGTTCGTGGTCGGGATGCTGGCGATCACCGGCTTCGAGGCGGCGACCGGGAGCACCGTGTCCGGCGGCACCGGGACGACGCTGGGCCGGGTGGTCGGCGGTTCCGGCGGCGCCGAGCCGACGACCACGCAGGTCACGACGGTCACCGAGAGCTCGACGAGCGAGGACGAGCGGGCGCCGGCGAGCACGAGCAGCGCGCCGACGACGTCGTCCAGCGCCGAGCAGACCGAGTCCCCCGTGACGACGACGCCGAGCACCAGCGTCCAGGAGACACCGTCCGCCGCATCCGAAACAGCGACGACGGCGCCGAGCAGCCCTTGATCCGAAACTGACCACAGGCCCTTCGCGAGTTTTCGCGGAGGGCCTGATTCTTGAGGCCAGCCAAGTGGGGGCCGGCCTCGACGGCGCGGGCGATGTTGCACGAACGGCTCGACAGTCTGCCAGCCGGAGAGCCGGCCGCCTCGATTTGCCGGGCTGGGTTGACTGTCGCGGGCCACCCCACCACTTGCCGTTACGGCCCGCCACGGCCACGAAGGCCGGGTCGGTCCAGCTGGCCCGCACCGCGCGGGCGGCTGCGGCGGGATCCTCGCCCCCGGTGGGACCCGCCACCAGCACCTTGAGCAGCTGGTCGCGTTGATGCCGGACGGCGGCCTCGGCGCGGCCACGAAGGCCCGGCTCAGTCGAGCTGTGCCCGCAGTGCCCGGGCAGCCGCAGCCGGGTCCTCGGCCTCGGTGATCGCCCGCACCACCACGATCCGCGACGCGCCCGCCGCCAGCACCTCCGGCAGCCGGTCCGCGTCGATGCCTCCGATGGCGAACCACGGGCGCACGGTGCCGAGCGCCGCGGTCGAGCGCACCAGGTCCAGGCCCGGCGCCGGGCGGCCGGGCTTCGTCGGCGTCGGCCAGCAGGGGCCGGTGCAGAAGTAGTCCACACCTTCTTCCACAGCCGCGGCCTCGGCCTGTGGGCGGTCGTGCGTCGAGCGGCCGATCACCGGCTCGTCGCCGATCACCCGCCGCGCCAGCGGCACCGGCAGGTCGTCCTGCCCGAGGTGCAGCACGTCGGCGTCGACGGCCGCCGCGATGTCCGCCCGGTCGTTCACCGCCAGCAGCGCCCCGTGCCGCGCGCACGCCTCCGCCAGGATCTCCAGCGCGGCCAGCTCCTGACGGGCCTCCAGCGGTGCCCCGTCCCGCTTGTCCCGCAGCTGGACGATGTCCACGCCACCGGCCAGCGCGGCGTCCGCGAACTCGGCCAGGTCCGGCCGGTCCCCGGTGCACAGGTAGAGCCGCGCCGCGTCGAGGCGTTTCCTGATCTCGTCACCACTGAGCCCTGGCATGGCCTGAACCCTATCTCGCACGTTAGGGTAGGGGTGTCCGCACGGGAGCCCGAGCCACGGGCTGAGAGGGAGCTGCCAGCGCTCCGACCGTGGAACCTGATCCGGATCATGCCGGCGCAGGGAGCGTGATTCTCATGAGCAACCAGCACGTGGCCGTCGTCGGCGGCGGGGTCATCGGCCTGTCCGTGGCCTGGCGCGCCGCGGCGGCCGGGCACCGCGTCACCGTCGTCGATCCCGCGCCCGGCCGCGGCGCGTCCTGGGTCGCCGGCGGCATGCTGGCCCCCGTCACCGAGGCCTGGCCCGGCGAGGAGGAGTCCCTCGCGCTCGGCGAGGAGTCCCTGAGGCGCTGGCCGGCGTTCGCGCAAGCGCTTGCCGCGGACGGCGGCGACCCCGGGCTTTCCCAGGCCGGCACGGTCGTCGTGGCACTGGACCGGGCCGACGCCGACCAGCTGGACATCGTCGCCGCCTACCTGCGGTCGGTCGGCCGCGAGGTCGAACAGGTCACCGGCCGCAGGCTGCGCTCGCTCGAACCCGGGCTGGGCGCGGTGCGCGGCGGCCTGCTTGTGCCCGGCGACCTGGCGGTCGACAACCGCAAGCTGCTCCGCGCGCTCGAAGCCGCCGCGCTCCGGCACGGCGCGGAGTTCACCGGCGACGAGGCGACGGCGGTCGAACCCGGCCACGTCCGCACAGCCCACTGCGAGGTCCGGTGCGACGTCGTGGTCATCGCCGCCGGGGCGCACAGCGCCCGGCTGCACCCGGTGCTCGCGCGAGGTGTCCGCCCGCTCAAGGGCGAGATCCTCCGCCTGCGCGCGCGGCGCACGAGCCTGCCGCCGCCCACGCGCACGGTGCGCGCCGTCGTCGAGGGGCGACCGGTGTACCTCGTGCCACGAGAAGGCGGCGAGCTGGTCCTCGGCGCGACCCAGTACGAGGCCGGCTTCGACGACACCGTCAGCGCCCGCGGCGTGCGCGAGCTGCTCGAAGGCGCCGAGCGGATCTTCCCCAGCATCGACGAGTACGAGCTGGTCGAGACCGCCGCCGGGCTGCGCGCGGCCAGCACCGACACGCTCCCGTTCATCGGTGACCTCGGCGACGGCGTCCTCGCCGCCACCGGCCACCACCGCAACGGTCTGCTCATGGCGCCGGTCACCGCCGACGCCGTCGTGGCTTGGCTGGCCGGGGAGAAACCGCCCGAGGAGGCGCTCGCGGCGGACCCGGCCCGGCTCGGAACAGGAGGGGTCTGATGGAAGTGCAGGTCAACGGGCAGTGGCGGGAGGTCCCCGACGACGCGACGGTGACCGACGTGCTCAAGGCGGTCGACGCGCCGGAACGCGGCGTCGCGGTCGCCATGAACGGCGAGGTCGTGCGGCGCGGCGAGTGGGCGGCCAGGGCCGTCCCCGCGGGCGCGCGGCTGGAGATCCTGACGGCGGTGCAAGGTGGGTGAGGTCATGTTCGACGGCGACCAGCTCGTGATCGGCGAGCACAAGCTCGGCTCACGGCTGATCATCGGAACGGGCGGCGCGGCGAACCTGTCGGTGCTGGAACGGGCGCTCGTCGCGTCCGGCACCGAGCTGACGACGGTCGCGCTTCGCCGCGCGGACGCCGAGGGCGGCTCCGGCGTGCTGGACCTGCTGCGCCGCCTCGGCATCCGGCTCCTGCCGAACACCGCGGGCTGCCGCAGCGCCGCGGAGGCCGTGCTGACCGCGCGTCTGGCCCGCGAGGCGCTGGAGACCGACCTGATCAAGCTCGAGGTGCACGCCGACGACCGGACGCTGCTGCCCGACCCGGTGGAAACACTCGACGCGGCCGAGCAGCTCGTCGCCGACGGCTTCACCGTGTTCGCCTACACCAACGACGACCCGGTGCTCGCGCTGCGGCTGGAGGAGGCCGGCTGTGCCGCGGTGATGCCGCTGGGCGCGCCGATCGGCACCGGGCTGGGCATCCGCAACCCGCACAACATCGAGCTGATCGTGGCCCGCGCGGGCGTGCCGATCATCCTCGACGCGGGTATCGGCACGGCGTCCGACGCGGCGCTGGCGATGGAGCTGGGGTGCGACGCGGTGCTGCTGTCCACGGCGGTCACCAGGGCACAGGACCCCGAACGGATGGCGTACGCGATGCGCTCGGCGGTGGTCGCCGGGCGGCTGGCGCGGCAGGCGGGCCGGATCCCGCAGCGGTTCTGGGCGCACGCGTCCAGCCCGCCGCGCTGAAAAACCCGGCTTCACCTCGGTTTGCCGCGGCGAGCACGTATGGTTTACCGCACCCGAGCGGTCGGCGAGGCGAAGGAGCTCAAGAGTGGTTGAGTCAACCGAGGATGTCGCTGGGCGGTTGTTCCTCGCCGTCGGCCGGCTGTCCCGGTCCCTGCGGCAGGCAGGCACACCAGGGCCCGGCCACGGCTCCATTTCCGCGCTGTCGACGCTGGTCGCCTTCGGGCCGATGCGGCTCGGCGACCTGGCGGCGAAGGAGGGCGTGGCGGCCGCGACGATGTCGCGGATTGTCGCCTCGCTGGTCGACGCGGGCTGGGCGAGCCGCGAGCCGGATCCCATCGACCGGCGCGCCTGGCTGGCGACGGCCACACAGCAGGGCGAGCGGATGCTGCTCGACCTGCGGTCCACGCGCGTGCACGAACTGCAGAAGCGGATCGACCGCCTGTCGCCGGAGCACCAGGCCGCGCTGGGGCAGGCGCTGCCGGCGCTGGAAGCACTGCTGGCCGGCGACGAGAGCTGACCACGCCCGGGATTGGCGGTGGCGAGGAGGCGCCGCTCACGCCCGGGCGGGTTGAATTACCGCCTCGGAGTGCGTACTCGCGCCTGGGAGCGCGGAACTCGCGCGCCGGAGCGCGGAACCGCGGGCCTGACCGTGCCCGGCGGCCCGTGGCGTGGCCCGCGAGTCAGCGATCCTCCGGCGCCAGCCGCCAGAAGGCGGACACCGGACCGACCTTCGCGCCCATCGGGTAGGAGTTCGCGACCGCGTTGCTGACGAACCACTTCCCGAACCGCGCGGCCTCCGGCACCGGCATGCCCCGCGCGAGGCCCGCCGTCAGCGCCGACGCCATCGCGTCCCCCGCGCCGTGCGTATGCGGCGTGGAGAACCGCGGCCCGGGCAGTTCGACGAACGTGCGGCCGTCGTAGAGCAGGTCCACGCACTCCGGGTCACTGGTCAGGTGCCCGCTCTTCACCAGCACGTACTTCGGCCCGAGCTCCTTCAGCGCCACCGCCGCGTCGTGCATGCCCGCGCGGTCGGTCACCTCGATCCCGGTCAGCAGGCGCACCTCGTCCAGGTTGGGCGTGATCACCGCGGCCCGCGGCAGCAGCAGGTCCCGCAGCGCGGCCAACCCGGCCGCGTCGAACAGCGGGTGCCCGTGCATCGACGCGGCCACCGGGTCGACCACGAACGGCACCTTCGAGTCCCGCCCGATCTCCGCCCGGTCGCACGCCTCCGCGACCGCCTCGATGATCTCGGCGGAGGCCAGCATCCCGGTCTTCGCCGCCTGCATGCCCATGTCCGCGGCGACCGCCTCGATCTGCCCGGCCACGATCCGCGCCGGGATGTCGGACCGGTCGTGCACGCCGAGCGTGTTCTGCACGGTCACCGCCGTGACCGCGACCAGGCCGTGCACCCCGCAGGTCAGGAACGTGCGCAGGTCCGCCTGCAACCCCGCGGCACCACCGGAGTCGGATCCGGCGATGGTCAGGGCGGCAGGCGGACTCGCGTTCTGGCTCATGCCTCCAGTGTCGCAAACCCGCCGATCAAGCGAGCCGCCAGAACGGGGACACCGGCCCGACGCCCTCGCCTAGCGGGTACGCCTCGGCGACGCACCGCTCGATGAACCGCTTGCCCTCGTCCACCGCGTCCGGCACCCCGAGCCCCTTGGCGAGGAACGCGGTGATCGACGAGGCCAGCGTGTCCCCGCCGCCGTGCGTGTGCGGCGTGTCGATCCGCCGCGCGGACAGCTCGATGAACTGCACGCCGTCGGACAGCAGGTCGACGCACTCCGGGTCGTCGTAGAGGTGCCCGCCCTTGACCAGCACCCACATCGGACCCAGAGCAAGCAGCGCCCGCGCCGCGTCGCGCTGGCTGGCCCTGTCGGTGACCTCGACGCCGGTGAGCAGCCGGACCTCGTCCAGGTTCGGGGTTACCAGCGTCGCGCGCGGGAACAGCTCCGTGCGGATGGCTTCCAGCGCCTCCTCGCGCAGCAGGGCGTCCCCGTGCATCGACGCCGCCACCGGGTCCACCACGAACGGCACGTCCGCGTTGCGTCCGATGTGGACCTCGTCGAGCGTCTTGGCGACGGCGGTGATGATCTCCGCCGTCGCCAGCATGCCGGTCTTGGCCGCGTCCACGCCCATGTCCCCGGCAACGGCCTTGATCTGCGCCGACACCACGTCCGGCGGGATCTCGGTGAAGCCCTGCACGCCGACGGAGTTCTGCACGGTGACCGCGGTGATCGCGGTCATCCCGTGCACCCCGCAGGCGAAGAACGTCCGCAGGTCGGCCTGGATCCCCGCCCCGCCGCCGGAATCGCTCCCGGCGATGGTCAGCGCGGTCTTCGGGGTGACGCTCATTACGGCTGGACCACCGGGAGGTAGACCTGCTTGCCGTTCTCGGCGAACTCGGCCGACTTCTCCTGCATCCCGGCCTCGATAGCATCCACAGTGGACAGCCCGTGCTCCTCGGCGTACTTGCGGACGTCCTGCGTGATCCGCATGGAGCAGAACTTCGGCCCGCACATCGAGCAGAAGTGCGCCGTCTTGGCGGGCTCGGCCGGCAGCGTTTCGTCGTGGAACGAGCGCGCGGTGTCCGGGTCGAGCGAGAGGTTGAACTGGTCGGTCCACCGGAACTCGAAACGCGCCTTGGACAGCTCGTCGTCCCAGTCCTGGGCGTACTGGTGGCCCTTGGCGAGGTCCGCGGCGTGCGCGGCGATCTTGTAGGCGATCACGCCGGCCTTCACGTCGTCCCGGTTGGGCAGGCCGAGGTGCTCCTTCGGCGTGACGTAGCACAGCATCGCCGTGCCGTACCAGCCGATCTGCGCCGCGCCGATGGCCGAGGTGATGTGGTCGTAGGCCGGCGCGATGTCCGTCGTGAGTGGACCGAGGGTGTAGAACGGAGCCTCGCCGCAGAGCCGTTCCTCCAGCTCCACGTTCTCCTTGATCTTGTGCATCGGCACGTGGCCGGGGCCCTCGATCATCACCTGGACGTCGTGGGCGCGCGCGATGTGCGTGAGCTCGCCGAGCGTCTCCAGCTCCGCGAACTGGGCGCGGTCGTTGGCGTCCGCGATCGAGCCGGGGCGCAGGCCGTCGCCGAGCGAGAACGTCACGTCGTAGGCGCGCAGGATCTCGCAGAGTTCCTCGAAGTGCGTGTAGAGGAACGACTCCTTGTGGTGCGCCAGGCACCACGCGGCCATGATCGAACCGCCGCGGGAGACGATGCCGGTGACCCGGTTCGCCGTCAGCGGGATGTAGCGCAGCAGCACGCCGGCGTGCACGGTCATGTAGTCCACGCCCTGCTCGCACTGCTCGATCACGGTGTCCCGGTAGACCTCCCAGGACAGCTTCGCCGGATCGCCGTCGACCTTCTCCAGCGCCTGGTAGATCGGCACGGTGCCGACCGGGACGGGCGAGTTCCGCATGATCCACTCGCGGGTTTCGTGGATGCGCTTGCCGGTGGACAGGTCCATGATCGTGTCGGCGCCCCAGCGGGTCGCCCACACCATCTTGTCGACCTCCTCCTCGACCGACGACCACACGGCCGAGTTGCCCATGTTCGCGTTGACCTTCACCAGGAAGTTCTTCCCGATGATCGCGGGCTCGCTCTCCGGGTGGTTGCGGTTGACGGGGATGACCGCGCGGCCCGCGGCCACCTCGTCGCGCACGAACTCGGGCGTGACCCGCTCGCGCGCGGCGATGAACTCCATCTCGCGGGTGATCACGCCGGCCTTCGCGAAGCCCAGCTGCGTGTTGTGCTCCCGGTTCGCGATCCACTCGGCGCGCAGCGGCGCAAGTCCACTGTGGACGTCGATCGCGACGTCGGGGTCGGTGTACGGGCCGGAGGTGTCGTAGACGTCGAAGTGGTCGCCGTTGCTGAGTTCGATGCGGCGGGCCGGGACCTTCAGCCCGTTTTCGGTGTGGTGGTAGACCTTCCGGGACCCGGTGATCGGCCCGGTGGTCACGGTCGGCGCGACGTTCTTGCCGTTTTCCAGCGTCGTCACTAGAAATACTCCCTACGCCGGCATTACCCGGTCAGGTTCAGCGGTCGGCGGCGCCGGGTCCCAACGGACACCAGCCGCCCTCTCAGCCCGCCAAGGCGCGAGCTCCCGCGTGTTCGGTTGTCCGTCCGACCATGCCACGTCCCGCGGCAGACCTCAAGAGCACGACGGTGAGACCGCTCACCCGCGCTGGAGATTCACACCGATGTCAGCCCCTAGGTTGACGATCATGCGAACCACGGCCGCGCTGATCGCGCTCGGCGCCTGTCTCTTCGTGGTCGTCACGGCGGAGACGCTCGTGATCGGACTGCTCCCCGCGTTGTCGGCCGACCTGCGGGTGCCGGTGCCCTCGGCAGGCCTGCTCGTGGCCGGGTACGCGCTGACGGTGACCATCGGCGGTCCGCTCGTGACGGCCGCGACCCTGCGGGTCCCGCGCAAGGCGGCGCTGCTGGGGCTGGTCGCGGTGTTCGCGGCGGGCAATGCGCTCGCGGCGAGTGCGACCGGGTTCGGCGTGCTGCTGGCCGCGCGGGTGGTCACCGCGCTGACGCACAGCACGTTCTTCGCGATCGCGCTCGTGCTGGCCGCGTCGATGGTCCACCCGTCGAAGCGCGGGTGGGCCATCGCCTTCGTGTCGACCGGACTGAACCTCGCGACCGTCCTCGGCGCGCCACTGGGCACCCTCGTGGGCGAGGCGTACGGGTGGCGGACGTCGTTCTGGCTGCTGGCGGTCGTGGCGCTGGCCGCGATGGCGGCGGTCGCGCTGCTGGTGCCGGCCACCCGGACCGCGGAGCCGCCGCGGCTGGGGCCGGAGCTGCGGGCGCTCGTGACACGGCCGGTGCTGGTGCTGCTGGCGGTGACGCTGGTGGCGGAGACCGGGTTCTTCGTGGCCTACACCTACCTGTCGCCGATCCTCGGCCGGGTCTTCCCGCCCGGCGGGGTGGTCGTGCTGCTCATGGTGTTCGGCGCGGGCGCGCTGTGCGGGAATCTGGCCGGTGGGCGGCTCGCGGACCGGTGGCCGTGGGCTTCGCTGCGGGTGCTCATCGCGGTGCTGGCGGCGGCGCTGGTCCTCTTCGCGGTGATCGCTTCGGTGCGAGCCGGGGCGGTGGTGGGCGTGTTCGCGCTGGGCGCGGTGGCGTTCGCGCTGGTCCCCGGGCTGCAGACGCGGGTGGTGGTGGCCGCCGCCGGAGCGCCGACACTCGCGGTCGCGGTCTACACGTCGATCTTCAACCTGGGCATCAGCGCGGGCGCGTGGCTGGGCGGGCGCGCGTTGTCGGCCGGCGTCGCGCTGGGCGCGCTGCCGTTGCTGGGCGCGGTCGGCGTGCTTGGCGGGCTGGCGGTGTCGGCCCTCCACCGCGGCGGAGGCCTTCAGTCCGGCCGGCGCAGCCCGGCGACGAGCAGGCCGACCAGGCGGCGTGCGTCGTAGGGGTGCTTGCTGTTCGCGCCCGCGCACAGGCCGCCGATGCCGCGCATCAGCTCGTAGGCGTCGAGGCCGCCGCGGATCTCGGCCGCCGCGGCTTCGAGTAGTCCCGTGCAGACCGGGACGAGCCGCTCCAGGAAGTAGGAGTGCAGGGGGTCGTAGCAGGGGTCGTCGGACTGCAGCACCGCGGGCAGGCCCTGCTTGGTGATCACGAAGTCGACGAACCGGTCGAGCCACTCCGCGAGGGCTGCGTACGGGGTCGCGCTCGCGGCGAGCAGCGCCGGACCGGCCTCGGCGAGCGCCTCCACCTGGTGCCGGTAGACGGCGATGATCAGGTCCGCCCGCGTGGGGAAGTGGCGGTAGATCGTGGCGGTCCCGACGCCCGCCTTGGCCGCGATGTCGCGGATCGGCGCCTCCACCCCGGACGCGACGAAGACCGCGGCCGCCGCGTCGAGCAGGGCTTTCTGGTTGCGCCGCGCGTCGGCCCGCTTGGGTGCGCTGTCGTCCACGGCCCCATTCTCCCACCCGGTGCTAGCTAAGCGGGACACTGTCCCGTATGTTAACCGGGACAGTGTCCCGTTTCTGATCGGAGCGAACGATGACGACCTACCTGCTGGTGCACGGCGCGTGGCACACCGGGGAGTGCTGGACGCGGGTGACGCCGTTGCTGGAGGCGGCCGGGCACCGCGTGCTCGCGCCGACGCTGACCGGCTACGGCGACACGGCGCACCTGGCCGGCCCCGAGGTCGGCCTCGACACGCACGTCGCGGACGTGACCGGGCTGATCCGCGAGGAGGACCTCACCGACGTGGTGCTCGTCGGGCACAGCTACGCCGGGCTGGTGATCTCGTCGGTGGCGAACGAGCTGCCGGACCGGATCGCGCGGCTGGTGTACCTGGACGCGATGGTCCCGGAGGACGGCGAATCCGCGGCGGACGTCCTGCCCGTCACCCAGGGGCTGATCGATCTGGCGCTGGCCTCCGAAAGTGGCTGGCGCGTTCCGCCGATGCCCGAGCTGCCCCCGCCGGCCGGCCTGTTCGGCGTCACCGATCCCGACGACGTCGCCTGGTTGCGCACGATGCTGTCCGACCAGCCGGTGCGCTGCCTGCAGCAACCGGTGCGACTGGACAACCCGGCGACGCGAGCGATCCCGCGGACGCACATCCACTGCACCGTCAAACCCGAGGGCTTCTCCCGCCGCCCCGTGCCCGCCGTGCAGCCCAACGGAACGCCCGCGGAGGTTTGGGAACTGCCCACGGGCCACGACTGCATGATCACGATGCCGGTGGAGCTGAGCGAGCTGCTGCTGAAGCTCGCCTGAGGGCCGCGGGCAGGCGTGCCGGACCGCGGTTGACCACGGGAAACGCCCTTCTAGGCTGCGGCGGATGGGCAACTGGGAAACTCGGCTTCGCGAGTGGCAGAACCTCGACGTGCCCGAGGGCTGGCGGGCGGAGATCACCCCGGCAGGGGTGACACTGACGCCGCCCGTCGACAACGGGCACAGCAGGATCGCCGCGTCGGTCCATCGCACCCTGGTGCGGTCGGTCCCGGAGGATCGGGCCATCCTGCAGAAGCTCGGCGTCTCCATTCGGAGCGCGAGCCGGCTCTACGTGCCCGGCCTGGTCGTGGTTCCGCACCACGAACTGCTGTCCCGTCCGGACAACGTGCCCGTTCCGGCGGAGGCCGCGGAACTGGTGGTGGAGATCTACCTCCTGATCGACCGGTACGCCGAGCCGAAGCCGTCGGTCACCCTGTTCTCGGATCCCGTCGACGGGCACTACCGCCGCTCGGAGCAGGTGTCCTTCGGCGAGGAGATCCGCCTGCCCGCGCCGTTCGACCTCGTGCTCGCCACCGCGGCCTTCTAGCTCACCAGCTCGCTCGGCGTCGCGAACACGTCGACCATCGCGCCGTTCCTCAGCACCGTGATGGCCAGCCGCGTGCCGATCACCTCGGCGAACAGCTGCCGCTGGATGTCCTGCGCGTCCGTGATCCGCGACCGCCCCACGGTCAGCACCAGGTCGCCCGGCCGCAGCCCCGCCCGTTCGGCCGGCCCGCCGCGCACCACCTCCACGATCCGCAGCCCGGCGTGCTGCCCGGTGTGCTCGGCGACCTCGTCCGGCAACGGCGCCGGCACCCCGACCACCCCGAGGTACGCCCGCCGCACCCGGCCCTCCACCAGCAGCGTGTCGATGATCCGCCGGGTGGTGTCGTTGATCGGCACCGCGAGACCGAGTCCGAACCCGGCGACCGCGGTGTTGACCCCCACCACCCGGCCTGCCGAATCCGCCAGCGCGCCGCCCGAGTTGCCCGGGTTCAGGGCAGCGTCGGTCTGGATCACGTTCTCGATCACCCGCCCGGCGCTGCGGGTCTGCACCGGCAGCGACCGGCCCAGCGCGCTGACCACACCCGCGGTCACCGAACCGGCGAGCCCGAGCGGGCTGCCGATCGCCACCACGAGCTGCCCGACGACCAGCTTGTCCGCGTCGCCCATCCGGGCCGCGCTCGGCGCCTCCGACGCGCGCAGCACGGCCAGGTCCGACAACGGATCCGCGCCGACCACCGTGAACCGCGCCTCGGTGCCGTCCGAGTACGTCGCCGTGCCGTGCGTGCCGCCGCCGACCACGTGCGCGTTCGTCACCAGGTGCCCGTCGTCGGCGAACACGACCGCCGAACCGCTGCCCCGGGACAGCCGCACACTCGCCACGTGCGGCGTCACCTCGGCGGCCACCGTGCTCACCGAGCGTGAATAGGCGTCGAGGGCATCGGCGTCATCCACCGCCACCACCACCCCGCGATTACACACTTACATCAATAACCAGTGTGCGCTCGCGGGCACGCGGAAAGCCCTCTCGTTCACCGAGGGCGAAAGCTCACTCCGAGCCGGGCAGCCAGGACAGGCCGGGCACGCCCCACTTGTTGCGCTTGAGCATGCGCTTCGCGTCGCGCGCGTGGCGGCCGACCAGGCGGTCCAGGTAGATGTAGCCGTCCAGGTGGTCGGTCTCGTGCTGCAGGCAGCGCGCGAAGTACCCGGTGCCCTCGACCTCGATCGGGTTGCCGTCCAGGTCGAAGCCGGTGACCTTGGCCCAGCTCGCCCGCCCCGTCGGGTACGACTCGCCGGGCGCGGACAGGCAGCCCTCCCAGTCGTCGTCGGGATCGGGCATGGTCTCCGGGATCTCGGAGGTCTCCAGCCTCGGGTTGACCACCAGGCCCTTGTGCCGCACACCCTGGTCGTCGGGGCAGTCGTAGACGAAGACGCGCAGGTCGACGCCGATCTGGTTGGCCGCCAGCCCCACCCCTTCGGCGGCGTACATGGTCTCGAACATGTCGTCGGTGAGGGTGCGCAGCTCGTCGTCGAACTTCTCCACCTCGCGGGTGGGGTTGTGCAGCACCGGGTCACCGGCGATCCGGATCGGGTGGATGGTCACAATCCGCGATCGTACCCAGCGGACGAGCCGTGACGCGCCGGGCCGTGATCCCACAACCAGACCCTCGACCCGTGGTTGAATGACGCCCGCGGGATCACAACCGTGTGGTTTGCGATTTGAGGAGTCAGATGGACGCCGCGGAGTCGATGGCCGGAGGCGACCGGCCGTCGCCCGAGCCCACCGGCGACGAGGGCGGGCTCACGCCCCGTGAGCTCAAGGTGCTGGCGTTCGAACGCCAGTGGTGGCGCTACGCGGGGGCCAAGGAACAGGCCGTCCGCGAAGAGTTCGGCCTCTCGCCCACCCGGTACTACCAGCTGCTCAACCAGCTCCTCGACAAAGAGGAAGCGATGCGCGCCGACCCGATGCTGGTGAAGCGGCTGCGCAAGATGCGCACCGCGCGGCAGCGCAAGCGGGTCGCCCGGCGACTGGGGATCGAGGCGCTATGAACTTTCTGCAGGGCCTGTCCCGCCCGCTGCGCCTGGCCGGTGTGGTGCTGATCGGGGTCGCTCTCGTGGCGGTCGTGATCGGTGGCATCACCGCGCTGAACGGCGACGGGGACAACGGCCAGACCGCGGCGCCGAGCCCGACGGCCACGGACGGGACGACCGCGCCGACCGAGACCACGGGCGCGAGCCCCACGGAGCCGGCGCCGTCGAGCCCGGTCCCGCCGGCCTCCGAGACACCGCCGCCCGGGCAGCCGACGGACACCGCGACGCCCGGCGCGCCCGGTGGCACGGCGACCCAGCCGGGCGGCACGACGGGAGCCCCTGGCGCGGGTGACGGCGGGGTGCCAGCCGACCAGACCGCGGCCAAGTGGGTGCCGGTGCGGGTCTACAACAACAGCACCATCCACGGCCTGGCCGCCCGTGCCGCCGACGAGCTGCGCGCGAACGGCTGGAACGTCGTCGAGGTCGGTAACTACCCGCAGGGCATCATCCCGACCACCACGGTGTACTTCACGCCGGGCACGGACGAGGAAACCGCGGCGCGCTCGCTGGCCATCGCGTTCGGCATGAAGGTCGAGCCGCGGTTCGCGGGCATCCAGGACGCGAGCCCCGGTGTCATCGTGATCGTCACCAACGACTACAAGGGCTCGCAGGTCAAGGGTTCCTGAACCCGGGCTTTCGGAAGGGCGGCCGGCGCTCCCGGCCGCCCTTCCGCGTGTCAGGCCCGGTTCTTCGCGTAGGCCTCCAGCGCGGCCAGCTGTGCCGGGTCCAGCGAGGGCCGCACCGTCTTGCGCGCCGTGTCCAGGTGCGCCGCGCTCACCTCGGCGGCCTCCAGCGACTCGCGCATCGCCGTGAGCGCGGCCTCCCGGATCAGCGCCGCGCAGTCCGCCGCCGAGTAGCCGTCCAGCTCGGCCGCGACCGCGTCCAGGTCCACATCGGACGCCAGCGGCGTGTGCCTGGCGGTGGCGCGGAGGATGTCGGCCCGCGCCTGCGCGTCCGGCGGCGGCACGTACACCAGCCGCTCCAGCCGCCCGGGGCGCAGCAGGGCCGGGTCGACCAGCTCCGGCCGGTTGGTCGCGCCGAGCACGACCACGTCCCGCATCGGCTCGACTCCGTCCAGCTCGGTGAGCAGCGCGGCGACCACCCGGTCCGACACCCCGGAGTCACCGGACTGGCCGCGGCGCGGCGCGAGCGCGTCGATCTCGTCGAGGAACACCAGCGACGGCGAGGCGTCGGCGGCCTTGCGGAACAACTCCCGCACCGCACGCTCCGATTCGCCGACCCACTTGTCCAGCAGTTCGGCGCCCTTGACCGCGAACACGTTGAGGGCGCCGGTGCCCGCCAGCGCGCGCACCAGGAACGTCTTGCCGCCACCGGGCGGCCCGTACAGCAGCACCCCGCGCGGCGGCGCGATCCCCAGCCGCGCGAAGGAGTCCGGGTACCGCAGCGGCCACAGGACCGCCTCCGTCAGCGACTGCTTGACGTCGGTCATGTCGCCGACATCCTCCAGCGTCAGCCCGCCGGTCGCCAGGCTGTCCGAAGTGGACATCGAGATCGGCCGCACGGACTGCAGGGCGTCCAGCAGGTCCTGCTGCGAGATGCGCGGCTCCTCGACGTCCCGCTGCCGCAGCGCCGCCCGCACCGCGGCGTCCCGGCGCAGCGCCAGCAGGTCCGCGGCGACGAAACCCGGTGTCCGGTCGGCGATCCCGCCGAGGTCCACAGTGGATTCCAGCGGCACGTCCCGCAGCAGCACGCGCAGCAGCTCGGTGCGGATCCGGGCGTCCGGCTGCGGGATGGCGAGTTCGCGGTCGAGCAGATCGGCCGCGCGCAGCCGCGGATCGCACGCCTCGGGGCGGGCGGTGGTGGCGACCACCGCGAGATCCGGGCGCGTCAGCGCGCCGCGCAGCTCATCCAGCACCACGGTCGCGACGGGCGGCGGCTGGGTCGCCGGCAGCAACGTGTCGATGTCGGTGATCAGCAGCACCGCCGGACCGCCCGCGGCGGCCTGGTCGATCGCCTCACGCAGCCGGGTGGCGATCGCGTTCGGCTCCAGCACGGCGATCGACGGCGCGGCCAGCGTGACCAGGCGGAGGTCCTCGGCCGCCGCGACCGACCGGACGAGCGTCGCCTTGCCCACGCCCTCCGCGCCGGACAGCAGCACCCCCAGCCGGGCGGAGGTGCCCAACCGGGCCAGCAGGTCGGGGCGCCGGAACGTCAGGTCGACCCACTCGGCCAGGGTGCGGGCCTGGTCGTGCGCGCCGCACAGGTCGCTGACCGGCGGGGCGGGCTCCTCCGGCTCGGGGGTCGCCTCGGGTTCCGCCCGCGGGGCGGCCACCGGAGCTGCCGTCGCCGGTGCGCTCGACTGTGCGCTCGAGTGGGCGCTCGACTGTGCGTTCGACTGGGCGCCGTCCCGCCAGCTGACCACCGTGGACGGGCAGATCACGACCGGCCCGCCGGGCTCGGTCGCGGTGACCGTGAGCAGTTCGGTGGTCCAGCCTGCGCCGATCGCGCGGGACAACTGGCCGCGGACGGTCGTCACGTCCGAGCCCGGAGCCGGCGCTAAATCCTGCGGGAGGAGCGACACCGCGTCGCCGACCGTCAGGACCTTCCCGGTGAGCGCGAGCCGCAGCGTGTTCGGCGACACCGACGCGCTGGCCAGCCGCGACCCGGCGACGGTGACCGAGCGGGCCTGCGTGACGTCCGCCGGCGCGACCACGACCTCCGAGCCCTCGGTGACGCCGAGGTTGGACAGGGTCACGTCGTCGGCGAAGACGAACCCGGGCGTCCCGGCCGCGTCGCCGGGCGCGGCGAGCGCGGCGCTCACCCGGGCGCCGGTGAGATGCACGGCGTCCCAGGCGCGCAGGCCGAGCGCGTCGAGGACCTCCGGGTGCAGGCGGACGATGCCGCGCCGGGTGTCGAGTGCGGACGGCGTGTGCCGGATGGTCAACGTGATCTGGGGCGCGCTCACGCCCTCACTCTAGGGCGAGCGCGGCCGGAAGGGTGTCGAACGCGCGGTTGACGAGGACCGGCAGCAGATCCCGCTCGCCGGACGGGCTCCACTCGGCCAGCGCGCAGTTCCACGTCCCGATCACGACCTCGACCAGCAGCCGCAGCCCGAGATCGGGGCCGCCGCCGAGGATGTGGACGATCTGGGCCTTGACCTCCGCGCAGTACCGCAGCGAGTGCGCGTGCAGCGCCGCGCACCCCTCGGTCAGCCGGACCGTCGGCAGGAACTGCCGGTACCAGTGGTCGTCCAGCCTGCCGAGGGTCGTCAGCAGGGCGTCCTTCAGCACGCCGAGCAGCGGCCCGGACGGCGGCTGCTCCGCGAGCACATCGAGGTAGGTCTCCCACAGCTGCTTGATCGCGGTGAGCGCGACGTCCTCTTTGGACGAAAAGTTGCGGAAGAAGGTCCGCTTGGAGACCTCGACCGCGTCGACCAGTTCGTCGAGCGTGGTCGCGTCGAAGCCACGCTCGGTGAACATGGCGACGGCGGTCTCGGCCAGCGCCTGGCGCGTGCGCAGCTTCTTGCGTTCCCGAAGCGGGAGCGACTGCTCGGTCGTGGTCATCACGATCAGTCTAGTTGATGCGCCTTGATGGCAAGTGCCACTCAGTGGCACTATGGTCGCAAGATCGCTTTCGGAGGAGAGAACATGCGTGCGCTCGTCGTCGACCAATCCGCGGAATCCCGCCTCGCGCTGGCCGAGGCGCCCGATCCGGTGCCCGCGCCGGACGAGGCCCTGGTGCGGGTCGAGGCCGTCTCGCTCAACTACGGCGAGGCCTTCATGGTGGACACCGGCCAGCTGCCCGAGGGAAGCGTGCCGGGCTGGGACGCGACGGGCGTGGTGGTGCGGGCCGCCGACGATGGTTCGGGACCGGCTGCCGGAACCCGCGTGATCACGCTGGGCATGACCGGAGCCTGGGCCGAACTGCGGGCCGTGCGGACCACCGCGATCGGCGCCGTGCCGGAGGGGGCGGACGGTGGCGCGATCAGCACGATCCCGGTGGCCGGCCTGACCGCGCTGCACGTGCTGCGGCGGTTCGGGCAGACCCTGGGCAAGCGGATCATGATCACGGGGGCGTCCGGCGGGGTCGGCCGCTTCGCGGTGCAGCTCGCGGCGCGGGCGGGCGCCGAGGTCGTCGCGGTCAGCGCCGACCCGGCTCAGGTGAGCGTGCTCGAAGCGCTCGGCGCGCACGAGGTGATCAAGCACCCGGCCGAGGTGAGCCGGCCCGTCCACGGCGTGCTCGACAACGTGGAGGGCGAGCAGATGGTGGCCGCGTTCAAGGCGTTGCGCGCCGGCGGCCGGCTGGTCAGCGTCGGGCACTCGGCGGGGGAGGACGTCGTGTTCCCGGTCGGCGCGTTCGTGCCCACCGACGGCCGCCACGACCGGTCGATCAGCACGTTCTTCCTGCTCGCCGACCCGCGGACCGACTTCACCGAGGACCTCACCTGGCTCGCCGCCGAGGTGGCCGCGGGCCGCCTCGACGCCGGGATCACCTGGCGCGGCGACTGGTCCCGGCACGCCGAGGCGACCGCGGCGCTGCTCGGCCGCCGGCTGCGCGGCAAGGCCGTCCTGGAACTCAGCTGACGCGGGCGCCCCACCGGTCGAGGTAGGTGATCTCCTCGACCGGTGGTCGCGCGGCCGGCCGGAAGTCCTTCTGCGTCGTGTAGGCGACCGGCAGCAACGCGACCTGCGTGAAGCCCTCGGGGATGCCGAGGAGGCGCGCGACCTCCGCCTCGTGGCCGAACAGGTGGTAGCCGGTGATCGTGCTGCCAAGGCCGCGGGCGCGCAGCGCGAGCTGGAAGCTCCAGATCGCCGGGTAGATCGACCCGTAGAACCCGGTCAGCTCGGCGTTGCCGCCGTCCGGTCGTCCGGCCAGGCAGGCGAGCACGAGCGCCGGCACGCGGTGGATGTTGTCCAGCAGGAACTTCGCCGACGCGAGCGAGCGGGGCGGGACCAGGTGGCCGTACTGGCGCTGGGCGGCTTCACCCACCTCGCGGACCGGTCCGGCGACGCGGGCCTTCAGCTCCGGGTCCCGGACCACGAGCCAGCGGATCGCGTCCAGCTGGTTGCCCGCGATGGGCGCCTGCATCGCGATGCGCAGGCACTCGGTGATCACCTCCTGCTCGACCGGCCGGTCCAGGTCCAGCTTGCGCCGCACCGAGCGGGTGGTGGTCAGCAGTTCGTCCGCGTCCATCTGCGTCCTCCCAGGGACTTACGCTGTAAGTACTTACACTGTAAGGCATGGCGCTGACGCGGGAGAAGGTGCTCGACGCCGCGCTGCGGCTGGTCGGGGAGAACGGCCTCACCGGCCTGTCGATGCGGAAGCTCGCGGCCGAGCTCGGCGTGGAGGCGATGTCGCTCTACAACCACGTGGCGAACAAGCAGGACCTGCTGGACGGCATCGCGGCGCGGGTCTTCGAGCAGGTCGAGCTACCGGACCCGGGGCTGCCGTGGGACGAGCGGCTGCGCGCCCTCGGGCTGAACGCGTTCGAGACGCTCAACCGCCACCCGGCCGTCGTCCGCGCCCTCACCGCCGAGCAGGCCAACCCGCTGTCCGAGGGCGCGGTCCGGTTGATGGACGCGATCCTCGGCGCGCTGCTGGACGCCGGGCTCGACGACCACCACGCGGCGCGCGGCTACCGGTCGCTGATCGGGATGGTGTTCGGCGCCGTGCTGGTCGGCGCGGGCGGACTGGCCGCCGAACGGGCGGAGCCGGCCGTCGAGTGGTTCCGCCGCACCGTCACGCCGCAGCGGCACCCGAACCTGCACCGGGTGATGCCCGCGCTGGCCGGGATCGACTGCGTGCAGGACTTCCGCTACCAGCTCGACCTGTTCGTCCGGGGCCTGCGCTAGCGGTATCCGGCCGTTAGGTTGGTAGCCGGCTGATGGGCGGTCGTCCTCCGAGTGCGCTGTGGCGGCGTTCAGTGTTGTAGTGCTCGATCCAGGCTGCAAGTGCTGCTGCTCGTGCCTCGTTGCTGGTGAAGGCGTGCCGGTAGGCCCACTCGGCCTGCAGGGTGCGGTTGAGGCGCTCGACTTTCCCGTTCTGCCAGGGGCAGTGGGGTCGGATGAACTTGTGTGTTGCGCCGAGTGCTGCGACCGCGGCGGCCATGTCGCGTGATCGTCGGTAGCTGAGGTGGTTGTCGGTGATCACGCGCTCGATACGGGAGATCCCGTGATCGGCGAAGTAGGCGGCGGCACGCAGTAGGAACGCTGTGCAGGTCGAGCCCTTCTCGTCGGGCAGGATCTCGGAGTAGGCCAGGCGGGAGTGGTCGTCGAGGAGTGAGTGGACGTAGTCGTAGCCGATGCCGCGAGCACGGACCTGTTCGCTGCGGCCGTGGACACGCCAGCCACCGCCGTCGGGGATCTTGCCGAGCTTCTTGACGTCCAGGTGGACCAGCTCGCCCGGTCGTTCGCGTTCGTAACGGACGCCGGTTGCGCGGGAGGCGCGAATGACGTCGCCGGTGATCGGGTCGCACTCGGCCAGGTAGGGCACCTCGTGGCGGTGCAGGATCCGCGACACGGTGCGGGGTGGGAGTCCGAGCTCGAGGCCGATCCAGTCCTGTCCGCGGCGTTCGCGGTGACGTAGGTGCGGGACACGCCCATCGCTTCGGCGATGTGGGCCTGTTTCCAGTCGGCCTGGTGGCGTTGAACGATCAGTCGCCGACCGTGAACCGTCAGCCGGGCACTACCGCGGAACACGAGAACCTCCGGATCGGAGTGGGCCTTAGACAAGCCACATCCCAACCGGAGGTTCTCGTTTACTCAGCCAGACACGCCGCTACCAACGTCCTGACCGGATACAGCTAGCGGTTGCGCTGGCGCAGGCCGATGCGGCGCCAGCTGCGGCGCCGCGAGCGGTCCTGGCTCTCCGCCGCCGGGTACGTGCGCACCCCGCGCACCACGTGGTCCGTCGTCCGGCGCACGCCGAGCCGCTGGTTGCCCGCGACCCGGATCCGTGGCCGGCGCAGCCGCAGGCGGCTCGTGCTGCGCCGGATCGCCCGGCGCTCGCGCAGCGGCACGCCCCACGCCTCGGGGTGGTTGGCCAGCCACTGGTAGCGCCGCACGGCGTACGGGATGTGCGCCAGGTACAGCAGCAGCGCGACGGCCAGCGCGATCAGCGGATACTGGATGATCGCCGCCGCCGCGAGGCCGACCCCGACCAGCAGGGGCGCGGCGGCCTTCGCCGGCACTTTGACCGACTTCAGCGACAGCGTCGGCAGCCTGCTGATCAGCAGCAGCGCGATCGCCACCGTCCACACGTAGACGACCGGCGCCGACGACCACCAGCCCTCGCCGAACTCCAGCGTCAGGATCACCGGCATCAGCGCGCACAGGCCGCCCGCGGGCGCGGGCACGCCGACGAAGAACTCCTTCGCGTACGGCGGCTTCTCCACGTCCAGGAGCGTGTTGAAGCGGGCCAGCCGCAGCACGATGCACACGGCGAAGGTCAGCGACACGATCCAGCCGATGCCCGAGGTGTCGCCGAACCAGATGTAGAGCACGAGCGCCGGGGAGACACCGAAGGAGATGGCGTCGGACAGCGAGTCCAGCTCGGCGCCCATCTTGGACGTCGCGTCGAGCAGCCGGGCGATGCGGCCGTCCAGGCTGTCCAGGACGGCCGCGACGCCGATCGCGCCGATCGCAAGCACGAACTGCCGGTTGAGCGCGAACTGCGCGGCGGACAGGCCCGCGCACAGCGCGAGGACGGTGATCGCGTTGGGCAGCAGCCGCACCGACGGTGTCATCACCCGGACCATGATCAGGCTCCTCGCTCCGGCAGCGAAGCCAGGGGCGTCTCGCCGCCGATCGTCCGCTGGCCCTTGCGCACCAGCACCTCACTGCCCGGCGGCAGGTAGATGTCCACCCGCGAGCCGAACCGGATCAGGCCGTAGGTGTCCCCGGCCCTGACCTTCTCACCGTCGGCGACCTGGCACAGGATCCGGCGCGCGACCAGCCCGGCGATCTGCACGACCACCAGCTCGTGCCCGGCCTCGGTGCGCAGCAGCACCGAGTTGCGCTCGTTGTCGTCGCTGGCCTTGTCCAGGTCGGCGGAGAGGAACTTGCCCGGCCGGTAGGCGACGCGCTCCACGACCCCGGTGGCGGGCACGCGCTGCACGTGCACGTCGAAGACCGACAGGAACACGCTGACCCGCATCCGCGGTTCGGCCGGCAGGCCCAGCTCCGCGGGCGGGGTGGCCTCCTCGATCAGCGAGACGATGCCGTCCGCCGCGGCGAGGACGAGGTCGTCCCGCTCCGGCGGCACGCGCTTGGGCTCGCGGAAGAACGCGGCGGTCGCCAGGGTCGCCAGCGCGCCGACAGCGCCCAGCGGCTTCCAGGCCCGCCGCAGCAGCAGCGTGGCCGCGACCCCGCCGGCGACGAACGGCCGCCCGGCGGGGTGCATGGGCGGCAACGTCTCGCGCGCGAGGTTCAGGGCATGGGTGATCGGATTGCTCGCCTTGTCCGGCGCAGTGCTGCTCATCGAAGCGGTGTCCCGATTGGTTCGTGTCCAAGGTGTGACCGGTCCGTGACGCCAGGCGAGGCGTGCTGATTCGCCGATCCGGGTATCCACGCTACCGCCAGGTCCGCGTGGCCCGTTCCGCATCCCGCCGAACGGGCCCCCGTGCGGGGCGGGCGTTGCTAACGATTCGTGGTGACGGCCGATGCAGACCGTAGTAACAGCAGAGAGGAACCGTCATGTCGGCCCCGGAGCGCATCCGCGAAGAGCGCCTTTCCGAGCTGTTCCAGGCATGGCGCGCGGACATCGACAGCGTTCCGTTACCCCGGCTGGTGTCCACCGAAACCGCGGTGGCGCTGGTGCGTTGCGCGCGAGCCCTCGATTCGTCGCGCCGGGCCGCTGAACCCCCCGACGGCCCAGCGGCCCGGCGTGACGGGCTGGTGCCGTAGGGGCTGAATCTTAGCCTCCGCAAGCGAATCAGTAACCAGTCGTAGGCCAACTGTTACAAGAAGTCACACTGAGGTACCAGTCGGCAGGAGGAGCACGTCCACCTCGCTGCCCTCCGCCGCGTCCACCACGTCCTCCGGCAGCTCGATCAGGCAGTTGGCCTGCGCGAACGCAGCCAGCAGGTGCGAGCCCGGTCCGCCGCGCGGGCCGACCTCGCCGGTCACCTCGCCGTCGTGCTGCGAGTAGAACCCGCGGCGGAACTGACGCCGCCCGGCAGGCGAGCGCAGTGACTCGGTGAGCCGCGCCCGCACCCGCAGCCGGTCCACCTGCCGGTGGCCGAGCGCGGTCAGGATCGCCGGCCGCAGGAACACCTCGAACGACACCAGCACGCTCACCGGGTTGCCGGGCAGGGTCACCACCGGCACCCCGTGCCACCGGCCGTTGCCCTGCGGGCCGCCCGGCTGCATGGCCACCTTGACGAACTCGACGCCGGCGCCGGCCAGGGAGTCCTTCACCACCTCGTAGGCGCCCGCGCTGACCCCGCCGGAGGTCACCACGAGGTCGGCGTCCGCGAGCCGCGGCTCGATGGCCGACCGGAACTCCTCGACGTCGTCGACCACGCTGCGCACCACCTCGACCCGGCAGCCCAGCGCACGGATCGCGGCGGCCAGCATGATGCTGTTCGACTCGTAGATCTGCCCGTGCCGCAGCTCCTGGGGCGGGGTCACCAGCTCCGAACCGGTCGACACCACGAGCACCCGCAGCGGAGCGTGCACGGTCAGCCGGTCCAGGCCGACCGCGGCGGCCAGCCCGAGCTGCGCCGGCCCGAGGACGGTGCCGGCATGCAGCGCGACCGTGCCCGCGGTGACGTCCTCGCCCGTGCGGCGCAGATGCGTGCCGACCGCGGCCGGCTCCCGGATCGACACCTTCTCGGTGCCGCCGTCGGTGTCCTCGACCTTCACCACCGCGTCCGCGCCCGGCGGCATCGGCGCGCCGGTCATGATGCGGTGCGCGGTGCCCGGCAGCAGCGGCGGCACGTCGGTGCGCCCGGCCGGGATGTCCTCGGCGACCGGCAGCTCGACCGGGGTCGCGGCGGTGGCGGACGCGACGTCGACCGCGCGCACCGCGTAGCCGTCCATGGCCGAGTTGTCGAACGGCGGCAGCGAGACGCCGGCGGGGACGTCCTCGGCCAGCACCAGCCCGGGGCACTCGGCCAGCGGGAGCGCGGTCGCCGGGGCGGTGCCCAGCAGCTCGGTGACGGCGGCGCGGTAGGTGTCGACGGAAATCACGCGGACCATCCTGCCTCGCCGGGGTGGCCGTGCAACACTTCCCCCGCTCGTTGATCTGGAGGGGGAGGCATGCAGGTCCGCACCCGGCACACGCCAGCGTTCGGCGTCGCCCGAGTGATCCTGGGTCCCGGCGAAGCCGTGCAGGCACGGGGCGAGTCGATGTTCGCGAGCAGCTTCGGACTCACCGAGGTGGGCGGCGGCCGCAAGTCGCCGTCGGTGTTCACCGCGCCCAAGGAAGGCGGCTGGCTCGACCTCGCGCCCGCCGAAGCCGGCGACGTCTACCCGCTGGAGTTCGACGGCCGCACCGGCTGGTGCGTGGCGCGGCAGGCCGTGCTCGCCCGCCCGGCGTCGGTGCGCGCCGACTCGTGGCCGGGCCTGCAGGCGATGTTCGGCGCCGAGCACGGGTTCCTGGAGCACTACAGCGGGACGGGCCCGCTCGTGCTCGCCTGCGCCGGGCCGGTGGACCAGTTCCAGCTCGCGGCGGGCGAGCTGATCTCCGTCCGGCCGGGGCACCTGCTGGCCTACCCGGACAGCGTCCAGTGCCGCCTGCGGGCGTTGGATCCTTCGGGGCAACAGTCGATCCGGACGGGCGACGGGCTCATGATCGACTTCGCGGGACCGGGCACGCTTTTGGTGCAAGCGCGTAAATCTCGCTGAATCTTATTGATCCTTCGCGTTTCTCCGGTACCGTGACTTCCACTTCGGGAGCCGGGCGGGCACGGCTCTCGGTGGTTTTCGCAAGGAGGAAACCGTGGCTGTTGGCACGGTCAAGTGGTTCAATTCCGAAAAAGGCTACGGGTTCATCGCGTCCCCCGAGGGACCTGATGTGTTCGTGCATTACTCGGCCATCCAGTCGGACGGATTCCGCACTTTGGACGAGGGCGATCAAGTCGAGTTCCAGATCGAGGCCGGCCGGGACGGCCGGACACAGGCAGCGGACGTCCGCAAAGTGTCCTAGGGGGCGGCCGCTTCCCCGCCACCACCCTCAACGGAGACGCTTCGCGTCGCTGTGGAAGCCGGCAGTAGGCTGCCCCGTGTGACAGGCGATGTGTCGGGGGACCTCACCGGTCGCCGGCTGGGCAACTACCGCATAGACGGAGTGCTCGGCAAGGGTGGCATGAGCGTCATGTACAAGGCCACCGACGTGCGGCTCGGCCGCAAGGTGGCCTTGAAGGTGATCGGCGAGCACCTCGGTGCCGACGCCGAGTTCCGCGAACGGTTCGTGGACGAGGCGCGCAACACCTCCGCCGTGGATCACGCGAACGTCGTGCCGTTGTACGACTTCGGTGAGCTCGACGGGATGCTCTACATCGCCATGCGCCTCGTCGACGGGGCGGATCTGGCGAGTCTCATCGCGGACGGACCAATCTCCCCCGACCGCACCCTGCGGTTGCTGGACCAGGTCGCGGACGCGCTGGACTGCCTGCACGAACGCGGCCTGGTCCACCTCGACGTCAAACCGGCCAACGTGCTGGTCACCAGCCGGGAGTCGGCGCGCGAGCACGTCTACGTCGCCGACTTCGGGCTGACCCGGCGCGGCGCGACCGGTCACCGCACCCGTGGTGGCGACTTCCTCGGGTCGCCGACCTACGCCGCGCCGGAACACCTGCGCGGGGAGCCACTGGACGGGCGCACCGACCAGTACGCGCTGGCGTGCGTGCTGTACGCGTGCCTCACCGGGCAGCCCCCGTTCAGCGGCGACGTGCCGACGGTCATCAAGGGGCACCTCGCCGTCGAACCGCCCGCGGTGTCGGGCGTGGTCGGGCTGCCCTCCGCCGTCGACGAGGTCGTACGCAAGGGCATGGCCAAGGCCCCGGCGGACCGCTACGACAACTGCGTCGAGCTGATCACGGCGGCGCGCAAGGCCCTCGGCCCGGCCGCCGCCTCGACGACGCCGCCGGGGCCGCCCCAGGTCGCGACACGGGAGGCCGGCATGCAGCCGTACCCGCCGGGACAGCCGGGCGGCCACCCCGGCCCGCACGGCGCAGGCCAGGGTGCCGGCCAGCCGGGCTCGGGGCAGCCGGGCGCTGGTGGCCCGGGCGCCGGCCAGGCCGGCGGACAGCCGGGCTCCGGTCAACCTGGGCAGCCCGGTCCGGGCGTGCAACCGGGCACCGGTGGCCCCGGCGTCGGCCAGGGCGTTGGGCAGGGCGTTGGGCAGCCCGGTCCGGGGCAGCCGGGCGCTGGTGCCTCGGGCATCGGCCAGGCCGGCGGTCAGCCGGGTCAGCCAGGCGCCGTCCACAGCGGTGGCCACCCCGGCCAAGGACACCAGCCCGGTCCCGGCGGCCCGCAGGGCCACGGCGATCAGCAGGGGCGCCCCGGCCAGCCGGGCCCCTACGGCCCGCCCGGCCACCAGCCGCCCGGGAACCCGTACGGCCACCCCGGCATGCCGGCGCCGCAGTTCCACCCGAACGCCCCGCAGGGCCAGCCGTGGAATCCGGGCTGGCCCCAGCGACAGCCCTACGGTTACGGGCAGCAGCCGCCGAAGAAGGGTGGCGGCCTCAAGTGGCTGTGGGCGGGCCTGGCCGGGCTCGTCGTCGTCGCGGCGGTCGTCGTGACCCTCGTTCTGGTGAATCGCGGCGGCGGCTCCGGGCCCGCGCCGACCACCGCGCCCAACATCCCCGTCGGTCCCACCGGCGGCGCGACCGGCCAGTCCACCGGCGGCGGCCCGCCGCCCGCGACGATCTCCATCAAACCGAGCCCCTGACGTGCGGTTCTTGCACTCGCCCCCGGAGAGTGCTAAACAGGCGTTGGCACTCGGCGGTGTCGAGTGCCAACGCACCAATGGTCGGGACGGTGAGGCCGGCTCGGAACACCGAGCAGGTCGTCCGTCGCGGGCACCGAGCCTGGCCGAGCTAAGTGTCCTGCTGCCAGTCCTGAAGCAGGTCATGGCAGCGACCACTACCGGAGGACAACACCCCAATGGCCAAACTGATCGCGTTCGACGAGGACGCCCGCCGCGGGCTTGAGCGCGGACTCAACACCCTGGCCGACGCCGTCAAGGTGACGCTTGGCCCCCGTGGCCGCAACGTCGTGCTCGAAAAGAAGTGGGGCGCGCCGACGATCACCAACGACGGTGTCTCCATCGCCAAGGAGATCGAGCTCGAGGACCCGTGGGAGAAGATCGGGGCCGAGCTCGTCAAGGAAGTCGCCAAGAAGACCGACGACGTAGCCGGTGACGGCACCACCACCGCCACCGTGCTGGCCCAGGCGCTCGTGCGCGAAGGTCTGCGCAACGTGGCCGCCGGTGCCGACCCGATCGCCCTCAAGCGTGGCATCGAGCAGGCGGTCGAGGCCGTCGTCGAGCAGCTGCACAAGGCCGCCAAGGAGGTCGAGACCAAGGAGCAGATCGCTGCCACCGCCTCGATCTCGGCCGCGGACCGCACCATCGGCGAGCTGATCGCCGAGGCGCTGGACAAGGTCGGCAAGGAAGGCGTCGTCACCGTCGAGGAGTCGAACACCTTCGGCCTCGAGCTCGAGCTCACCGAGGGTATGCGCTTCGACAAGGGCTACATCTCGGGCTACTTCGTCACCGACGCCGAGCGCCAGGAAGCCGTCCTGGAGGACCCGTACATCCTCCTGTTCGGCTCGAAGGTCTCGAACGTCAAGGACCTGCTGCCGGTCCTGGAGAAGGTCATGCAGTCGGGCAAGCCGCTGCTGATCATCGCCGAGGACGTCGAGGGCGAGGCCCTGGCCACCCTGGTCGTCAACAAGATCCGCGGCACCTTCAAGTCCGTCGCCGTCAAGGCTCCGGGCTTCGGTGACCGCCGCAAGGCCATCCTGCAGGACATCGCGATCCTGACCGGTGGCCAGGTCATCTCCGAGGACGTGGGCCTCAAGCTGGAGAACGCGGACCTGAACCTGCTGGGCAAGGCCCGCAAGGCCGTCATCACCAAGGACGAGACGACCATCGTCGAGGGTGCCGGCGACGCGGACCAGATCCAGGGCCGTGTGAACCAGATCCGCGCCGAGATCGAGAAGTCGGACTCCGACTACGACCGCGAGAAGCTGCAGGAGCGGCTGGCCAAGCTGGCCGGCGGCGTGGCCGTCATCAAGGCCGGTGCCGCCACCGAGGTCGAGCTCAAGGAGCGCAAGCACCGCATCGAGGACGCCGTTCGCAACGCGAAGGCCGCCGTCGAGGAGGGCATCGTCGCCGGTGGTGGCGTGGCCCTGCTGCAGGCGTCCAAGGCTGCCTTCGAGGGCCTGCGCCTCTCGGGTGACGAGGCGACCGGTGCGAACATCGTCAAGGTCGCCGTCGAGGCTCCGCTCAAGCAGATCGCGGTCAACAGCGGTCTCGAGGGCGGCGTCGTGGCGGAGAAGGTCAAGGGTCTGCCGGAGGGCCACGGCCTGAACGCGGCGACCGGCGACTACGAGGACCTGGTCGCGGCCGGCGTCATCGACCCCGCCAAGGTGACCCGTTCGGCGCTGCAGAACGCGGCTTCGATCGCGGGCCTGTTCCTGACCACCGAGGCCGTCGTCGCCGACAAGCCGGAGAAGGCTGCTGCCGCTCCGGGTGGCGACCCGACCGGTGGCATGGGCGGCATGGACTTCTGATCCACCAGTCCGGCGAAAGCCCGGGTGCGCACCGCGCATCCGGGCTTTGTGCTGCGCTACTCCTGCGGCATGAGCATCCAGCAGATCGCGTAGAGCAGGATCGGCGCGCCGAACCCGAGCAGAGTCGCGGCGACGAGGACGATGCGGATGATGGCCGCGTCGACGCCGAGCAGCCGGGCCCAGCCACCGGCGACGCCGGCGATCATCTTGTCGGTGGAGCTGCGGCGGAGCTTCGTGGTGGTCGCTGTGTTCGTCATGTCCCCATCGTCGGCCGCGGTGGGTGGTGAGCGCATCGGGGACGAACCCCGAGCGCACCCGGAAACCTCTGGGCCAGGGTGCTCCGGGGCGGTTAAGGTCGGTCACATGGCGGGATCTTTGCTCGGCACCGAGGTCCGGCGGGTCGAGGACCCGGATCTGGTGCGTGGTCGTGGAACCTTCGTCGACAACCTGAAGTTCGAGGGCGTCTGCCATGTCGCCTTTGTCCGGTCGCCGTTCGCGCACGCGCTGGTCAACGGCATCGACACCGCGGAGGCTGCCGCGGCGCCGGGGGTGATCGCGGTGCTCACCGCCGCGGACCTCGACCTGGCCGAGCTACCGGTGTTCATGGACCTCAACCCGCGGGCGAAGCGGTACGCGCTGGCCACCGACCGGGTGCGCTTCGCCGGGGAGCCGGTGGCCGCCGTGGTCGCGGAAAGCGCGGCGGCTGCGGTGGACGCGCTCGAACTGGTCGATGTGGACTACGAACCGCTCCCCGCAGTGGTCGACCCCGAGCAGGCGCTGGACGACGGCGCGCCGCTGCAGTTCCCGGAAATCGGCTCGAACATCGCGGCCGGTGAGCGGGACGCCGTGGGCGACGAGGTGCTCGACGACGCCGATGTCGTGGTGCGTGCGCGGATCGAGAACCAGCGTCTGGCGGTGGCGCCGATGGAGGGCAACGCGATCGTCGCCCTGCCCGGCGACGGCGAGTTCGACCTGACGGTCTACGTGTCGACCCAGATGCCGCACGGCTTCCGGGCCGCGGCGGCGAAGCTGTTCGGCCTCGACGGTGACCGGATCCGCGTGGTGGCGCCGCACGTGGGTGGCGCGTTCGGCGGCAAGGTCGGGGTCACGGCCGAGCATGCGGTGGTGATCGAGGCGGCGCGGCGGTTCGGGCGGCCGGCGAAGTGGACGGAGACGCGGTCGGAGAACCTGCAGGCCTCGCCGCAGGGCCGGGCGCAGGTGCAGTACGGCGAGCTGGGGCTGCGGCGCGACGGGACGATCGTCGGCCTCCGCTGCCGGGTGGTCGGCGACGCGGGTGCGTACGCGGGGTTCGGCGGCGGGCTGGCGCTCGGTCCGACCAGGACGATGGCGCAGGGCGTGTACCGGATCCCGAAGATCAGCTACGCGGCGATAGCGGCGCTGACGAACACCGCGCCGGTCGGGGCGTTCCGCGGTGCGGGCCGTCCGGAGGCGACGGCGATGCTGGAGCGGCTGATGGACCTGGCCGCGGCGGAGCTGGGCATGGATCCGGCGGAGGTCCGGCGGCGCAACTTCCTGCGCCCGGAGGAGTTCCCGTACACGACGTTCAGCGGCGCGAGCTACGACAGCGGCGACTACGACCTGCCGCTGCGGAAGGCCTTGGAGGTCGCGGGTTACGACGAGCTGCGGGCCGAGCAGCGGCGGCGCATCGCGGCCGGCGAGTCGCGGCTGCTGGGGATCGGGGTGAGCGCGTACGTCGAGATCACCGGTGGCGGCAGCGGCGAGTTCGCGTCGGTGGAGGTCCGGGCGGACGGAACGGCGGCGATCAAGGTCGGCACGTCCGGGCACGGGCAGGGCCACGCGACGTCGTTCGCGATGCTGGTGGCCGACGCGCTGGAGATACCGCTGGAGTCGGTCGAGTTCGTGCAGTCGGACACGGCCGCGGTGCCGCGCGGCGCCGGCACGGGCGGTTCGCGTTCGCTGCAGGTGGGCGGCAGCGCGGTGCGGCAGGCGGCGGACCTGGTGCTGGAGCGCGCCCGCGAGCTGGCCGCGTCGCGGCTGGAGGCGGGCGTGGACGACATCGTGCTGACCGACGGGCGGCTCGGCGTGGCGGGGGTCCCGCAGGCGACGATCGGCTGGGCGGAGCTGGCCGAGGCCGCCGCGGCGGAGGGCCGCCCGCTGCTGGAGACGACGGACTTCAAGCCGGGCGGGGCAACGTTCCCGTTCGGGGCGCACGTGTCGGTGGTCGAGGTGGACGTCGAGACGGGCTTCGTGAAGCCGTTGCGGCACATCGCCGTGGACGACTGCGGGCGCGTGCTGAACCCGATGATCGTGCGCGGGCAGCAGCACGGCGGCGCGGTGCAGGGGATCGCGCAGGCGTTGTGGGAGCAGGTCTCCTACGACGAGGACGGCAACCAGGTGACCGCGACCTTCGCCGACTACCACCTCCCCACGGCCGCCGACGTGCCGACGCTGGAGGTCAGCAACACCGAGACGTTGACCGACCGGAACCCGTTGGGCGCCAAGGGAATCGGCGAGTCGGCGACGGTGGGTTCAACGCCGGCGGTGCAGAACGCGGTGATCGACGCGCTGGCTCATCTGGGCGTGCGGCACATCGACATGCCGCTGACACCGCAGCGCGTGTGGCGCGCCGTGCGGTCCGGAGAGCCGGTGACCTGGCGGGAGCCACCTGCGGCGTTCGAGACGCTGCCCGTGCGCTCGTTGGCCGCGTCCGCGGACGCAGACGAGGCAGTGGCTTAGCCCGCCGGTTGTCGATCGCAGTGTGGGGCGCTGGCTTGGCTCGCCCCACACCGCGGCACTGCGGAGCCGCAGTTCCGTCGTGTCTATCGGCCCGGTTCCGGCGCCTGCCGCAGGACGGGGAGGTAACCGTCCATAGGGGACAGTTAGCTGTCGGTGCGCTAGTTGGCCGCCTCTTCGCACGCAGAGCACGGCGCGGTGATTCAACCCGCGTCGGACGTTGCGTCTACCGTTGGCCCTCGACGCGACGGAGGCGATCGAGCCAAGCCTTCGCGGTGGCCTCGTCCGCGGCGGTTTCGGCTGCGCGGTCCGGTTCCGGCGCCTGCCGCAGGACCGGCAGGTAACCGTCCACAGGGGACAGTGAGTGACTGGTCGTGTCGTCGGTGAGGAGGGACATCGTGCCCAGGCCGCAGGCGAACTCCAGCTCGGGCAGCGCCCCGGCGAGCGCGAGGCCCGCCGCCAGCCCGACGCTGGTCTCCACCGCCGACGACACCACGCACGGCAGTCCGGCGGCCTCGGCGACCTCCAGCGCCCGGCGGACACCGCCGAGGGGAGCGACCTTGATCACGGCCACGTCGGCCGCGTTCGCGACCGCCACCCGAAGCGGATCCTCGGCCCGTCGGATCGACTCGTCCGCCGCGATGCGCACATCCACCTTCCGCCGCACGGCGGCCAGCTCATCGATCGACGGGCACGGCTGTTCGACGTACTCGAGCCCACCCGCGGCACGATCCAGCTCGCGAATCGCCTTCACCGCGGTGTCGACGTCCCAGGCGGTGTTCGCGTCGACGCGAATCGCCCCGCCAGGCCCGAGCGCGTCCCGGACGGCCGCCACCCGCTCGCAGTCCTCCACAATGGACGCACGCGGATCGGCGACCTTGACCTTGGCGGTCCGGCACCCCGACGCGGCGACCATCTCGTAGGCGGCGTCGGCCCCGACGACGGGCACGGTGGTGTTCACCTCGACCCGATCCCGCACCGGAGCCGGCCACCCCAGCTGGGAGGCCTCCACCGCGGCCGCGAGCCAGGGCGCACTTTCGCGGTCGTCGTAGTCGGCGAACGGGCAGAACTCCCCCCAGCCCGCGGGGCCGCGCAGGAGCACCCCTTCGCGCACGGTGATTCCGCGGAACCGGTTCCGCAGGGGGATCGCGTAGACCAGGTGCTCATCCACAGCAAGCATCCTCGCACGCTGCGGAGCACGAACCCGCGCAGGCGCTGTGGGCCAGTGGCAGCCCGCCATGTGAGCCAATTCGAGACTGCCCAGTCCACGATCGAGGTCCTCCCCGATCGGCGTACCGTGCCTGCCCCGCCGTCCAGCCAGATCGATCGCCGCGCGGGCCTGCCTGCGCGCCCCCCGATCGCCCCTCCCGCGAACCAGCTCCACCGCCCAATGCGCCGAACCCAACCTCAGCTAATGGACTAACTGGTTAATTAGCGGTTAGCATGCGAGGTGCGGACATGTGGAGGTAGTGAATGAAGGCCGTAGTGCTGGCCGAGCCCGAGGTAATGCGGCTCGTCGACCTGCCGGAACCCGAGATCGGGCCACGTGAGGTTCTCGTGCGCATGCGGGGCCTCGGCCTGTGCGGGTCGGACCTCGGCGTCTACCGCGGCGCTCGCGAGGTGCCCGAGCGGCCGTGGCTGATGGGGCACGAGGGCGTCGGCGAGATCGTGGCCGTCGGGGCGGACGTGGCGGACCGCGTGGTCGGCCAGCAGGTCGCGATCGAGCCGAACTACTGCTGCGGCCGGTGCGCGGCGTGCGTCGCCGGTTTCACCTCCGCGTGCACCGAGCGGGTGATCGTCGGCATGAACCACCCCGGTCTGCTGGCCGAGTACGTGGCGGTCCCGGCCGAGTTCGCCTGGCCCGCGGCGGAGACGGTCGCGCTGGAGGACCTCGTCTGCGCGGAGGCGCTGACCGTCGCGCGGTCGGCGATTCGCCGGTCCGGCGTCGAGCCTGGTCAGCGGGTCCTCGTGGTCGGTGCCGGCTCACAGGGTCTGCTGCTGTGCCTGGCGCTGCGGGCGCTCGGCGCGACGGTCGCGGTCCAGGAACCACACGAGGGACGCGCCGAACTGGCCCAGTCGTTCGGCGCCGAGACCGGCGTCGACGGCGAGTTCGACCTCCTCTTCGAAACCTCCGGGGTCCCGCAAGCCCTGCGCGCCGGCCTGGCACGCCTGCGCCGCGGCGGCACCGCCCTGCTCGTCGGCATCAACTCGCGCCCGCTGGAGCTGACCACCGCCGACCTGGTCTACCGCCAGCACACCCTCAAGGGCTCGCTCATCTACGACCACCCGGTCGACTTCGAGACGACCGTCGGCCTGCTCAACCGCGACAAGGTCCGGCCGGGCAAGGTGCTGCAGGCGCGGTTCCCGCTGGAAGAGGCCGCGCAGGCGTTCGCGTCGGTGCAGTCGGTCGCCGGCAAGTCCTGGATCAGCTTCGACTGACGCTTACCCCTCGGGCAGGTTCGCCAGATCCGCCTCGATCGACCACGCCGTGCGCAGCAGCTCGGGCACGTAGTCCCGCTCGACCAGGCCATGCCCGAGCCGATCCGGGTGCACCGAGGCGGTCACCGCGGCGAGCACCCGGCCGCGCCGGTGCCGCACCGGAGCGGCGATCGCATGCAGGTCGTCGTCGACGTCGTGTTCGGCCATGGCCCACCCGCGTTCCCGGACCTGCTCGATCTCCTTCGGCAGCCCGGCGATGTCCGGCAGCGCGTCGAGCCGCCGCGTGAGCTCGTCTTCGGGCAGCGCGGCGAGCAGCACCTGCCCGCTGGAGGTGACGTGGGCGGGCCGCCGCGCGCCGACGGCGAGGGTCGGCGGAGCGTGCCGCTGCCCGGGCACGACGGCCAGGTTCACCACGTCGCCCCTGTCGAGCAGGGCCAGCGAAGCCGTCTCGTTCAGCCGATGCGCCAGATCGTGCAGGTGCGGCTGCGCGATCTCGGGCAGGGCGAGCCCGGACAGGTAGGAGTACCCCAGGTCAAGAGTCTGCGCCGTGAGCCGGAACGCCTGCCCGTCGTAACGCACGTACCCGAGGTCGGCGAGGGTGAGCAGCAACCGACGCGCGGTCGCACGGTCCAGTCCCGTCCGCTTGGCCGCCGCGCTCGCCGTCAGCGCGGGGTGGTCCGCCCCGAAACACCGCAGGATCGCGAACGCGCGACCGACGGCCTGCACGAAATGCGGGCCGTGGCCAGGGCCTTCGCCGGCCGTCGTGCTCGTCATCGAACCCTCCGACTGCCACCCGATCGGCTTGTTCTCATCGTACGTCCGCATGTTTCACGCCCGCCCGGACGCGGGTAGTTCATCGCTGAATCCCCGGAACGGAAGGAGTGCAATCGTGGCGAACACACTCTCCGGTAAGCGAGTGGCCTTCGTCGTCGCACCGGAGGGCACCGAGCAGGTTGAACTGACCGAGCCCTGGAAGGCGGTCCAGGACGCGGGCGGTCAGCCGGAACTGGTGTCCACTTCGCCGGGCAGCATCCAGGCGTTCAACCACCTCGACAAGGCCGACACGTTCCCGGTCGACAAGGTCGTCACGGACGTCTCGCCGGACGATTTCGACGCGCTGGTCCTGCCGGGCGGTGTGGCGAACCCGGACTTCCTCCGCACCGTCCCCGACGCCGTCCGCTTCGTCCGCGGGTTCTTCTCGCAGCAGAAGCCCGTCGCGGCGATCTGCCACGCCCCGTGGACCCTCATCGAGGCCGACGTGGTGCGCGGCCGCCGGATGACGTCCTGGCCGTCCCTGCAGACCGACCTGCGCAATGCCGGTGCCGAGTGGGTGGACGAGGAAGTCGTGACCGACTCCGGTTTCGTCACCAGCCGGAAGCCGGACGACCTGCCCGCCTTCTGCAGCAAGCTGGTCGAGGAGTTCGCGGAGGGCAAGCACCGCGCCCAGGCGAAGAGCGCCTGACCCGTTGTTCAGGACGCCCGGTCGGCTTGTCAGGACGGCAGGTCGATCGGGCGGCTCGTGACCCCCAGCCGGGTCGCGAGCGCGATGGCGTCGCCGGGCGCCTTCACCTTGATGTCGTTGTCGAAGTAGACGTACACGTCCCGCGTCTTCCCGCCGCCGGTCCGCCGCCAGCGGCGGATCTTTCCTGCCCACCGTTGCAGGGCCTCGTCGGTGTAGCCACTCGCGTAGAGCTCCTCGTCGCCGTGCAGGCGGACGTAGACGAAGTCCGCGGTCACCTCCCCGAAACTCGGCCAGGTGCCGGCGGAGTCGGCCGCCACCAGTGCGATGTTGTTGTCCTGCAAGAGTTTCCGGCACTCGTCCGAGGAGAAACTCGGGTGCCGCGGTTCGAGCGCGTAGCGCAGGGGCCGGTTCGTCCCGGCTTCGGTGTGGGCCTCTCCCTTCAGTTTGTCGTCGTGCTTGCGGGCCAGTTCCGCGGCCGCCCGGGTGTCCCGGGGCAGGCTCGCGAAGAACTCCGCGAACCGTCCGGGTTCGAACGCGAAGTTCGCAGGCAGCTGCCAGAGGATCGGCCCGAGCTTGTGGCCCAGCGCCAGCACCCCCGACGCGAAGAAGTTCGCCAGCGGCGTCTCCGTGTCGGCCAGGCGCTTCATGTGGGTGATGAAGCGACCGCCCTTCACGGCGAACACGAAGTCGTCCGGCGTCTGCTCCGCCCAGGCCCGGTACCGCTCCGGGCGTTGGAGCGAGTAGAACGAGCCGTTGATCTCCACGGAGTTCACCTGCCGCGAGATGTACTCCAGCTCGCGGCGCTGCGCCAGGCCCTTCGGGTAGAACGTGCCCCGCCACGGCGGGTACCGCCAGCCCGAGGTGCCCACCCGGATTTCGGCGATGGTGACCTCCTCAACTCCGTCAGTCCCAGGAGAACCTCCAGTGCCGCCGGTGCACCAGGCCCGCGGCGTACTCGCGGAGGGTGCCCGGCTGCCCGGAGAAGCTGCGCAGGCTGAACGCGCGGTGCTCGGCGGCGAGGACGAGCGAGCGGTTCTGGTTGCGCGGCGGCGCCGCGACCGAGAGCTCCAGCTCGTCGAACCCGAGCACGATGAGCGTCGCCCCGAACCGGTCCTCCCAGCTGCGCAGGACCGCGGACACGGCGGCGACCTCGTCCGTGGACTTGATCATGCCCGTCCAGCCGAGTGCGGCGGGGACGTCGGCGGGCCGTTCGACCGGCACCAGGCCGAGGCGGTGGGGCGCGCGCCGGACGAGGATCGAGCCGGTGTTGCCTGCTTCGGCGAGCGGGTCCACCCGCAGCTGGGATTTCTTCGCCAGCCCGGGGAAACCGGCGCTGTACGGCCGCAGGCACCCGGTGCCGTCCGGGCAGCAGAACGGGTCCCACCATCGGGCCAGCGTGGCGGCGACGTCGACGTTGCCGACGCGGTGGACGGCGGGTGCGAGACGGCCGCGATCGGTCAGCCAGTCCTCGCCGGTCGCGGCGAAACGCGGGTCGTGCGGGATCAGCACGGGCCACAGTCCCGACCGGTCGAAACCGGCGATGCAGGCCCGGTACCGGCCGGGGTCGGCCAGCGGATCGTCGGAGACCCACATCCGCCCGATCCAGCGGCCGGGCGGCAGTTCGGTGTCGGTGAGTGCCTCGGCGACGAGGCTTTCCTCGGGTGTGGCGGCGGTGGTCACGAGACCTCCTCGGGATGGACTGCGTCGATGAGGTCGAACAGTAGTTCGAGGGTACGACAGTTTCCGGGCCCGAGATTTAGTTTTCGCCGGTTCACCCGATCGGTCGAACGGGTGTTCGAGATTCGTGGTAGCTTCGGTCACGAGCGGGTCGCACCCCGCCGTTGAACTGGGGTTTCGCCTGCACCTGCGTGAGTACCGGACCGCACGTGCAGGGCGAGGGCGAGCAGCCAGGCCCCAGTCAGCGCGAGCGCGAGCGGCAGCAACACGAACAGGTGCTGCCAGGCGACAGCCATCCCCATCGAAGCCAGGAGACACAGGACCAATGACGGCACGACCAGGCGCGGCCACCGGTACCCGGCGACCACCGGAGCCGCCGACAGCACCAGTCCCGCGAGACCGATCAGCGCCTTCGGCTCACCGCCGGAGAGCCACAGGACCAGCCACACCGTGCTGGGCACCGCCGCGAGCACGAAGCCGGCCCACGACGACGCCCGCGACAGACGGCGCGACACTGACGCGTCGGAGCGACGGGCACGGCGCCACATCGCCGTGGCCGCTACCGCGAACACCACGACGACGAAGCACACCCCTGCCCAAACCACGTCCAGGGGATTCCACGTTTTCGCGTGGACTATGCCTCGCGGGCGCGGCGGTCCACCGTGCGGTCGCCGGGTTGCGGCCGCCTCTGCCCGGAGGCGGGGCAGGCGCGTGGCGAACCGCGCTCGCGCCGCGGCGTGCTCTCCGAGGCGCGCTACAGGTAGGCGTCCGCGTCGTGGATCGAGTACGCGTAGCCCTGTTCGGCGAGGAAGCGCTGCCGGTGCGCGGCGTACTCGGTGTCCAGCGTGTCCCGCGAGACCACCGAGTAGAAGTGCGCCTGCCTGCCGTCGGCCTTCGGGCGCAACAGCCGGCCGAGCCGCTGGGCCTCCTCCTGCCGGGAACCGAACGTGCCCGAGACCTGGATGGCGACCGTCGCCTCCGGCAGGTCGATCGAGAAGTTGGCGACCTTCGACACCACGAGCTTGTCGATCTCACCGCGCCGGAACGCGTCGAACAGCGCCTCGCGCTCCTTGTTCCGCGTGGACCCCTGGATCACCGGCGCGTTCAGTTCGGCGCCGAGTTCCTCGAGCTGGTCCAGGTACGCGCCGATCACCAGCGTCTGATCGCCCGCGTGCTTGTCCAGAATGGACTTCACGACCGGGATCTTCGTGCGGGCGGTGGCCGCGAGCTTGTACTTGTCCTCGGATTCGGCGGTGGCGTACAGCAGGCGCTCGTTGTCGGTGAGGGTCACCCGCACCTCGATGCACTCCGCCGGGGCGATCCAGCCCTGCGCCTCGATGTCGCGCCACGGCGCGTCGTACCGCTTGGGGCCGATGAGCGAGAACACGTCGCCCTCGCGGCCGTCCTCGCGCACCAGCGTCGCGGTCAGCCCGAGCCGGCGGCGCGACTGCAGGTCCGCGGTCATCCGGAAGACGGGCGCAGGCAGCAGGTGCACCTCGTCGTAGACGATCAGGCCCCAGTCCCGGGAGTCGAACAGCTCCAGGTGCTTGTACTCGCCTTTGGACTTGCGCGTGATCACCTGGTAGGTGGCGATGGTGACCGGGCGGATCTCCTTCTTCTCGCCGGAGTACTCGCCGATCTCGTCCTCGGTCAGCGACGTGCGGGCCACCAGCTCGCGCTTCCACTGGCGTCCCGCGACGGTGTTGGTGACCAGGATGAGGGTGGTGGCCTGCGCGCGCGCCATCGCCGCGGCGCCGACGAGCGTCTTGCCCGCGCCGCAGGGCAGCACGACGACGCCGGAACCGCCTGCCCAGAACGCCTCCGCGGCCTGCCGCTGGTAGTCGCGCAGGCCCCAGCCGGTCTCGGCCAGCTGCATCGGGTGCGCCTCGCCGTCGACGTAGCCCGCCAGGTCCTCGGCGGGCCAGCCCACCTTGAGCAGCGCCTGCTTGAGCCGGCCCCGCTCGGACGGGTGCACCAGGACGGTGTCGTCGTCGATCCGGGTGCCCAGCATCGGGCTGATCTTCTTGTTGCGCAGCACCTCTTCCAGCACCGCGCGGTCGGTCGTGGTCATGACCAGGCCGTGAGCGGGGTTGTTGGTGATCTGCAGCCGCCCGAACCGCGCCATCGTGTCGACGATGTCGATCAGCAACGGCTGTGGGACCGGGAAGCGCGAGTAGGTGGTGAGGGCGTCCACCACCTGCTCGGCGTCGTGACCGGCGGCGCGCGCGTTCCACAACGCAAGCGGTGTCACGCGGTAGGTGTGCACGTGCTCGGGGGCCCGTTCCAGTTCGGCGAACGGGGCGATCGCGATCCGGGCGTCGTCGGCCATCGGGTGGTCGACTTCGAGCAGCACGGTCTTGTCGGATTGGACGATCAACGGGCCATCGGTCACGTCTTCCTTTATACGGCGTTGCCGGAGGTCGAGCCGTGCTGGTCATCGGCGGGAGCGCCGAACCAGCGGGTCAGCGCGGCGTCCAGGGGCCCGCCGTCCGGGGTCCAGCAGCAGCGGCCGTCCGGCCGGATCAGCAGGGCGGGCTCGGTGAGCTGGTGGTCCGGTTCGGCCCGGACCCGGTCGACGCGATCGGACCAGCCCGGCGGCAGTGGGTGGCCGCCGGTGAGGTCGAGCAGCAGGCCGCGGCCCGAGCGCAGGAGCGCCGACAGGCGGGTCCTTCCGTCGCCGGTGCGCAGGTCGGCGTCGGGCACCCGCCCCGCTGCGTCCAAACCGGACATCATCCCGGCCAGGTAGTGGTTCGTGTCGGGCAGTCGCAGGAGGTCGGTGAAGACGTCGCGCAGCGCGGCGACGTCATCGGACGGGTTCGGCACGGCGAGCACGCGCTGGGCCGAGGTGTGGTGGAGCACGCGGGCCACCGCGGGATGCCGTTCCTCCTGGTAGGTGTCCAGCAGGTCGTCCGGGGCCCAGCCGTGCACGGTGGCCGCCAGCTTCCAGCCGAGGTTGACGGCGTCCTGCACGCCGAGGTTCAGGCCCTGGCCGCCGAGTGGCGGATGGATGTGCGCCGCATCCCCCGCGAACAGGATCCGGCCGTGCCGGTACCGCTCCAGCTGCCGGGTCGCGTCGCTCCACCGGGACGCGGTGAGGACGCTTGCCAGCTCGGTGTCCCGGCCGTAGACCGCGGTGAGGGCGTCGGTGATCTCGTCGTCCGTCACCGGGCCCTGGGCGCTGGACTGGTCTTCGCGGCCGAAGGTGAAGCGGTAGCGGTCGCCGCCGACCGGCACGAGCATCGACCAGTAGCCGCCGGCGTGCCGGGTCAGGGCGCTGATGTGACCGGCGCGCCGGGGCACGAGCGCGGACGCCGAGGCGAGCCGGATCTCGGCCAACACGGCCTGGAAGGTGCCGGGCCGGCCGGGGAAGGGTAGGCCGAGCAGCTTGCGGACAGGGCTGTGCGCGCCGTCGCAGGCGACGAGGTAGCGGGCGGGAAGCGCGTCATCGCCGATCGTGACCGTGACGCTATCGGCGTCCTGCGTAACGCCGGTGACCGGCTGTCCTCGCCGCAGTTCCGCGCCGCGGGCGAGGGCGGCTTGTTCCAGGAACTCTTCCACGAGGTCCTGGCGGATGGAAAGGGGGAAGGGGTGCCGCGTCGGCCAGGACGAGTAGTCGAGCGGCACGGGCAGGGTGGCGAAGTGACCGCCCACCGGTTCGCGTTCGTGGGCCCGGTCCTGCATGGCGTCGAGCAGGCTGCGCTGTTCGAGCAGTTCGGCGGTCCGGGGCTGGATCGTGCCGCCCTTGGTCTGTTCGACGCGCTCGGTCAGCGGTTCGACGACCACGGTCCGGACTCCCGCCAGCGCGAGTTCGTGAGCGAGGGTAAGGCCGGTCGGTCCGGCTCCGGCGATGACGACGTCGATGCCCACGACTCCTCCTGAGTGCAAAAGTAGACTAAGTGCAAATTACTACCGAGTGAAAGGAGTTGGTAGTCTGGGGCGATGACCGAGCCGGCCGGACTTCGCGAGCGGAAGAAGCAGCGCACCCGCGAGGCGATCTCCAACGCCGCGATCCGCCTGTTCCTCGAGCACGGGTTCGACCAGGTGTCCATCGCGCAGATCGCCGACGTGGCGGAGGTTTCGCGGCGCACCCTGTTCGCCTACTTCCCGACGAAGGAGTCGCTGGTCGTCCACCGCTTCGCCGACCACGAGACGGAAAGTGCCCGGGTGGTCCGGGAACGTCCGGGCGACCGGACGCCGCTGGAGGCGCTCCGGAGCCACTTCTTCGACGGGCTCGAGCGGCGGGACCCGATCACCGGGCTCAACGACGCCCCGGAGATCCTCGCGCTGTACCGGATGATCTTCGCCACGCAGGCGCTGCTCGCGCGGATGCTCGAGTTCAACCAGACGGCGGAGGAGGCCTTGGCAGGGGCGCTGGCGGACACTGCCGGGGTGGGGCCCGGCGAGGCGCGGGTGGCCGCGGCGGCGATCGTCTCGGTGCTGTGGGCCCTGGCGCGCGAGAACCACCGGGCGATTGCGTCCGGCCGGTCGGCCGACGAGGTGTTTCCACAGGCCAGGGCGGATGCGGACGAGGCGTTCAGGCTGCTCGACGGCGGGTTCGGCAGGCTCGGAGCGCGGTAGATCGTGGCGAAGGCCACAGCGGGGAACGACACGGGGAGTGTCGGACGTCTTGCCCAGCGAAAGATTTCGGCTGGTGGGTGGAAGCCGCGCTCCCGGGCCAATACGATCGCCCGGCGGACCTCTTCACGAGTAGCGCGGGCGGGGCGTGTGTGTCCGGGGTCGCTACCCTCTCCGGGGTTGGTGACCCAGCCGGTGCCGATCCGAGTCCGGCAGAACGGCTAGAGAAGGAAGTCAGGTGGCCCGGCGGCACAAGCGTCCCGAGAGCGGTGAGGCGCTGGACCGGCGGCCGGACAACCGTGCAGGCAGCCGGTGGCGGCTGCGGAACTGGCGGCTGCGCACGAAGCTGATCGCCGTCCTGCTCATCCCGATGCTGACCGTGCTGGCGCTCATCACTCTCCACGTGCGCTCCGACCTGGCGCACGCGGAACAGTTGGCCGAGCTCGCCGCGCACGCCCGTGTGGACGCGGGTGTCAACGCGGTGGTGAACGAACTGCAGCGCGAGCGGGACGTCACCGTGCGCTACGTCGCCGGGCAGCGACGGAACGGGCTCAGCGACGTGCGGGACCAGCGCGCCCGCGTGGACCAGGCGGCCGGTGCGTTCGCGCGCGAGCTCGCCGCACAGCAGTCGCGGCTCTCGCCGGCCAGCGCCGCGGGTCTGAAAGAGGCCCAGTCCCGGCTCGACGCGCTGCCGGGACTGCGTTATTCGGGCGAGTTCTCGAACTCGTCGGCGGATTCGATCCTGACCTCCTACAGCGACCTCATCTCGGGTGTCCTCGACCTGTCGGACCAGGCCGTCGCCGAGATCGCGGACGCCGAGGTCGCGCGGCTGCGGCTGGCCGCGAACGCGCTCGCCCGTGTGAAGGACCAGATGTCGGTCAAGCGCGCGGTGCTCGGGCAGGCGTTCGCGGAGGGCGAGGTCTCCGACGACCGGCTGCGGAAGCTCCTCGGCGCGGACGCCCAGCTCGCCGCCGCGCAGAACGATTACCGCAAGTTCGCCACCGCCGCCGAGCAGCGCTCCTACGAACAGACCGTCGCCGGACCGGCGGTGCAGTCGGCGAACACGCTCTTCGAGTTGGCCATCACCAGGACGGAGAACGGGCAGAGCCTGTCCGGCCTCGACTCCCGCCAGTGGGACCAGGCGATCACCGGGACCATCGACCTCGCCTACCAGTTCCAGCAGACGCTGCAGGTGCAGACGCAGCAGCGGTGCGACGCGCTCGCCACCGACGCGCGTCGCTCGGCGATCGTCAACGCGGCGGTGGTCTTCGGGGTGCTGCTGCTGTGCGCGGTGCTCGCCGTGGTCATCGGGCGATCGCTGCTGCGGCCGCTGCGGATCCTGCGCAACAACGCGTTCGACGTCGCCGAGCACCGGTTGCCCGCGGCGGTGGACGAGATCCTCGCCGACCCGCATCCGGACTTCATGACCGCCCACCGCGGCGTGGCGCCGGTGCCGGTGTTCACGCGTGAGGAGGTCGGCCAGGTCGCCCGCGCGTTCGACGCCGTGCACGGGCAGGCGGTGCGGCTGGCCGGTGAGCAGGCGCTGCTGCGGGAGAACATCAACGCGATGTTCGTGAACCTGTCCAAGCGCAGCCAGGATCTGGTCGAACGCCAGCTGGCCGTGCTGGACCGGATGGAGGCCGACGAGCAGGACCCGGAGACGCTCGGCGGCCTGTTCGAACTCGACCACCTCGCCACGCGGATGCGCCGCAACAGCGAGAACCTGCTCGTCCTGTCCGGGCACGACTTCGGTGACGAGAAGGCCGAACCGGTGGCCGCCGAGGAGATCATCGGCGCGGCGTTGTCCGAGGTGGAGCACTACCAGCGGATCGAGCTGACCGCGATGCCGGAGATCGCGATCCGCGGCGAGGCCTGCAACGACCTGGTGCACGTCGTGTCCGAGCTGCTGGAGAACGCGACCCTCTACTCGCCGTCGGACAAGACGGTGACCGTGGTCAGCTCGCTGGCCGAGGACGGCGCCTGGCACGTGCACATCACCGACCAGGGCGCGGGCATGCCGCAGCCGGAGATCGACCGCGCCAACAAGCGGCTGGCGAACCCGCCCGCGGTGGACGTCGAGGTGTCGCGGCGGATGGGCCTGTTCGTCGTCGCCACGCTCGCGAAGCGCCACGACATCCAGGTGCGGTTGCGGTCGGCGGACGGTGGCGGGCTGGTCGCGACTGTCGTCGTCCCGGCCGGGCTGGTGATCGAGAACGTGGCGCCGGTGCCGGAGCCGCTGCCCGCGCCGCCGGCTGCTCCCGAGCCGCCGCCGGTGCCGGTTTCGCTGCCGTCGCTCAAGCCGATCCCGCTGCCCGAGCCGGAACCAGCGCCCGAACCCGAGCCCGCACCGGAGCCGGAGCCGGGCGACACGGAGTTGATCCCGGTGGTGCGGGACGAGCCGCGCCGCGGACGAACCGAGGACGGGGTGGACTGGCCGACGGCGGACAACGATGCTTTCCCGCCGGAGGAAGAAGAGCCGACCGAGCGGATGCCGGCGTACCAGGCGGTGCTGTCGCGGTGGTTCACGACGGGCGAGCACTGGCCGGTTCGCCGTGACGCCGCGGCGAACGGGCAGGCGGCCGAGCCGCAGTGGCCGTCGGCGGATGGCGACGAGGTCGACGGGAAGGCGCCGGACTTCCCACAGCAGGTGCGGCGGCGGCCCGACTCGTTCGACCCGCCTACGCTCTCACTCGATCCCGACGAGGTTCGGCACCGGATGTCGCGGCTGCAGAACGGGTTCGCCCGAGCCCGCGACGCGCGGGGCCCGGAGAACTGACGGGTTCGATCCCGGCGAGCCGCTGCCGGGCGTCGATCGCGCGGGCCAGGCGGGACAGGGCGTAGTTGATCGCGAAGTAGAGCAGCGCGATGATCAGGTAGGTCTGGATCAGGAGCCGGTTGTAGCCGGCGAGGACCTTGCCGCTCTGCAGGAGTTCGGCGTAGCTGACGACGATCCCGAGCGAGGTGTCCTTGACGACGCCGGCGGCTTGGCTGATGAGCGCGGGCACCACGCGGCGGATGGCCTGCGGGAAGATCACGTACCGCATCGACTGGGACGGCCGCATCCCGAGCGCGGCCGCAGCCTCGCCCTGGCCGGCTTCGAGGGAGCGGAAGCCGCTGCGGAAGATCTCGGCGAACTGGGCCGCGCGGGACACCGCGATCGGCAGGACGAGTTTCCAGAGCAGCGCCAGGTCCAGGCCGTACCGGGGCAGCGCGAACATCGCGAAGTAGATCAGCAGGAGCAGCGGGACGACCCGGACGACCTCGACGTACGCCCGGGCCGGCGCGCGGACCGCGGCGTGCCGGGAGATGCGCCCGAAGGCGAGCACGAGCCCGGCCGCCATCGCGATGGCGATGGCCAGCACCGCGGCGAGGGCCGTGCCGCCGAGGCCGCCGAGGAGGTAACGCCACATGGGCCAGGAGCCGTAGGGCGCCCAGCGCCCCGCCGAGAGCTCCCCGTTGATCGCGAACTGCCGCACCGCCAGCGCGACGAGCACGAGACCGGCCAGGACCGCGACCACGGTGGCGATGCGGATGCGCCGCCGGGCGCGCGGACCGGGATCGTCGAAGAGCACCGAGGTCATCGCTGGCCTGCCTGGTTCAGCACAGTTGGCCCTCTCGTGGGGCGTTGGTTGGACGGTTCATGCGCCAGGGGGTGAGTGGGTAGGTCGTGCCGCCGCGATTGGCCCCTCGGGCAGCGCGGTTGGGCGGGTGGTACAGCGGTGGGTGAGGTTGAGTGGGTGCTGTGGTGGCTGCGCCAGCTGGGCTGGCTGGCTGGCGCGGCGGCGGGTGCGGCTGGCTGGCTGGCTGGCGCGGCGGCGGGTGCGACTGGGCGGGCTGGCCGGTGTGGCGGCGGGTGCGAGTGGGCGGCTGGCTGGCGCGGCGGCGGCGACTGGGCGGGCCGGCTGGGCGCGGCTGGGTCGGTCGCGCGTCGGTTGGGCCAGTCATGGCGCGGCGGTCTGGCCATTGGTGCTGCGACCGGGAGACAGCTTCGCGGTGGTCGGTGGGCCAGTCGTGCGCGCTGAAGTTCCACCAAATTTGGCGCGGTTTCCTGGAAATGACCCCGCCCGGCGCGCCCACCTCGGGTCCCCGTGCCACCGCGCCCATCGTCACCCCGCTCACCGAGGGATCGCCAGCTTCCGGTCCAGCACCCCGGCCCCCGTGGAGATCACCAGCGCCAGCACGGCGTAGCAGACCCCCGCGCCGATGTACAGCGGCAGCGGCTCCGCCAGCGCCAGGTTGACCCGGTTCGTCGCCTCCGTCAGTTCGACCACTCCGACCGCCGCGGCGAGGGCGGTGTTCATCAGCAGCTGGATGGTGACGTTCCCGAGCGGCTGGATGATCGTGCGCAGCGCCTGCGGCAGCACCACCGCCGACAGTGACTGTCCGAAGCCGAGCCCCAGCGCACGCGCCGCCTCGGCTTGGCCCCTCTCCACTCCGTTCACGCCGGCCCGCAGTGTTTCCGCGTAATACGAAGCCATGTACAACGCGGTCGCGAGGATGGCCGTCGTGAACAGTTCGAATCGGATTCCCACCGTGGGCAGGCCGAATACGAACAGCACCAGCCACACCGCGAGCGGAATGTTCTGGAACAACTCGACGTACCCCGTGCCGAAAGCCCGCAGCGGGCGGACCGGGCAAATCCGGAATGCGGTGATGACCACCGCGAGCACCACCGCGCCCACGGCGCTGAACACGGTGAGCAGCACCGTGTTCAGCGCGCCCTCGGCGAATTCCCCGAGGTGATCGCCCCACCCGGTCACGAGCCCGGGACGGAACCCGTCTTGGGCGGAACAGGCGCGTCACCCGGGATGACCGTCCCCAGCGTCTGCTTGTACGCCTCCTGCCACAGCCCCGCGGCCTGGATCTTCTCCAGCCAGGTGTTGACGAACCGCTTGAACGTCTCGTCGCCGTGGTGGATGCCGATGCCGTACGGGTCCTGCCCGAAGGTCCCGCTGACGATCTGCACCTTGTCGTTCGTCTGCGCGTTCCCGGCCAGCTGCGTCAGGTCGTTCACGTACGCGTCGCCGCGCCCCTGCTCCAGCGCCGTCACGCACTCCGAGTTCGTGCTCAGCGTGATCACCTGCGCCGGCTCGTACTGCTGGACCATGGCCGAACCGGTCGAGTTCGTCACCGCCAGCACCCGCTTGCCCTTGAGGTCCTGGGGCTTGGTGACGCTCGTATCGCCCTTGCGCGCCATGATCGCGGGCCCGGACACGAAATACGGCCCGGCGAAGGACACCTTCTCCGCGCGGGCCGGCGTGATCGAATAGGTGTGCAGAACCACGTCGACGGTGTTGTTCTGCAGCAACGCCTCGCGGATCTGCGACGTGGAATTGACGATCTTGACGTTCGGCTGGCCCAGGATGTACTTCGCCAGCAACCGGCCGAGGATCGCGTCGAACCCCTCGGTCTGGCCGGTCGTCGGGTTCTGCTGGGACAGCAGCGGCGTGTCCAGCTGGCTGCCGATGAGGATCTGCCCGCGCTGCTTGATCGCCTGCGCCGTCGGGCTGGTCGCGAGGTCCGCGTCGGACGCCACCGGCGCCCGGTCGAGGAGGCTCTGCTCCTGGTTCGCGCTCCCGCCGCTGTCCGGTACCGCGCCCCCGCTCGAGGTGCACGCGGTCACCGCGCCGAGCGCGACCGCCGTGAGCAGGACCGCGAGGCGCCGTCGCCGTGTCGAAGCCGTCATGGTGTGGCCGGATCCCTCCTGGAAGTGGAGCCTGTCGCCCCTATCTACTCTCGGTGACGCAAGGGGTACCCGAACGGGTGGCAGTAGATCACGAGGTAAGGCGCAGGATCGTGCAGCTCCAACGGTCGCGTCAAGACCCTGTGAGGTTCCGGGGGTCGCTGTGGGACATTTCCCGACAACTTGTCACAGGCCGGTCCCACCTTCCGGATAGTGAGATAGATAACACTGGACAAGGGCCGTGCGACTGCACGCAGCGTGACGTGCAGTCGTTCTGTTCCTGAGACAGTTGGTGAGAATTCGTCACCGGGGTGACCGCTAAAGTTCGTGGTGAGAGCCATCTGCCCGGCTTCCCTTTCATCCCGGCAGCCGATAGCCTCTACCCCCAATCGGGTGGCCCCGTGTTAACCATTCACGTCCTGGTTCTCATGGCGTGGAACCCGAGTGCGGAAACGCGGAAACTGGACAGCTCGAACCGGGAAGGAAGTCCTCGGTGCCCCAGCCCACGAGCGGGGAGCGCGGTCGCAAGGCAGTGTCCCCGGCGGAGTCGCCTGTCGCACAGAGTAACGACGTCGGTGCGCAGGACAACGCGATCGGAGCATCGACCGGTGGTGACGGCAGCCGTCGGGTCCGCGGTCTCGCGAACTGGCGCGTCAACGCCAAGATCGCCGCGGTGGTGGCCGTGCCGACCGCCGCCGCGCTGTCCCTGGCCGGCCTGCGCGTGTACGACAGCTTCGACACGATGACCGTCTACCAGCACGCCGAACAACGCATCGAACTCAGCCAGAAGGTCGCTGCCGAGGTCGACGCGCTGCAGCGTGAGCGGGACGCGATGTCGGCCTGGATCGCCTCCGGGCGCCCGGCCGACCGGGCCGAGCTCGACGACGCCATCAGCACCGCGGAGAACGCGGCCGACACCGTGCGCGGCGCGGTCAGCGAGGTCGCCGCGATCAGCGACGACGCCACGTCCGCGCGCTACCAGCAGGGCCTCGCCCGGCTCGACGGCCTGAGCCAGCTGCGCTCCTCGGCTGGCGCCACGGACTTCCCGAGCCTCGCCGCGCAGGCCGGCTACACCGGGGTCATCGATGCGCTGCAGCTGATCGCCGACGAGTTCGACGCCGACATCACCGACCAGGGCCTGCAGGACCGGCACGAGGCGCTCGGCTTCCTCGCCGACGCCAAGGAGTTCTCCGCGCAGCAGAACTCCTACCTGCGCAGCGCCGCGATCCGCGGCAGGTTCGACCCGGCCGAGCTGAAGAACCTCACCACCGCGCAGTCGAACCTGGTCGCCGCGATCGACCGGTTCAACGCCGTGGCCACCCCGCAGGCCCAGCTGGATTACTCGACCACCCTGTCCGGCCCGCAGGTCTCGCAGCGGTTCACCCTGCAGCAGCTGGCGTTGCTGCGCGCACAGGCGAACCCGCCGCTCGCGCTGGCCATCGACCCGGGCGCGGTCGCGCAGTCCTCGTCGCAGACGCTCGACCTGATCAGCCAGGTCCAGAACCGGCTGCTCGACGACGCCAAGACCTACACCGACGGGCTGATCAGCGCGCAGCAGCAGAACCTGCTGATCACGGTCGCGATCATCCTCGCCGGGCTCCTGCTGGTGCTCACGCTGATGTACGTCGTGGCGCGTTCGCTGATCCGGCCGCTGCGCACACTGCGCTCGACCGCGCTGCAGGTCGCCGAGGTGCACCTGCCCGACGCGGTGGAGCGGATCATGCGCGAGGCCGACCCCGCCGCGGCCGCGGCGAAGGCGATCGAGCCGGTGCCGGTCCACACCACCGAGGAGATCGGGCAGGTCGCCAGGTCCTTCGACGTGGTGCACGGCCAGGCCGTCCGCCTCGCCGCCGAGCAGGCCCTGCTCCGGGACAACGTCAACGGCATCTTCGTCAACCTCTCGCGCCGGTCGCAGCGCCTGGTGGAGCGCCAGCTCGCGGTGATCGACCTGCTGGAGGCCGACGAGCAGGACCCCGACCACCTCGCGAGCCTGTTCGAGCTGGACCACCTGGCGACCCGGCTGCGCCGCAACGGCGAGAGCCTGCTGGTGCTCTCCGGCGCGGGCCTGAGCAAGTCGATGCCCAAACCGGTCTCCGCCGCGGACGTGATCGGCGCGGCGGTGTCCGAGATCGAGCAGTACGCGCGGGTCGACGTGGGCGCGATCCCCGAGGTCGCGGTGCGCGGCCCGTCCGTGCACGACCTCGTGCACCTGCTCGCCGAGCTGCTGGACAACGCCACCTACTTCTCCGAGCCGGAGACGAAGGTCAGCGTGCGGGCCGTGGTCACGCGCAAGAAGGCGCTCGCCATCCAGATCACCGACCGCGGTGTCGGCATGTCGCCCGAGCAGATCGCCGAGGCCAATCGGCGCCTCGCCGACCCGCCGGACCTGGACGTGTCGGTGACCCGGCGGATGGGCCTGTACGTGGTCGCGCGACTGGCCCAGCGGCAGGGCATCGAGGTGCGCCTGCGGGAGAACGAGGACATCGACGGCGGCGTGATCGCCCGCATCGTCGTGCCGCCGGACCTGCTCGGCCCCGTCGCGCGGGAGCCGATGCCGCGGCCGGCGGAGACGTCCTCGCCGAACCTGCCGCCGGTCCCGGCCCAGCGCACGCCGTCGAACCTGTCGCGCCGCGAGCAGGCCCAGGCCCAGGAGGCCGAGACCGGGGTGCTGCGGCCCCTCGACCAGCCGATCAGCCTCGACGACCTGGTCGCCGGCTCGACCGACGCGGCCTACCTGAGCCGGGGCAAGCCGCGCGCCGAGGAGCCGCGGCCGAACGGCTCCACCCCGCCGCAGCCCGAGGAGCAGCCGAACCACTTCGGTTCGCTGGCGCTGCCCAAGCGCGAGCCGCAGTACGTGCCGGTCACCGAGCAGCCTGCCGAGGAACCGCCGTCGAACGAGAGCATCTTCGACGACGACGTGCCGACCAAGCGGCTGCCGATCTACCAGTCGGTTGTGTCGAGGTGGTTCAGTGCGGAGGGGGAGGATCCCGCCTCGGTGAGCGGCGACCTCGAGGAGGAACTCCCCGCGGCGGCCGAGGAAGCCCCCGAGGCCGACGACAAAAGCGCCGATCTTTGGCACAGTGTGTCCGATGAGGGCTGGCGCGCGGCGCAATCCCTGCTCGAGTCGCGGGAGGAGGAGATCACTCCGGCCGGGCTGCCGAAGAGGGTGCCGAACGCGCACCTCGTCCCCGGTTCGATCCCGGCGGGCGAGACCGACGCCTTCACCGACACGACCGTCGGCAGGCCGGGGCAGGGCGCGCTCGCCCGCTCCGCCGAGGCGGCGCGGGAACGCATGGCGAGCTTCCAGCGCGGCTACGTGAGTGGCCGGCACGCGCTGCAGGAGAACACGCCGGGCCCCTATGACCAGGGAGATCCGGTGAGTGGCGGGGGAACCACCCCGCCGGACGAGGCAGTGAGGAGTGAGGAGTGACACGGGCGGGATCGCTGCAGCCGGGAGGCTCCACGCCGCAGGCGCCGCGGAACGGCTTCGCGTGGCTGATCACGGACTTCGTGCACCGGGTGCCCGGTGCGGCGCACGCCGTCGTGGTGTCGGCGGACGGGCTGCTGCTCGCCGCGTCCCGGGGGCTGCCGAAGGACCGCGCGGACCAGCTGGCCGCGGTGGCGTCGGGGCTGACCAGCCTGGCACGGGGCGCGTCGAAGGTGTTCGAGGGCGGGCCCGTGGCGCAGACGGTGGTCGAGATGGCCAACGGCTTCCTGTTCCTCATGTCGGTTTCGGACGGGTCCTGCCTCGCGGTTCTGGGGTCCCCCGACAGCGACATCGGCCTCGTGGTGTACGAAATGACGCTTCTGGTGGATCGGGTCGGTCAGCAGATGACGCCAGAGATGCGGGCACAGCTCCAGGGAGCCGCGCGCGGTTGAGCGCGCCGGGCACGAGAGGGACTGCAGTGGACGGTGGGCAGCCGACGGGCGTGGGCTCGGGACGGCTGGACGACGACGCCGAAACCGCCTGGCCGGACGAGGCGCAGGCGGCGCGGACCGAGGACTGGAGCACGTTCCGGGCCAAGGTCGACCGCGCCTGGCGCCTGCGCCGGGCCGCCGCGGGCGAAAAGCGGTCCAGTACCCTGAGCGACCCCGAGCCACCGGGCTACGGGGCGACCGAATACCCGGAGTTCAGCGGCGACCGGTTGCTGTCCGGGCCGGCGGCGGACCTGTTCGGTGACTCGGGCGGGCCGCTGGCCCCGGCGGGCGAGCTGCGGCCCAACCCGGCCGCGGAGAGCCACCCGAGCTTCCCGCCGGTGCCCGCGCCGGTGGCGGCGGAGGAGACCTCCGGTCTGGTCCGGCCGTACTTCCGCACGCGCGGGCGGACACGTCCCAGCTACGATCTGGCGATCGAAGCACTCGTCTCGACCAGCGAGCGGGGACGGATGCTCGACCGGGTGCGGGTGCCCGAGCACCGGTCCATCTGCGGACTGTGCCTGGACACGCGCTCCGTGGCCGAGGTGGCGGCGTACCTGCGCATGCCGCTGGGGGTCGCGCGGGTGCTGATCGGCGACGCTGTCGATCTCGGCCTGGTCCTGGTCCATTCCACGACGTCGGTCGTCGGCGATCGTCCCAGTATCGAGTTCATGGAGAGGGTGCTCAGTGGGCTTCGGAGAATTTGACTCCGACGCGAACACGTCGGCCGCGACGGGACCGACGCAGTCGGCCAAGATCGTGGTCGCCGGCGGCTTCGGTGCGGGCAAGACGACCCTGGTCGGCGCGGTCTCGGAGATCGATCCGCTGACCACCGAGGCGGTGATGACCGAGGCCAGCGTGTCGGTGGACGACACGACCGCCACGCCCAACAAGGCGACGACGACGGTCGCGATGGACTTCGGTCGCCTCTCGCTCGGCGACGACCTCGTGCTGTACGTCTTCGGCACCCCGGGGCAGCACCGGTTCTGGTTCATGTGGGACGACCTCGCGGTCGGCGCGATCGGCGCGGTCGTGCTGGTCGACACCCGGCGGCTGGCGGACGCGTTCCCCTCGATCGACTTCTTCGAGAACCGGAAGCTGCCCTACATCGTGGCGATCAACTGCTTCGACCGGCTGCTGCACCACCAGATCGAGGACGTCCGCCACGCGCTGACGATCTCCGAGTCGGTGCCGATCATCGCCTGCGACGCGCGGGAAAAGGAGTCGGCCAAGCAGGTGCTGATCACGGTCGTGGAGCACGCGATCAACCGGGACCGCGCGTTACAACCGGGGTGATCGGGTAACCGTGCCGCCGGAAGGGTGAATCGATGTGAGATCACCCCGGGCGGCAGGCCACCAGGGCCTGGTTCGGCAATACCCTGTCGGAATAATCGCAGAACAGGCTCGACCGGTGAGGAGGCACATGACGGCATCGGCACAGCAGTCGAGCGGCTTCGGCTTCGGCTGGCTGATCACCGACTTCGTGCGACGGGTCCCGGGCGCGGCGCACGCCGTGGTCGTCTCCGCCGACGGTCTGTTGCTGGCCGGGTCGCAGGGCTTGCCGAAGGACCGGGCCGACCAGCTGGCCGCGGTCGCCTCCGGGCTGGTGAGTCTGACCTCCGGTGCCGCGCGGTGCTTCGAAGCTGGTTACGTGAACCAGACCGTGGTCGAGATGGAGCGCGGGTACCTGTTCCTGATGGGGATCAGCGACGGGTCGAGCCTGGCCGTGCTGGCCGCGCCCAATTCCGACATCGGGACCGTGGCGTACGAGATGACGTTGCTGGTCGACCGCGTCGGGATGCAGATGACGCCGGAGCTGCGCAACCAGCTCCAGGGTGGCGTGCGCTGATGCGGGGACTTTCGAAGGGGGCGGGCCGCCCCGCGGTGGATGCGTGGGACCGGCTGCACCAGGGCACCGACCGCGAGGGAATCGACTCACCGGCGCGGTTCGTGCTGACGAAGAAGCCGGTGGTGCTGCCGGTGCGCACGCCGGTGCGGCAGACGCCCGGCGTCGGGCGAGCCGCTTCCCGGACGTCCGCCGGCTGGCCGACCGCCGCCGATGCTGATTACGGGGCCGGTTCTGGCTTGGCTGGAGCCGCTACGCGAAGCGGGGCGGGCGCCGGTAGGCATGGGGGTGTCGAGGCTGGTCGGGGCGCGGGTTTTGAGGCCGGTCGGCACACGGGTGTTGAGGCTGGCCGGCACGGGGGTCCTGAGGCTGGCCGGCACGGGGGTCCTGAGGCTGGTGGTCGGCACGCGGGTCTTGACGCTGGCCGGCGCGGGGGGCTCGACGCTGGTGGCCGGCACGCCGGTTCCGATGCGGGCCTTGATGCCGGTGGCGCGCGGGACGCAGGTCTGGAGGCCGGCGGCGGCTGGCAGGCTGGTGCTGGTGCTGGTGCTGGCTGGCAGGCCGGTCCGGAGGCTGGCGGCGGCTGGCAGGCTGGTCCCGCGGCTGGCGGCTGGCCCCCCGGTTCCGAGGCCGGTGCCGGTTGGCAGGCTGGTCGGGAGGCGGGCGGCGGTTGGCAGCCTGGTCCCGAGACCGGTGGCGGCTGGCCCTCCGGCGCCGATCTGGACGCCGCCGCACGAACTGGACTGGAGCCGGGCTGGACGACCGGCGCGGGCGCCGCTGTCGGCGTTCGGACTGCTGCGAGCGCCCGCGCGGTAGGGGTGCCGCCCGCGCAGACGAGGGGCTCCGAGCCGTCGGTCCGGACGCGGATGATGATGCGCCCGTACGCCCGCACCGGAGGCCGCACCAGGCCGGACTACGAGCTGGCCCTCGAGGCGCTGGTCTCGACCACCGACCGGGGGCGCGTGCCGCAGGCCGTGACGGGGGTTCAGCACCGGCGGATCTGCGCGCTGTGCTCGGAGGCCCGCTCGATCGCGGAGATCGCCGCGTACCTCGACCTGCCGCTCAACGTGGTGAAGGTGCTGGTCAGCGACCTGGACGCGGCCGGGATGGTGCTGATCCACCAGTCCGGACTGTCCTTTGGGGACCGCTCCTCGCGCGAGTTCATGGACCGGGTGCTCCAGGGCCTGCGACGCCTCTAAGCCCGAGCGTGGTCCGCTCCACCCCGCGAGCCGACTACTCGTGCGGGCACGACTGGGCCTGTCGCGCAACCATGGTTGGGCATTCGTACCCGGGCGCCGTCGGCCCCACCGGGTGAGGTGGCTACTCGTGGCGGCACGGCTGGGCCTGTCGCATGATCATGATTGGGCATCTCGTACCGGTACGAGATGCCCTTCGTGCGCGCTGCAGGGGCAGATCGGGAGTCTCGCCGCTGGGCAGAACGGGAGGCCCGCCGTTGGGCAGATCGTGATGCCGCGAGTGGGCATTTCATAACCCGCGGCTGGGCAGTCGGTGCGGCGACCGTTGGTCAGTTCGTGCCGCTGCTGCGAGTGGCCCCCTCGCGAACCGACGACTGGGCACTTTGCGGAGCTGCGGCTGGGCACTTCGTGGAACGGGCACTTCGTGGAGCCACGGCTGACCAGTTCGTGGAGCCACGATTGTGCACCTCGCAGAGCCGCGGCTGCGCACGTCGTGGCGCTACGACTGGGCAGTTAGCCGAGGTGCGGCTGGGCAGTTCGTGGAGCGACGATTGGGCAGTTCGTGGAGCTGCGGCTGGGCGCTTAGTGAAGCCACCACAGGGCACCTCGTGGAGCTGTGACTGGACAGTTCGTGGAGCCAGGATTTGGGCGCCTCGCGGAGCGACGATCGGGCAGTTCGTCGAGCTGCGGCTGGGCACCTCGTGGAGCTGCGGGCGTGCAGCTGACAGAGCAACGACTGGGCACCTCGTCAAGCGGCGACTGGACACCTCGTGCCCGTACGACCGCAAACCGCCCAACGGCCGCCGGCCAAGCCACTCAAGCCAGCCAAAACGCCGACTCAAACCAGCCAACCACTCGACCCAGCCAACTCACTCAAGCCAGCCAACCCACGCACCCCAGCCAAAACGCCGACTCAAACCAGCCAACTCACTCAAGCCAGCCAACCACTCGACCCAGCCAACTCGCTCAAGCCAGCCAACCCGTGCAACCCAGGCCAACCCACGCAACCCAGCCAAAACCGGTCCCCGGCCCAGCCGAACCCCAAACCCCAACAGGATCAGTCGTCCACCAGCGCGGCCGAAGTGATGCGGTGCAGGGGGTACCGCTCATCATCGCGGCCGATCAGCACCCCGCCGCCCACGTGGGTCGGCGTCACGATCCGCTGGCTGGCCGTTCCGTGGGCGTCCACGAAGCCGATCCAGACCTCCCGCTGCTCGCGGTGCGCCCGCGCCAGCAGGGCCATCGTCGCCGAGGTGTCGGAGCCTCCGCCGCCGCCCGGGAGGCGCACCGCCGCGCCCTTGCGGCTCGCCGCGGCTCGGTCGCCCGCCCGGATGTGCGCGACCACCGACGCGGCCTGCTCGCCGGTCAGCCCGGTCGGCTCGGGCACCACCCGCCGCGCCGTGCGGGGGCGCGCCGGGATCCTCCTGCCGGACGGGCGCAGGTCCACCACCCGCCCGTCCGGTCCCTCGGCCGCCGGCGCGAAACCAGCGGCCCGCAGCCCGTCCAGCACCTCGGCCAGCGGGTACGGGCTGACCAGCACCGTCGGCGCGATCCGGCGCAGCTCGTACTCGCCCGACACGGAGTTGCCCATCACCTCCGCGAGCAGCACCTCGTCGTCACACCGCAGGAACGACCCGGCCGCCCCGCCGCGCAGCCTGCCGTGCCGCCGCGCCACGTCGTCGATCAAGTACGTCAGCGACTGCGGCACCTCGGTGGCCGACCGCTTCCGGAACAGCTCGTGCAGCTCGTCGGCGGTTCGACCGGTGTCCAGCGCCCGCCGCACCGACGCCTCCGTGATCCGGTAGACCGTCGCGTGCCCGGCGGACTCCACATCGGCCACCGCGGCGATCTCCGTCGCCAGGTCCATCTCCAGCGGCCCCGGCGCGACCACCGTCAGATCGGCCTGCACCAGCACGTACCCGATCGGCTTCGGCATCGCGTCGTACACCGCGTTCAGCGCGCCCGCGCGATCACCGGCCAGCAGCGCGCCGCCCGCCGTCGTCAGCGCCCCGAGCGCGATCACGCCCAGCGCGGACGCCTCGGCGAACGTCCACCGCACCGTCTCGTCCCGCAGCCGCCCGCCACGCCGCGGCGCCCGCCACGCGAGCAGCTCGACCAGGTCGTCCGCGCCGTGCACACCCGCGCCACGCGGCAGCTCGGCCAGCGTGCCCAGCACCCGCCGCCGCACCGACGGCGCCAGCGGCCGCCGCAGCTCGTCGGACAGCGGCACGATCGGCTTGTCCTTGGCGTCGCGCTGACCGGCCAGCGCAGGCAGCCGCGGCAGGTCCAGCCACGCCTCGGCGAGGATGACCCACCGCTGCGCCGGCTCGGACGCCAGCCACGAGTCCGCCAGTGTCGTCGGCACCCACTCCGGGCTGGTGCTCTGGCTGTCCGCGACCAGCCCGGCCGCCGCCGCCAGCTCGGCGAGCAGCGTGGCGCGGGCGTCGTCGGTGTCCAGTTCGCGCGCCAGCTTCCGCAGCTCCCGCACCCCGAGACCGCCGGACTTCAGCACCGGCGGCGGCTGCTCCGACCACTGCGTCAGCAGCGATTCGGTCTGCCGCAGGAACTCCATCGCCTCCCCGGCGGCCGCCTCGTCCACTGTGGACTGCTGGTGCGGGCTCGTCGGCAGCTCCGGCTCGCGCAGCGCCTTCGGCGAGCAGATCCGGCCGCCGCGCAGGGCGATCGCCACCTCGCGGGGCAATTCGACCGTCTCGTCGTCGCGGCGCAGCAGCAGTCCGCGGGCGAGCAGCTTCTGCACCGGCTTCGCCTCCGCGGCCAGCGACGGTTCGGCCGCCGCGTCCCGGGTACGCCCGATGGGCGGGCCGGCGGCGAGGGCGCCGAGCAGCCCGCGTTCGTCGTCACCGACCTCGGCGAGCGCGGCCTCGACGTCCAGCCCGGGTGCGGACGCGCCGAGCCCGGCCGGGAACGGCCCGGCCAGCTCGCGCGCGGCGGGGACGACGCGGACCGCGTCGTCGTCGCCCCAGGCCAGCACCCGCGACCGCAGCCGGTCGACGGCCGGCCGGACGTCCGCGCCGACCAGCTCGGTGATCGCGGCCAGCGGGACGGCTTCGGTGTCCGCGTCGGCGACCAGCAGCGCATCGAGCACGGAGAGGGTGAACGTGTCCAGGTCCTCCATCGCCCTGGCGACCGATCCGGCCGTGCCGGCGCGGGTGGCCAGCACTGTGCTGTCGGACGGTGGCGGGGTCGCCAGGTCGCGCCTGGCCTGCAGGAGCGCGCCCAGCTCGTCGTCGGACGCGGACCGCAGCCAGTCCGCAAGGGAGGTCGCGGGCATCACATCGAGGATACCCGCCCTGACCATCGTGTTCGGGCGGCTGTGAGGCAAACTGGGGACCGTAGGTGCCGAGCACTGGAGGATGAAGTGGCGAAGGGCGACAAGGACAAGAAGAGCGGTCGTATCGACCCCACCTGGCCGCATCTGCCGGACGGCGAGCACCCGGTCACCGAGCTCTCGGCGGACCGCCAGGGCGCGCTGTCGCCGTTCGGGAACGTGACGTTCCCCCTCGAGACCGTGCCGTACGTGCACCCCGAGACCGAGATCAACAAGTAGACAGCAGGGGGTTACTGCCGTGCCGGTTCCCGGCCCCGGGTATTCGATCACCGTTCGTGTCGAGGCGCCGCCGTCGGCGAGCGCCGCGGGCGACCTCACCTCGGCGGTGGGCCGGGTCGGCGGCGTGCTGACCGCGTTCGACGTGGTCGAGTCCCACTCCGACGCGATCGTCGTGGACATCACGGCGAACGTCTCCAACGCCGACCACGTCGAGGTCGTCACCGAGGCCCTCGACGCGCTGCCCGGCGTGCGCGTGCGCAAGGTCTCCGACCGCACCTTCCTCATGCACCTCGGCGGCAAGCTGTCGGTGTCGCCGAAGGTCCAGCTCCGCAACCGTGACGACCTCTCCCGCGCGTACACGCCGGGGGTGGCGCGGGTGTGCCAGGCGATCGCGGCCAACCCGGCCGACGCGCGCCGCCTGACGATCAAGCGCAACACGGTCGCGGTCGTCACCGACGGTTCGGCCGTCCTCGGGCTCGGCAACATCGGCCCGGCCGCGGCCCTGCCGGTGATGGAGGGCAAGGCGGCGCTGTTCAAGAAGTTCGCCGACGTCGACGCGTGGCCGGTGTGCCTGGACACCCAGGACACCGAGGAGATCATCAAGATCGTCAAGGCGCTCGCGCCGGTGTACGCGGGCATCAACCTCGAGGACATCGCCGCGCCGCGCTGCTTCGAGATCGAGAAGCGGCTGCGTGAGCAGCTCGACATCCCGGTGTTCCACGACGACCAGCACGGCACCGCGATCGTCGTGGTCGCCGCCCTGCGCAACGCGCTGCGCGTGGTCGGCAAGGAGATCGAGGACTGCAAGATCGTGGTGAGCGGCGCGGGTGCGGCCGGCTCGGCGATCATGCGGCTGCTCATGCACAAGAAGCCGGGCGACATCATCGCCGCCGACATCAACGGCATCGTCCACCTCGGCCGGTCCGATTTGGACGAGAACCTGCGGTGGCTCGCGGAGAACACGAACAAGGACAACGTGTCCGGCACGTTGCACGACGCGCTCGTCGGCGCCGACGTGTTCATCGGTGTGTCCGCGCCGAACCTGTTCGGGGCCGAGCAGGTCGCGACGATGGCGCCGAACGCGGTGGTGTTCGCGCTGGCCAACCCGGACCCGGAGATCGACCCGCTCGAGGCGCAGAAGCACGCGGCGGTCGTGGCCACCGGGCGCAGCGACTACCCGAACCAGATCAACAACGTGCTCGCGTTCCCCGGCGTGTTCCGCGGTCTGCTGGACGCGCAGGCGCACGAGATCACCGACGAGATGCTGCTCGCGGCCGCGAACGCGATCGCCGACGTGGTGGACGACCGGCTCAACGCCTCCTACATCGTGCCGAGCGTGTTCGACTCGGCGGTGGCCCCGGCCGTCGCGGAGGCGGTCAAGGCGGCGGCCCGGAAGTCCGGCGCCACGAGCTGATGAGCCGCGCCGTCGAGGAGTCGAACCGGCGGATGCTGCGGGCCCGCGACGCGATGGACCGCGCTTACGCGCAGCCCCTCGACGTCGCGGCCCTGGCCCGGATGGTGCACGTCTCGGAGGCGCACTTCATCCGCACCTTCCGGGCCACCTTCGGGGAGACGCCGCACCGGTACCTGCAGCGGCGGCGGGTCGAGCGGTCGATGTTCATGCTGCGGGAGAGCGATCGCAGCATCACCGACATCTGCCTCGCCGTGGGGTTCACGAGCCTCGGCACGTTCAGCCGGACGTTCCGCGACATCGTGGGGCAGTCGCCGTCGGAGTACCGGGCAGCCGGCGCCGGGGCGGTGGCGGCGCCCACGTGTTTCGCGATGGCGTGGACGCGGCCGAGCAGTTTCGGAGAAGCCAGGGGCGGGGCCCGCTGATTAGCGTTGCGGACATGTTCAACGCGATCACTCTCTCCCAGATCTTCGTGACCGACCAGGACGAGGCGCTCGACTTCTACGTGGGGAAGCTCGGGCTCGAGGTGAAGGTCGACCAGGACCTCGGCTTCATGCGGTGGCTGACGGTGTGCGTGCCCGGCGAGCCCGGGCGCGAGATTCTCCTGGAGAAGCCCGGCCCGCCCGCGATGGACGAGGGGACCGCCGAGCAGGTGCGCGAGCTGCTCGCGAAGGGCGCGACGGGCGGCTGGATCGGCCTGACGACGGACGACTGCCGCAAAACGTACGAGGAACTGCTGGCGAAGGGCGTGGAGTTCACGCAGGAGCCGATGGAACGCCCGTACGGCATCGACTGCGGCCTGCGGGACCCCTTCGGCAACGCGATCCGCATCAACCAGCCCACGCAGCCGACCTGACGGCCGCCGGGGCGGGCCGGGATGCAGCCCGGCCTGGCGGGGCCGCCGGGCGGGGCGGGATGCATCCCGGCCTGGCGGGGCCGCCCGGGCGGGTCGGGACGCAGCCGGCCTGGCGGGGCTGCTGGGACGGATCGGGATGCAGCCGGCCTGGCGGGGCTGCTGGGGCGGGCGGGATGCAGCCGGCCTGACGGCTCTGTCGGCGGGCAGGCCGGGTTGTGTGGCAGGCCGGTGGGCCGGCTGCCTGGCCTGGCCCTGCCGCTGCCTGGCGTGGTCTTGCTCCGCCGCCGCCCGGCACGGCCCCGCCGCCACCCGGCCAGGCCGGGTGGCGGCGGGCCGAGATGGTGTGGCCGGGTGGCGGCGGGCCGAGATGGTGTGGCCGGGTGGCGGCGGGCCGAGATGGTGTGGCCGGGTGGCGGCGAGTCGAGATGGTGTGGCCGAGATGCGCCAGCTCGGCTTCGCCGAGTGGGGTGGCGGTGCGGGCGGATCGGGTGGTGCGGCGCGGGCGAGGTGGCGCGGGTGCATTTGCGGCCACGTCGAGTGGGGCGCGGCCCTGGGTGGCGGTGCGGGCGGATCGGGTGGTGCGGCGCGGGCCAGTGGCGCGGCGGGTGGATTTCGGCCACGTCGAGTGGTGCGGCGCTGGGTGGCGGTGCGGGCGCATCGGGTGGTGCGGCGCGGCTGGCGAGCCGGTAGAAGACCTGTCCGTGCGGGTGGCGCACCGCGGGATCGGGGGGCGTGGCCTGCGGCGGGTCTGTCCCGCCTGGCCCGGTGACGGCGGGCGGCCTGGGGTCGGCCCCTGGCCCGGTCGGGCGCCGACGCGGATCGGGGGGCGCTACTGAAGGTGGGACGCCCGGTCGGTCCTGCGGAGTGGGGGCGGGCCGCGGTGGCTCGTGTGCCCCTTCACCGGGTGGGCGGTGCTCGGCGATTAGCCTTGTCTTCGTGAGTGAACTGAGCCACGTCGACGAGAAGGGCGCTGCCCGGATGGTCGACGTCTCCGGCAAGCAGGCCACCGCTCGGACGGCCGTCGCCACGGGGGTCGTGCACACCACGGCCGAGGTGGTCGATCTGCTGTCGCGGGACGGGCTGCCCAAGGGCGACGCCCTCGCGACCGCGCGCATCGCCGGGATCATGGGCGCCAAGAAGGTGCCGGACCTGATCCCGCTCTGCCACCAGATCGCCCTGTCCGGCGTCAAGGTCGAGTTCGACCTCGGGCCCGCCGAAGTGCGCATCACGGCGACCGTCAAGACCACCGATCGCACCGGGGTCGAGATGGAGGCGCTGACCGCCGTCGCCGTCGCGGGGCTCACCGTGCACGACATGATCAAGGCCGTCGACCCCGCAGCCACCTTGGACGGGGTCCGTTTGGAGCGCAAGCTCGGCGGCAAGTCCGGCGTGTGGGAGCGGCCATGAGCAACGACAAGCGCACCGCGCGGGTGATCGTCGCGTCGAACCGGGCCTCGGCGGGTGTCTACGCCGACCACACCGGCCCGGTGATCGCCGCCTGGCTGGCCGAGCGCGGGTTCGACGTGCCGGAACCACGGGTGGTGCCCGACGGCGACCCGGTCGCCCAGGCACTGCGCGAGGCGCTCGACGACGACGTGCACGTGGTCATCACGACCGGCGGCACCGGGATCTCGCCCACCGACCGCACCCCGGACGTCACCGCGCCGCTGCTGGACCACCAGCTGCCGGGCCTCGCGGAGGCGATCCGGTCCGCCGGGCTGCCGAAGGTGCCGACCGCGGTGCTGTCCCGCGGCGTGGCCGGTGTCGCCGGCCGGACCCTCGTCGTGAACCTGCCCGGCTCACGCGGCGGGGTGAAGGACGGGCTCGGCGTGCTCGACGGGGTGCTCACGCACGCCGTCGACCAGCTCGCGGGCGGCGACCACCCGCGCCCGGCCACCGAAACACCCGCTACGAAGGCCCCGGAAACGCCGACGGTCACCCAGGCGACCGCGCACATCGCGCGGGCCGAGGTGACTGATCAGCCGTTGTCCGTCGAGGAGCACGCGGCCCTCGTGGACGACCAGTCCGCCGGAGCGGTGGTGACCTTCGGTGGCGTCGTCCGCGACCACGACGGCGGCAAGGGCGTGAAGTCCCTGTTCTACGAGGGGCACCCGAGCGCGGGCGACGTGCTGGCCCGCGTGGTCGCTCAGGTCGCCGGCCGCCGCAGCGGAGTGCGGACGATCGCCGTCAGCCACCGGATCGGGGCACTGGAGATCGGGGACGTGGCGCTCGCTTGCGCCGTGTCCGCCGACCACCGGGCCGAAGCCTTCGCCACCTGCGCCGAACTGGTCGACGAGGTGAAGGCCCAGTTGCCGGTGTGGAAGCACCAGCACTTCACCGATGGCACGGACGAGTGGGTCAACTCGCCCTGACGCCGGCGGCACGGGCGTAACCCGAACCGCCAGGGCGCCGGCGCCCCACCACCCGGGGGATTGCGGTGGGGCTGCCGGACACCCCCAGTGTCACTTCGTGGCGATCTTCTGCCCGACCAGGATCAGGTTCGGGTTCGAGATGTACTGCGAGTTCAGCTCCTGGAGCTTCTGGTAGCCGCCCTCGACGTTGAACTTCTTGGCGATCCCGGACAGCGTGTCGCCGGCCACCACGGTGTAGTCACCGTTCGGGTTGGAGGCCGGAACGCTCACGGCCGGAGCCGGGGTGCTCTTCTTCGGCGTGCTCTTCGGAGCGGTGGACTTCTTCGGCGTGGTGGCCTTCTTCTGGGTCGAGCCCTGGGTGTTCTTGCCCTTGTAGCTCGCCGAAGAACCGGCCTTCTTGCCGCAGACCGGCCAGGCGCCGATGCCCTGGCCCTGCAGGACGCGCTCGGCGACGGCGATCTGCTCCTCGCGGGAAGCGTTCGCCGCGCTGCCGGTGCCGCCGTAGGCCTTCCAGGTGCTGGCGGAGAACTGCAGACCACCGTAGTAGCCGTTGCCGGTGTTGGTGCTCCAGTTGCCACCGCTCTCGCACTGCGCGATGGCGTCCCAGTTGACGCTGGCGGCCTGCGCGGGGGTCGCGGCGATCGCCAGCGGGGTGCCGACCGCGAGGCCCGCGACAGCGACGCGAGCGATGTTGCGAGCGGCGGGGGACATCTTGCGGTGCTTGCCTCGGTAGGACATTCCATCAACTCGGCTTTCGCACCGACGGGCCGAAGCTGCGAGGCGAACCCTCACGGGTCCTGCTCCACCCGGCGGGGTCCGGGCGAGCCAGTCGGGCCTTCGCGAAAACCGCTCGGGTCCGACCCTCTCCGTCCCTGTCCGGAAAACCTTCTTTCGCTCGGGGTTTGGTCCGGGATTCCGCCGGACAGGGTTTGGCGCTCGGAATCCCGGTGTTGCCGTGGCCGGTCGGGGCCAGCCGAAAAGCGACGGTACGTAACGGCGAGCGTGATCGGAAATTATTCGAGGTGTGTCCTACATCACAGTAACATCGCGCAACCTCTGCCGATCTCATCGTTTCGCCTGGTCAGCGCGCCGTTACCTGGCCGTTTCCAAGTCGAGATATTTCACCGATCGTGAGGTCTGGATCACGTCGTTCTGGCACGGTTGGGCCAATCGTGAACCCCGTTCAACCGCCCGCGAAGGGCGGCAGGACGTCCAGTTCGGCCCCCTCCGGGAGGGGTCGCGAACGGTCGCGGACGGCCACCCCGTCGACGAGGAAGCTGGCCGCCTGAAGGATCCGCGGGAGGGTCTCCGGATGAAGATCACGGAGAGCGACGACGGCCTCGGCGACCGAGGCGCCGGCAGGAAGCTGGAGTACCTCTTCTTCCACGCCCGCGGCCGCGCGCGCGGACGCGAAATAGCGCACCAGGACGCTCACGGTCAAGATCTATCCCCCGATCGCGCTCATCGGCCGGATCGGCTGGGCGAAGCCGGCGTCGTTGATCTCGTGGCCGGCGAGCTTGCCCCACATGGTCGTGCGCCAGGCCTGGGCGATCGCCTCGTCGTCCGCCCCGCCGCGCAGCAGTGCCCGCAGATCCGTCTCGTCGTTGCTGAACAGGCACGACCGCACGGCACCGTCGGCCGTCAAGCGGGTGCGTTCGCAAGCCGCGCAGAACGGGCGCGTGACCGACGCGATGATCCCGACGTCGCCGGGGCCGCCGTCGACGAGCCAGCGCTCCGCCGGCGCCCCGCCGCGCGCCTCCGGGCTCGGGGAGAGCGTGAACTCCTTGCTGAGCAAGGAAAAGATCTCCTCCGCGGTGACCATGTCGGCGCGGTTCCAGCCGTGCTGGGCGTCCAGCGGCATCTGCTCGATGAACCGCAGGTGGTAGCCGTGGTCGAGGCAGAACCGCAGCAGCGGCGCCGCCTCGTGCTCGTTGATCCCGCGCAGCAGCACCGCGTTCACCTTCACCGGGTCCAGCCCCGCGTCGCGGGCGGCGGCGAGGCCGTCCAGCACGTGGCTCAGCCGGTCGCGCCGGGTGATCCGCACGAACGTCTCGGGATCGACGGTGTCGAGCGAGATGTTGATCCGGTCCAGGCCCGCCTCGGCGAACGCGCGGGCGCGCTTGGCGAGCCCGATCCCGTTGGTGGTCATGGAAAGCCGGGGCCGCGGGCGCAGCGCGGTGATCTCCGCGACCAGGTGCTCGAGCCCGGGCCGCAGCAGCGGTTCGCCGCCGGTGAGCCGGATGTCGGTGATGCCGAGACGCTCGACCGCTATCCGCAGCAGGCGCAGCAGCTCGCTGTCGGTGAGCACGTCGTCACCGGGTAGCCACGGCAGGCCCTCGGCCGGCATGCAGTACGTGCAGCGGAGGTTGCAGCGGTCGGTCAGCGACACGCGCAGATCCGTCGCGACGCGGCCGAACGTGTCGACGAGGGCGGGGTTGTCAGGGCGGGGCTGCGTGGTTCCGCGTGTGCCCGGCACGCGGGGGAGCCCGAGATCTACCGCACTCATTGACACCAGCCTAACCCGCCGACCGGACCGTGGATCCTCACTAGAATGTCTCGGTAGCAGAGTGTTTCAACTGCGAAGACCACTTGGGAAGGGACGCGCCGGATGCCGGAGGAAAAAAGGTACCCGGTGCCCGGCGACGTGCTCGCCCGCTTCGCCGAGATCGGCCGGGAATCGAGCACCCTCGCCGTCCTCCGGCACGCCCAGATCGCCGAGAAGCTGGGGCTGTCCGCCACCGACCACAAGGCCCTCGACCTGGCCGCGCGCGCCGAGGGGCCGCTGACCGCGGGGGAGATCGCCAAGCTCACCGGCCTGTCCACCGGCGCCGTGACCGGTGTGATCGACCGTTTGGAGCGCGCGGGTTTCGTGCGCCGCGTGCGGGACGTCCGGGACCGCCGCAAGGTCCTCGTCGAGGTGCTGCCGCTGGACGAGGAGAAGATCGCGCCGCTGTTCGAGTCGGCGCTCGTGATCACCGAGAAGGTGCTGGAGAAGTTCAGCCCGGCCGAACGCGACGCGATCGAGCGGTACCAGAACGAACTGCTCGACCTGTTGCGTGCGGACGTTCTCGGGGACAACCCGTAGCTTTTCCGCAATTGCGGAAGTAATCTCGCCTCCATGCCGCAATTCCGGTTGTCCGAAGCCGCCGAACTTCTCGGCGTCAGCGACGACACCGTCCGGCGCTGGGTGCGGGGCGGGCAGCTGACCGCCACCACCGACGGCGCCGGCCGCAAGGTCGTCGACGGCGCGGAGCTCGCCGCCTTCGCGCGTGAGCAGGCCGCCCGCCCCAACGACCCGTCCGGCGTCGGGCGCTCCGCCCGCAACCGGTTCGTCGGCCTGGTCACCGACGTGGTCGTGGACAAGGTGATGGCGCAGGTCGAGCTGCAGTGCGGGCCGTTCCGCGTGGTGTCGCTGATGAGCGCCGAGGCGGTGCGGGAGCTGGACCTGAAGCCCGGATCGCTGGCCGTTGCGGTGGTGAAGGCGACCACCGTGGTCGTCGAGACTCCGGGAGGACAGAGTTGAGGAAGCTGGGCGCCCTCGTGGCCGCGGCCACGCTGATGATCACCGGCTGCGGGTCGTCGTCGGGCGGGAGCGGGAGCGAGACGCTGACGGTGTTCGCCGCCGCCTCGCTCACCGAGTCGTTCACCGCGCTGAAGACGTCCTTCGAGTCGGCGCACCCGGGCACCGAGGTCAAGTTCAACTTCGCCGGCTCGTCCGCGCTGGTGCAGCAGCTGTCGAACGGCGCGCGGGCGGACGTGTTCGCCTCGGCCGACCAGACCAACATGGACAAGGCCGTGCAGGCCGGGGTGGTCGACGGCGCGCCGTCGGTGTTCGCGACGAACCGGCTGACCATCGCCGTCGCGCCGGGCAATCCGAAGGGCATCACGGGATTCGCCGACCTCGCGCGGGGCGGGCTGACCGTCATCGTCTGCGCCCCGCAGGTGCCGTGCGGCTCCGCGGCGGAGAAGGTCGAGCGGGGCACCGGGGTCACGCTGCGGCCGGCCAGTGAGGAGCAGGACGTCAAGCAGGTCCTGAACAAGGTGCAGACCGGGGACGCGGACGCCGGCCTGGTCTACGTCACCGACGCCGCGAGTGCCGCGGGCAAGGTCGGCCAGGTCGACTTCCCGGAGTCGGCGCAGGCGGTCAACTCCTACCCGATCGCCGTCGTCAAGGACGCTCCGCAGGCCGGTCTCGCGAAGCAGTGGGTCGAGTTCGTGCTGGGCGAGCAGGGCAGGGCCGAGCTGCAGAAGGCCGGTTTTGGCGCTCCGTAGGACCCGGCGGGTGCCGTGGGTTCTGTGGGTGCCCGCGACGCTCGCCCTCGCGCTCGTCGTGCTGCCGGTGGTCGGCCTGCTCGTGCGGACCGATCTCCGGCGCGTCCCGGAGCTGATCGTCAGCGACGCCGCCCTCACCGCGCTGCGGTTGTCGCTGGAGACCGCGGCCGTGTCCACGCTCGCGTGCATCGCGCTCGGCGTGCCGCTGGCGGTCGTGCTCGCCCGGTCGACCGTCCGCGGGATCCGGGTGCTGCGCGCGGTCGTGCTGCTGCCGCTGGTCCTGCCGCCGGTCGTCGGCGGGCTCGCGCTGCTGTACCTGCTCGGCCGCAAGGGGTTCCTCGGCTACCTGCTGGGCGTCACGGCCGGGGTGCAGGTCCCGTTCACCACCGCGGCGGTGATCATCGCCCAGACCTTCGTCGCGATGCCGTTCCTCGTGGTGAGCCTGGAGGGCGCGCTGCGCAGCGGCGGCGACCGCTACGAGCAGATCGCCTCGACCCTGGGCGCGCGCCCGTGGACGGTGTTCCGGCGGGTCACGCTGCCGTTGCTGCTGCCCGCGCTCGGCTCGGGGGCGGTGCTCAGCTTCGCCCGCGCGCTCGGCGAGTTCGGCGCGACCATCACGTTCGCGGGTAGTTACGAAGGCGTGACGAGGACGCTGCCGCTGGAGGTCTACGTGCAGGCCGAGGCCGATGTGGACAGTGCGGTCGCGCTGGCGCTGCTGCTGATCGTCGTCGCGGTCGTGGTCATCGCGGTCGCCCGGCCGCGCGCGCTGGAGGGGACCGCCCGGTGAGCCTGCACGCCGAGATCGAGCTGACCCGCGGCACCTTCGCGTTGTCCGCGGAGTTCGACGTGCCCGCCGGGAGCGTGCTGGCGATCCTGGGCCCGAACGGCTCCGGCAAGTCGAGCATCCTGGGGTGCCTCGCCGGGCTGTTCCGGCCGGACCGGGCGGTGATCACCCTCGGCGGGCGGGAGTTGCACGACCTGCCCGCACACGACCGGGCCGTCGGCCTGCTGTCGCAGGACGCGCTGCTCTTCCCGCACCTGTCCGTTGTGGACAACGTGGCGTTCTCGCCGCGGTCCAAGGGGGCGGGGCGCGCCGAGTCGCGGGAGATCGCCCGGCGCTGGCTGGCCGAGGTGGACGCCGCCGAGTTCGCCGAGCGCAAGCCCACGCAGCTCTCCGGTGGTCAGGCGCAGCGCGTCGCGGTCGCCAGGGCGCTCGCCGGGAACCCGGACCTGCTGCTGCTCGACGAGCCGCTCGCGGCGCTCGACGTGGACGCCGCCCCGGCCATCCGCGGCCTGCTGCGCCGGGTGCTGGCCGCCGATCCGCACCGCGCGACGGTGCTGGTCACCCACGATCCGCTGGACGCGCTGGCGCTGGCCGACCACGTCGTGGTGCTGGCCGCGGGCCGGGTCGTCGAACGCGGCCCCACCCGGGAAGTGCTGGCCGCGCCCCGAACGGCGTTCACGGCGCGGATCGCCGGGCTCAACCTGGTGCCGGGCACCGCGGTCGCCGAGGGACTGCGGACCGCGGACGGCGGCCTGGTCGCCGGGATCCTGTCGCCGGACGCGGTCACCGGCGAACCGGCCGTCGCGGTGTTCGAGCCGAGCGCGGTGTCGGTGTACCCGGCGGAGGACGGGCATCCGGGCAGCCCGCGCAACACGATCGGGGCCGTCGTCGGCGCCCTCGAACCACACGGACCGGTGATCCGGGTCCGGGCCGCCGGTGAGGGCTGGGCGGCCGGCCTGTCCGCCGACCTCACCCCGGCCGCGGTCGCCGACCTGCGCCTGGAGCCGGGTGCGCCGGTGCGGCTCGCGATCAAGGCCACCGCGGTCACGGTTCACCCGGCTAGTCTTCAGGCATGAGCCGTTGGACGTATCTGACCGACATGGACGGCGTGCTGGTGCACGAGGAGCACCTGGTGCCCGGCGCCGACGAGTTCCTCGCCGAACTGCGGGCCAACGACACCCCGTTCCTGGTGCTGACCAACAACTCCATCTACACCCCGCGGGACCTGCGGGCCCGGCTGCTGCGCACCGGGCTGGACGTGCCGGAGGAACGCATCTGGACCTCCGCGCTGGCGACCGCGAAGTTCCTGCACAGCCAGCGGCCGGGCGGGTCGGCGTTCGTCATCGGCGAGGCCGGGCTGACCACGGCGCTGCACGAGGCCGGGTACGTGCTCACCGACCGCGACCCGGACTACGTGGTGCTGGGCGAGACGCGCACGTACAGCTTCACCGCGATCACCCGCGCCATCCGGCTCATCGAGGCCGGCGCGAAGTTCATCGCCACCAACCCGGACGCCACCGGGCCGAGCCTGGAGGGCAGCCTGCCTGCCACCGGTTCGATAGCGGCCCTCATCGAGCGCGCCACCGGGCGGCAGCCGTACTTCGTGGGCAAGCCGAACCCGCTGATGATGCGGTCGGCGCTGCGCAGCCTCGGCGCGCACTCCGAGGGCACGATCATGATCGGCGACCGGATGGACACCGACGTGCACTCGGGCATCGAGGCCGGGTTGCAGACGATCCTGGTGCTCACCGGCATCTCCACCAAGGAGTCGGCCGAGCGGTACCCGTACCGGCCGACGCTGGTGCTCGACTCGATCGCGGACCTGGTCGGCCGCACGCAGGACCCGTTCGGGGACGGGGCGGTGCTCACCTGACCTGCGGCAACCGCCTATCGTCGAGGGATGAGTGACCACCAGCGCACCTACGTCGTCGGCGACGTGCACGGGCACCGGGAACCGCTGGTGGCAGCGCTGCGCCGCGCCGGGCTGGTCGACGAGTCCGGCGACTGGTCCGGCGGGGACGCGCACCTGTGGTTCCTCGGCGACTTCGTCGACCGGGGCCCGGACGGGATCGGCGTGATCGACCTGGTGATGCGGCTGCACCGGCAGGCCGCCGAGGCAGGCGGGTCGACGCGGACGTTGCTGGGCAACCACGAGATCCTGCTGCTGGGCATGCACCGCTTCGGCGACACCGAGGTGCCGTCCGACTTCGGGCCGCGCAGCTTCGCCCGCAGCTGGGAGATCAACGGCGGGCAGCTGTCCGATCAGGACGCGCTGACCGACGAGCACGTCGAGTGGCTGACCAGCCGTCCGCTGATCGCGCACGCGGCGGGCCACCTGCTGATGCACTCGGACACCGTCGAATACCTCGACTGGGGCGACGACGCGGAGGACATCAACACCACTGTGCGCGAGATCCTGGTCGGCGACGATCTGGTGGAGTGGTGGGACGTGTGGCGCCGCATGACGACGCGCTACGCCTTCCGCGGCCCGCACGGCCCGGACATCGCCGACTACCTGCTGGAGCAGCTCGGCGGCGAGCGGGTCGTGCACGGGCACAGCGTGATCGCCGACCAGCTCGGCATCCACCCCAGCCAGATCGAGGCGCCCTACCTGTACGCCGGTGGCAAGGTGCTGGGCATCGACGGCGGGCTGTTCGTCGGCGGGCCCTGCCTGGTGGTGCCGCTGCCGTGGAAGCCCGAGGACTGAGCGGTGGGGGTGGAGCTGGAACTCCACGCCGGCCGTCCCGTACGCGACGGCTCGTCGCTGGTGCGCGGGTCCTACGAGCACGGTGAGGCGCTGGCCCGGGTGCTGGACGGCGTCCGGACGGGCAGGCTCGCGCTGGTCGACCCGTACGGCGACACGATGTTCAACGAGCAGGAAGCGGAGGCGGCGCTGCCGCAGGTTGCCGCGCTGCTGCGGGACTGCGCGGACGACTCGGCCCGAGCCGCGCTGACCGATCTCGCCGGGATGCTCGAAGCGTGCGCGGCCACGCCCGGCGGCTACCTGTGGTTCATGGGCGACTAGCGCAGGTACGTGGTGCGCAGGCCGGTCAGGATGACGCGCAGTCCGGCTTCGAAGGCGGCGTCGGTGTCCTGGGCGAAGAGGCGGCCGACGACGCTCGCGGTGAGCGGGAATTGTTCGCGGTCGATGGATCGCTCCAGGCGGCCCGGTTCGTACGGGTTGTCTTCACCGTAGGCGGTGCCCGTGCGTGCTTGTTCCTCGATCGTGAAGCCGATCGTGTAGTGCAGCAGCGCGGGGTAGCCCTCCGCCGCGTCCGCCACCGAGAAACCCGCGTCCCGCATTGTGCGCAGCGTGAGTTCGACCGTGCGGAACAGCCCGGGGTGCGTGGTGTTCGTGCCGGCCAGGACGCGCGCGCCGTCGCGGTAGCGCAGCATCGTGCGCCGCAGGCGGCGGGCGCCGTCGGCCAGCCAGTCCTCCCAGGACATCCCGGCGCTCGGCGCTTCGAGCCCGCCGGTGGCTTCGATGTACATCGCGGTGGCCATCGCGTCCAGTAGTTCCTGCTTGTTCTTCACGTGCCAGTACAGGGTCGGCGCGCGCACGCCGAGTTCCGTCGCGACCACCCGCATCGTGAGCCCGTCGAGGCCGACGTCGGTGAGCAGTCGCAGCGCCGTCCGCGCGATGACCTCGGGATTGATCGCCATGGCTTGACACTCTAACAGAGTTAGGGAACTCTCTAATCATGTTAGAGAACGTGGTGATCGCCGGCGGCGGGCCGACCGGTTTGATGCTCGCCTGTGAACTGCGGCTGGCGGGGGTCGAGGTGACCGTGCTGGACCGCCTGCCCGGCCGCAGCGGTGAATCGCGCGCGGGCGGGTTGCACGCGCGCACCCTCGAGGTGCTGGACCAGCGGGGCGTCGTCGACCGGTTCCTCGCGGCGGGCCGTCCGATGCAGGTGGGCCACTTTTCGGGGCTGTGGCTGGACTTCAGCCGCCTGCCGACCCGGTATCCGTTCCTGCTGAACCTGTTGCAGGCCGACGTCGAGCGGCTGCTGGAGCAGTGGGCCGCCGAGCTGGGCGTGCGGGTGCGGTGGTCGTCCGAGGTGACCGGGTTCCGGCAGGACGCGACCGGCGTCGAGGTGGCGCTGGCGGACGGTTCCACCATCGAGGCGGCCTACCTGGTCGGCTGCGACGGCGGGCGCAGCGCCGTCCGCAAGCTCGCCGGCATCGGCTTCCCCGGCACGCCCGCGACGCTGACCGCGCTGCTCGGCGACGTCGAGCTGGCCGACCCGCCCGGCGAGCCGGTGTTCATGCGCCGCACCGAGCGCGGTGACTTCTCGGTGCTGGGCTTCCAGCCGGGCTGGTTCCGGGTCATGACCACCCGCTACGACCACGTGGCAGGCCGGGACGAACCGGTCACGTTCGAGCAGCTGCGCGAGTCGCTGATCGAGATCGCGGGCACCGACTTCGGCATGCACAGCCCCCGCTGGATCTCCCGCTACGGCGACGCCGCACGGCAGGCCGAGCAGTACCGGCGCGGCCGCGTGCTGCTCGCCGGCGACGCGGCGCACATCCACTTTCCGGCGGGCGGGCAGGGCCTGAACACGGGGGTGCAGGACGCGGTCAACCTCGGCTGGAAGCTCGCCGCGGTCGTCCGCGGACACGCGCCTGAGGCCCTGCTCGACACCTACCACGCGGAGCGGCACCCGGTCGGCGAACGGGTCCTGGACAACACCCGTGCGCAGACCGCGTTGAGCCGGCCGGGTGCACATGTCGACGCCCTGAGGGAGGTGTTCGCCCGCCAGATCGCGGTCGAGGAGGTGAACTCCGCGCTCGCGGGCATGATCACCGCGCTCGACGTCCGCTACCCGCTCGGCGACGCGGATCCCTTGCTGGGAAAGCGAATCCCGGACCTCGACCTCGTCACCGAACACGGCGCGACCCGGCTGTTCACGCTGCTGCACGCGGGCCGGGCGGTGCTGCTGGACCTCGCAGGCGACCCGGAACTGGCGGCCGCCGCGCGGGATTGGGGCGACCGGCTCGCCGTCGTCGTGGCCAAGGGCCCGTCCGACTTCCCGCCGGCCGTCCTCGTGCGCCCCGACGGTCACGTGGCGTGGGTGGCCTCACTGGGGGTCGACGGACTTCGGGCCGCGTGCGCCAAGTGGCTGGGGCCGGTCGCCGGCTGAGCCGCGGCGCAGCATCGCCAGCGCGATGCCCAGACCCGCCAGCGTGACCGCCGCCGCGGCCGGGTAGAGGGCTCCCGCGCCGGCGCCGGTCAGCAGCTGCCCGCCCAGCCACCCGCCGAAGGCCGCGGCGAGCTGGAAGCCGGACGCGTTGACCGCGATGGCCAGGGTGGGCGCGGCTCCCGCGGCGGTGAGGACGCGCGTCTGCATGCCCGGGATAATCGCGAAGGCCAGCGCGCCGAGCACGAACGTCAGGATCGCCGCTGCCACGCGGTTGTCGCCGGCGATCCAGAACAGCAGCAACGTGACAGCGAGCGCGGCCAGCATCCAGGCGAGCGACGGCATCAGCGCGCGGTCAGCCAGCCGCCCGCCGAGCAGGTTCCCGAGCACCGCTCCCGCGCCGTACACCAGCAGCAGTACCGGTACGGCGTCCGCGGCGAAACCGCCGAATTCGGTCAGCAGCGTCGCGATGTAGGTGAAAACCGTGACGGCGCCGAGGTTTCCCACCGCGGTCAGGAGGATGCCGAGCTGCACCTCGCGGTCGGCGAGGACCCGCAGTTCCCCGGCAGCCGACGCGCCTGCCGCCGGGAACGCCGGGACGGAACGCAGCACCAGCAGCAGTGCGAGGAGCGTGATCGCCGCGACCGCGACGAAGGTGGACCGCCAGCCGAAGTGGTGCCCCACGAACGTGCCCAGCGGTGTGCCGAGGACGATCCCGAGGTTCATGCCCAGCGCGACCTTCGCGATCATGCTCGGCTGCCGGCCCGGCGGGGCCATCGCCGCCGTGGTCGCGATCGCGACCGCGAAGAACGTGGCGACGACCAGGCCCGCGACGAACCTCGCCAGCAGCAGGACGGCGTACCCCGGCGCGAGGGCGGATCCCAGGTTCCCCAGCACGGACACCACGACGAGCCCGGTGATCAGCGGTTTCCGGCCGACCCGCGCGGTGAGCACGGTGAGGACCGGGCCGCCCACGATCATGCCCGCGGCGTAGGCGCTGACGAGCAGGCCGGCCGACGGGACGGACACGGACAGGCCGGCTGCGACGTCCGGCACGAGTCCGGCGATCACGAACTCGCCGGTCGTGAGCCCGAAGACGACGAGCATCAGCGAGAAGACGGGCAACGGCACGACAACCCCCATTGGTTCGAACTGTAATAATGCTAGTCAGAACTATCACAGTTCGGAACACCGCCGCTAGACTCGGGATCATGGTGGACGCCGGAATCGACCGCGACGTGTGCAAACTCGTGCACGAGTTCGCGCGACGGCTGGACGTGCACGTGCGGCGGGTCGGCGAGGAGGTCGGCCTGACCCCGACGCAGGTCGTCGCCCTGCGCGAGTTGTCGGAGCCGATCACGGCACGTGAGCTGGCGAGCCGGATGGCGTGCGAGGCCTCGAACGCGACGTTCGTCATCGACCGGCTCGAGGAGCAGGGCCTGGTTCAGCGCAGGCCGCACCCGACCGACCGGCGGGCCAAGGAGATCGTGCTGACGGCCGCCGGGCGCGACGCGCGGGCCGGGGTGCTCGACCGCCTCGACCGCGCCTCGCCGCTGGTCTCACTCGGGCGGGAGCAGCAGGAGAAGCTGGTCGAGTTGCTGCGCGAGCTCGTCGGGCCTCAGGGGCGGTAGTACGCCTCGGTGCCGCGGTCGACCGGCACGATCGCCTTGCCAAGGGGCATCAGCGAAACCGGGATCAGTTTGAAGTTCGCCAGCCCGAGCGGGATACCGATGATCGTGACGCACAGGGCGATCCCGGTGAGGACGTGGCCGATCGCGAGCCAGATGCCCGCGAAGATGATCCAGATGACGTTGCCGATCAGCGACCCGACGCCGGCGTCGCGGCGGTCGACGATCGTGCGGCCGAACGGCCACAGCGCGTAGTTCGCGATGCGGAACGACGCGATGCCGAACGGGATCGTGATGATCAGGACGCAGCAGATGATCCCCGCCACCACGTACGCGAGAGCCATCCAGAAGCCGGCCAACACCAGCCAGATCAGGTTCAGGATGATGCGCATCAGGCGTGCAGCTCCCCACTGACTACGGTGACGGCCTGTCCGGACAGCGTCACCCGATCACCGTTCACCAGGACCCGGACGATCCCGCCGCGTTCCGACGCCTGCTCGCCGACGAGCTTGACCCGCCCCAGTTTCTCCGCCCAGAACGGCGCCAGCAGGCAGTGCGCCGAACCGGTCACCGGGTCCTCCGGCACGCCGACGGCGGGCCCGAAGACGCGGCTGACGAAGTCCACGTCGTCCCGGTCGCCGGGCGCGGTGACGATCACGCAGCGCGCGTCCCACCCGGCGATGACGTCGAGGTCCGGCTTCAGCTCGCGGACCTGGGCGGCGTCGGTGGCCTCGACCAGGATGTCCCACTTGCCGCGGGCGACGCCCGCGATCGTCACGCCCGGTAGCGCGTCGAGGACGTCGTCGTCCGCGGCGCGCGGCGGGTCGTTCGGGAAGTCCATGCTGACCCACCCGTCGGCGGCGCGGGTGCGCAGCTCGCCGCTGCGGGTGGTGAACACCTGCTCGCCGCCGAGGACGTGTCCGGCGGCGAGGGTGGCGTGCCCGCACAGGTCCACCTCGACCGTCGGTGTGAACCAGCGCAGCGGCTTGGGGCCGTCGGCGGTGACCTCGACGAACGCCGTCTCCGAGTGCCGCAGCTCAGCGGCCACCGACTGCATCCACGCCGGGTCGGCAGGCTCGTCGAGCAGCACCACCCCGGCCGGGTTGCCCGCGAACGGGGCGCCGGTGAACGAGTCGACGATGGAGAGCCGCATGCCACCCACTCTAGGGGGTGTCCGGGACGAGCCGGGATTTCTAAACTCGGTCACAGTCAGTGTCGACAGCGTCCGAGGAGGCGTCATGCCAGCCGTGCCGAGTTATGCGTCGGGTATCTCCGAGGTGCCCTTGCTGGGTGACACGATCGGTGACAACTTCGACCGGACCGTGGCCGCGTTCGGTGACCGGGACGCGCTGGTGGAGTTCGCGTCGGGCCGCCGGTGGACCTACCGCGAGCTGGCCGCCGAGGTCGACGCGCTGGCCGCCGGGCTGACCGGGCGCGGCATCGGCAAGGGCGACCGGGTGGGGATCTGGTCGCCGAACTGTGCCGAGTGGACGTTCCTGCAGTACGCGACGGCGAAGATCGGCGTGGTGCTGGTCAACATCAACCCCGCCTACCGGTCGCACGAGCTGGAGTTCGTGCTGAACCAGGCCGGGGTGAAGATGCTGGTGGCGGCGCGGTCGTTCAAGACGTCCGACTACGCGGCGATGATCGAAGAGGTCCGGCCGCGGTGCGCCGCGCTGGAGCAGGTGGTGCTGCTGGGCTCGGACGAGTGGTCGGAGTTGATGGAGTCCGGGCGGGGCAAGGCGTTGCCGGAGGTCGGCCTGTCCGCCGACGACCCGATCAACATCCAGTACACCTCGGGCACGACGGGCTTCCCGAAGGGCGCGACCCTGTCGCACCACAACATCCTCAACAACGGCTTCTTCGTCGGCGAGCTGTGCCACTACACGGAAGCGGACCGGGTGTGCATCCCGGTGCCGTTCTACCACTGCTTCGGAATGGTGATGGGCAACCTCGCGGCCACCACGCACGGCGCGTGCATGGTGATCCCGGCGCCGTCGTTCGAGCCGAAGGCCACCCTGCAGGCGGTGGAGGCGGAGCGGTGCACGTCCCTGTACGGGGTGCCCACGATGTTCATCGCGGAGCTGGCCGAGCCCGGCTTCGAGGACTACGACCTGAGCAGCCTGCGAACCGGCATCATGGCGGGCTCGCCCTGCCCGGTCGAGGTGATGAAGCAGGTCATCGAGCGGATGGGCATGGCCGAGGTGTCCATTTGTTACGGCATGACGGAAACCTCGCCGGTGTCGACGCAGACCCGGTCGGACGACTCGATCGAGCGGCGGGTGTCGACGGTCGGACGGGTCGGGCCGCACCTGGAGGTCAAGATCGTCGACCCGGAGACCGGGCTGACGGTGCCGCGCGGCGAGCCGGGTGAGCTGTGCACCCGGGGCTACTCGGTGATGCTCGGATACTGGGACCAGCCGGACAAGACGGCCGAGGTGATCGACAAGGCGAGGTGGATGCACACCGGCGACCTCGGCGTGATGGACGACGAGGGCTACATCCAGATCACCGGGCGGATCAAGGACATGGTCATCCGCGGCGGCGAGAACATCTACCCCCGGGAGATCGAGGAGTTCCTCTACACGCACCCGGATGTGCTGGACGCGCAGGTGATCGGCGTCCCGGACCAGCGCTACGGCGAAGAGCTGATGGCGTGGATCCGGATGCGCGAGGGAGCCCAGCCACTGACGGCGGAGTCGCTGCGGGAGTTCTGCACGGGAAAGCTGGCGCACTACAAGATCCCGAAGTACGTGCACATCGTGGACGAATTCCCGATGACCGTGACCGGAAAGGTACGAAAGGTCGAGATGCGGGAAAAGGCACTGAAGATCCTCGACCTGGAATAGGAAAGGAAACCGCCACCCGGCAACGAAGGCGGCCCGACAAACCCACCCCAAAACCGCCACCCGGCAACGAAAGCAAGCCGACCAACCCAACCAGACCTCCCCCGCCCCCGATCCACAGCCGATCTTTAGTCGCCGATCAGGGTTGTCAAGGCACGCTTTCCCGCCTTGACAACCCTGCTCGGCGACTGAAACACAATCAGGCATCGGGGGCGGGGGTGGTCGGAAGGTGACCATTCGAGCGCCGTGAGGCGCACCGCCCGAAGGGCGGAAAAAGATCAAAAGAGTCCTCGCCGGACGGGCAGGCTCCGGGATGACCAGGGGTTGGGTGCCTCGTCCCACCTCGGGTGGGTGGTCGCCGGGTGGTCATCCCGTCGCCTTCCGGTTTGTGCATATCACCTTGAGCCAGGGCCGCAAGGTTGGCATGGTCGGCTGCCGGTTGGCGGCCTGGGTTGCGGCCCTGGCTCAAGGTGATCGTTCCGGTGTCAGGCGACGGGATGACCACCCAGCTACCTTGGGTTGTTCGAAAGACTTGCGCTGCGCGCTTTTTAGCTCACTGCGTTCGCGAGTGCCTTGGCGTCTTCTTCGCCGAACGTCTCTTCCAGTTGCTCGGGGGAGTAGTCCAGGTCGATCTGGCCCACCGGGACGCCTCGTGCCGATTCGATGGCGCCCAGGCGGCGTTGTGCCCGGTCGGCCGCGTACTCGATGAACTCCTGCGGGTCGTTGTCGAACGGGCGCGGCTCTTCGAACTGGTCCTGCACCCATTGGATCATCCCGAGCGCGTGCGGCAGCAGTTCGCCCATGCGCTGCTGGACGGCGTCCCACAGGGAGTCGTCGGCGGCGATGTGCCGTCGGCAGGTGAAGGTGCCCCATGCCATGTGGCGACGTTCGTCGTCGCCGATGTGTTTCACCAGTTGCTGCATGCCGGGCAGGATGCCGCGCGTGGTGCAGACCTTTTGCCACGCGTAGTAGCCCGTCAGCGCCAGGCTGCCTTCGATCACGTGGTTGTAGGTGACGCTCGCGCGGACCTGGTTCAGCGGGCTCGGGTCGTGCTCCAGTACGGCGAGCGACTCCGGCAGCTCCTCGTAGAACAGCTTGCGGTAGTGCGGGTTCTCACTCACGTACGAGGTCAGGTCCTCCGTCAGCCCCACCGCGTCCATCCACCGGCGGAAGACCTCCGTGTGTTTGGCCTCCTCGAAGCAGAACTGGGTCAGGTACATCTCGTCGCCGAACCGGCCCTCGGCGGCCATCGCCTTCATGAACGGCTGGATGTCCTCCGTCACCGCCTCCTCGCCGGCGATGAACTGCGCGCACAGGTACGTTGACGACCGGCGCTCCTCGTCGGTGAGGGTCTGCCAGTCCTCGGCGTCCTTGCTGAAGTCGATGTCGGCCGGGTTCCAGAACTTGCGGTTGCCCTTGACGAACAGGCGCAACGGGAACGAATCCCAGTTCAGTCCGCCCCGGCGCAGCGAGGCGAATCCGGTGCGGTGCGCGGGCAGGGTTCCAGTCATGATCGCTCACTCCATTGTGGACGAATAGTGGGTGATGGCCGGTGCGAGCGCGGCGCAGACCAGGTCGGCCGCCTCGGCCGCGGAATGGGTCGGCAGCACCAGATGGCTCAACGAGAGCCGTACCGCGGTCTCGGCGAGCAGGTTCGCGGCGTCGGTGCTGAGGGTGGGCAGGAACTGGCGGTAGTGCGTCGCGGCGGTGTCCATCGCCGCGGACAGCACCGGCTCACCCCGGGTGGTGAGCAGCGGCAGCAGGTCCTCGCCCTGGGGCGTGCCCAGCGCGGAGGCGACCAGGCGGTTCTCCCTGGCGTGCTCGATCGTGTAGGTGACCGCGCCCCGGATGCCGGTCAGCAGATCGGGCGCCGACGCGAACCGCTGGTGAATGCCGTCCAGGAACTCGCCCGTGGTGCGCAGGACGACCGCCTGCACGAGCGCGTTCTTGTTGCCGAACTCGTTGTAGACCGTCTGACGGCTGACCCCGGCCGCCGACGCCACGTCCGCCATCCGCAGGGCCGCGTAGCCCCGCGCCGCCAGGATGTCGGCCGCCGCGTCGAGCAGGGTCTCCCGGAGCGAAGTCCTGGTCCGCTCCACGAACGAGTCGGTGATGTCAGTCACAGAAACAGCTTGACACAGGATGTCTCGGTGTCAAGAAGGTTGACCCGAAAGGCGTCAATGTAAAGCGGAGGTGAGACGCCCCCCGGATCTGTCGGTGGGTCCGGCTACCGTGGCTGTCGTGGGAACAGCCGTCGGATTCGACCTGGACATGACGCTCATCGATCCACGGCCGGGCATGGTCGCGGTGATGAACGCGCTCGGCGTGGAGGCGGGCCTGCCGCTGGACGGCGAGCACTTCGCCGCGAACCTGGGCCCGCCGCTGGACATGGTGCTGCGTGACTTCGGCGCGCCCGAGGAGCGCATCGGGGCGCTCGTCGACCGGTTCCGCCAGCTGTACCCCGAGATCGTGATCCCGGAGACCGTCGCCCTGCCCGGCGCGCACGAGGCGCTCGCCGCGGTGCACGAGGCCGGTGGCCGCACGGTCGTCGTCACCGGCAAGTACGGCCCGAACGCGGCGCTGCACGTGAAGGCGCTCGGCCTGGCCGTCGACGTGCTCGTGGGCGAGCTGTGGTCGGACGGCAAGGCGGTGGCCCTGCGCGAGCACGGCGCGACGATCTACGCCGGCGATCACCTGGGGGACGTGCGTGGCGCGCTGGCGGCCGGCGCGGTGCCGGTGGGTGTGACGACGGGCCCCTGCAGCCGCGCGGAGTTACTGGAGGCGGGGGCCGAGGTGGTCTTCGAGAGCCTGGCGGAGTTCCCGGCCTGGCTCAGCCGGCAGCCGCTTTCCGGTGCTCGCGAACCAGTGAGATGAGCGACAGGGCGATGCCGAGGGGAGTGGCCACCCCGGCGACGGCGCTCAGCCACACCGGGAGGTCCCGAAGGCCGAACGCGAACAGGACGAACACGGCCAGCACGGCCAGCACGCCGACGGCGAACACACCGATCCCGAGCCGCATGAGGAACGGCTTGCGCGGGGAAGTCTTGGCCGGAGTATCCATGGCACAAGGTTAGAACCCATATCTTCTTCACCGGAGGGCGCATACCGGGATAGGCTGGTGGTTACGCGTCCTGGGTACGCCCAGGGCGCGTTCGTCGTGCAGGGCGGTCACGTGCCGCCGGTACGCGAGATGACTTACTCAGAGCGAAGGAACGGTGAGGGCAGTGCCGACCGGCAAGGTCAAGTGGTACGACGCGGAGAAGGGGTTCGGTTTCGTCACCCAGGACGGCGGCCAGGACGTCTACATCCGCAAGACCGCGCTCCCCCAAGGGGTCGAGGCACTCAAGGCAGGCCAGCGGCTGGAGTTCGGCGTCGCCGACGGCCGTCGTGGTCCGCAGGCCCTGTCCGTTCGGCTGATCGACAGCCTGCCCTCGGTCGCCGAAGCGCGCCGCCGCCCGGCGGAGGAGCTGCACGGCCTGATCGAGGACATGATCAAGCTGCTCGAGATGAAGGTGCAGCCGGACCTGCGCCGCGGCCGCTACCCGGACCGCAAGAACACCAAGCGGATCGCCGAAGTGATGCGCGCGGTGGCCCGGGACCTCGACCCGTAAGTCAGGTCACACCGGAGCCGCCAGCCGCCACGCAACCGCACCCGGCAACGCAAGCTGCTGACCTCACGAGCCACCCCTCTCCCGCAACCCGATCCCCAGCCAAATCGGTTGCCGAGCCACCGGGTCAAGGCACGCTTTCCCGCCTTGACGCGGTGTCTCGGCAACCGAACACCTGAAAGATCGGGTTCGGGAGGGACTCTTTCAATCGGGGCGTAGCGAAGCGAAGCCGGCGATCGAGAAACCCGCGTAGCGGCTACGAACCCGGCTCAACCTGCAAAGACCAGAAAGCCCGCGCCACCAACTGCGGATTCCCGTTCTCATCCAGTAACGGATTCCCGGCCTGATCAGCCGCATAGGCAGCTCCGAGCTGCTGCACCTCCACAACGACCAGCTGGTCGTCCGGCGCGGCTCCGGTAGCGGTGTAGGCCAGCTTGTCCCCGGGCGAGAAGAACTGCTGCTTCACCGGCTGCAGTTCGCCCTTGGCGTTGGCGTACTGGACGTTCACCAGCCAGGGCGTGTCGCCGATCTCGGACGGCACGGAGATCTGCACCGGCTTGCCGGGCCGCACCTTGAGTGTCACGGCGGCGTCCGGGTTTTCCGAGCACGACTTCAACAGCGCGTCGCAGTTGACGATCGGCTCGGCGTTGACCGTGTGACCGTCACCGAAGAACGTGACCTCGGGCGGGCCGACCGTGGCGGAGCACCCGGTCAGCGCCAGCACACCGGCCGACAGCAACAGCAAAGTTCGCCGCATGCCGGAAACCCTACGGGTCGGCTCACTGCACGCGGGGAGCGGCCCCGCTGCCGGTCCGCGCCGGCCTGCGGTCCCGCCTGCTGCCCAGCCCTGGCAGGAGCGACGAGCCGCGCTCCAGCAGGAACGTCTGCACCAGCCCCACCGCCAGCAGGATCGACACCACCAGGAACCCGATCCAGTACGTCGGCGGCAGCAGCAGCCCGATCGCGCCGCCGAACACCCACGCCAGCTGCAGCACCGTCTCCGACCGGCCGAACGCCGACGCCCGCGACTCCTCCGGCAGGTCGCGCTGGATCACCGCGTCGAGGCTGATCTTCGCCAGCGCGCTGGCCGTGGCGCCGACGAGACCGACGATCGCGGCCGTGACGATCCCGGCCATGACCGTCGCGAGGATCGTCGAGGCCAGCGCCGCGCCCACGCAGCCGAGCACGACCTGGCTGGGGTGCCCGAAGCTCAGCCGCGAGCCGAGCGCGTTGCCGACGAACCCGCCGACCCCGGCCGCGCCGCCGATCAGGCCGAGCAGCAGCAGCTGCATGAACGGGCTCTGCCCGGTCTGCTCCGCCTGCGCCTTCACGGCGAACGCCGCGAACATCATCAGGAACCCGGTGAGGATGCGGATGGTCCCGTTGCCCCACAGGGCGAGGACCACGTCGCTGCCGAGCGGCTGTCGTTTCTTCTTCTTCGCCGGGTGCGCCTTCAGGGTGGCCGGGACCTCGCCCTCGGTCACCTCGACCCACGCCGGGATCCGCATCGCCTGCACGGCGCCCGCCGCGCAGATCAACGCGGTGAACCACAACGCGCCCGCCGACCCGAACAGCGAGTTCACGCCGGAGGCGATGGCGCCGAACACACCGCCCGCCGCGAGCCCGAACACCGTCAGCCGCGCGTTGGTCTTCGACAGCGTGATGTCCGGCGGCACCACCCGCGGGGTGACCGCCGACTTCAGGACCGTGAACGACTTGGACAGCACCATCTTCCCGAGCGCGGCCGGGTAGAGGCCCCAGTCGTTGAAGTGCAGCGCCATCAGCACGGCCATCAGCACCTGGCCGACCGAGGTGAGGCACATCGCCAGCCTGCGGCCGCGCTGGATCCGGTCCAGCAGCGGGCCGATGACCGGCGCGACGAGCGCGAACGGCGCGATGGTGATCAGCAGGTACAGCGCGACCTTGCCGCGGCCCTCGCCACTGGTGGCCGCGAAGAACAGGGTGTTGGCCAACGCGATGGCCATCGCCGCGTCGCTGGCGTAGTTCAGCATCACCGCGTACGTCAGCGAGGTGAGGCCGGACTTGTCCGCGCCGTCGGCCTTCGTCGCGCGCTGGAACATGCCGACCGCGCGGCCGCCCAGCTCACGGCTGCGCAACGCGGCGACGCGGGTGACGGTCAGCTTCTTCGGCATCCGGGGCAGCGGCCCTGCGGTCGCCTCCGTGCGGTGCTCGGCGGCCGGCTCCGGCTCGGGACGCGCGTTGTGGTCGGCGTACCCGTCGGTGTTGTAGTGCTCGTAGAGCGGCTCCGTGCGGCGGGGCGGCGGCTCGCTGTGCCACGGCCGCTGCTGCGGCGGCGGGCTCTGCCGCGGCGGGTACGGCCGCGCGCCACGCGGCGGTGGCGGCGGTGATGTGCGCCCGCCTGCCGGGAACGCGCTCGTCGGCGCCTCGTCCGCGTTCGGCACCGCGGCCGACTCGGGGTAGAAGCGCCCCTGGGCGCGCCACGGCTGCCCGGCACCCGGTGCCGGTGTCCACTTCCGTTTGCGCCCCACACGTCAATCTTGCCGTATTCCTGCGCCGACGCGCTCGGTGATCAGGAAGCGGGCACGAATTTCACCCGGAACATCACCGGCCAGAGCTTCCCGGTGACCAGGAACTCGTCCGTGCCGGGGACCGCGGCGATGCCGTTGAGCACGTCCGCGGCCGACGCCTGGGCCGGGGTGAGCAGCCCGGCCGCGGTGATCTGCCCGGTGACCTCGCCGGTCGCCGGGTCGATCCGCAGGATCCGGTCGGTCTGCCACACGTTCGCGTACACCGCGCCGCCGGCGCACTCGAGCTCGTTGAGCTGCGAAAAGGTCTGCTCGCCGTGGTGGACGGTGACCTCGCCGGTCACCGCGAACGTGGCCGGGTCGCGGAAGGTGAGCCGGTCGGAGCCGTCGCTCATCACCAGACGGCCGCCGTCGTGGCACAGCCCCCAGCCCTCGCCGTCGTAGGACACGCGCCGCAGCTCGGCGAGCGTCCGCGCGTCCCGTTCGATCGCGACACCGTTCTGCCAGGTCAGCTGCCACAGGGTCGGCCCGGTGACGGTGATGCCCTCGCCGAACAGCGGCGCGGGCAGGTCCACGCGCGTGGCGGGCGGCTGCCCGGGCGCGCCGGCCCGCACGGACGACTGCCCGACCAGCCCGGTGCCCTCGTACAGGGTGGCGCCGGAGAACTCGAGGCCCTGCGTGAACGCCGCCGGATCGTGCGGCAGCGTCTCCAGCACCTGCACCGTGAGCTGCGGAACCGTGGCAGGCGCGGGCGGCGCCGCCGCCGCGCAGCCCGCGAGCGCGACGACCGTGGCGAGGGTCAAGGTGATCAGGGTGCGCACGCCTCCACCCTGACACGGCCGCCGGAGGCGCGCGGGGCACAATTGGGGTATGACGCTGCTGCTCACCCTGGACGACGGCTCCGTGGAGCGCGCTCTCGCCGAGGCAGTCGACCTCGCGCGCGAGGCCGCGGTCGAAGAGGCGGGGGCCGAGCAGGTCGGGGCGCACGTCGGCGTGTCGCGTGAGGACGCGGTGTCGGCGAGCCACCTCTTCGAGGCCAACGTGCCGGGCTACCGCGGCTGGCGCTGGTCGGTGACGGTCGCGAGCGCGGGCGCGGACGCCCCGGTGACGGTCAGCGAGGTCGTGCTCGTGCCGGGCCCGGACGCCCTGATCGCCCCGCAGTGGGTGCCGTGGGAACGTCGGGTGCGGGCGGGCGACCTGGGCGTCGGCGACATCCTCCCCCCGGACAAGGACGACCCGCGGCTGGTCCCGGCGTACCTGCAGTCCGACGACCCGGCGGTCGAGGAGGTCGCGCACGAGGCCGGGCTCGGCCGGGTGCACGTCCTGTCCCGCTTCGGCCGCGAGGAGGCCGCCACCCGGTGGCACCGCGGCGAGTTCGGGCCGCGGTCGGACATGGCCCGCAGCGCGCCCGCCCACTGCGGCACGTGTGGCTTCTACCTCCCGCTGGCCGGATCGCTGCGCGCCGCCTTCGGCGTGTGTGGCAACGAGATCGCCCCGGCGGACGGCAACGTCGTGCACGCCGAGTACGGCTGCGGCGCGCACTCCGAGGTCGAGGTCGAGGTGACCTCGTCGGTGCCGGTCGCCGAGCTGGTCTACGACGACTCGCTGCTGGACATGGAGCCGGTCGAGGAGCCGAAGACCGAGACGGGCGCGACCCCGGACGTCGAGACGGCGAGTGAGTCAGCTGAGTGATCCGTTCGGCACCGAGGCGCTGCGGGCCTCGGTGCTGCGGGCCTGGCGGGACTCGCCGACCCGGTTCACCGAAGACACCAACGCCGAGACCGACCTGCGGGTCGGCGGCTACCGCGACCGGCTGTTCGTCGAGCTGGCGCAGAACGCGGCCGACGCCGCCGCGCTGGCCGGCGCCCCCGGCACGCTGCGGGTGTCCGTGGCCGGCCGCGAGCTCCGTGTCGCCAACACCGGCGCGCCGCTCGACGCCGCCGGCGTGGCGTCGCTGGCTTCGCTGCGGGCGTCGGCCAAGCAGGGCGACACCGTGGGGCAGTTCGGCGTCGGCTTCGCGGCGGTGCTCGCGGTCAGCAGCGAACCGCGGGTGATCTCGCGGACCGGCGGCGTCGCGTTCTCCGAGACCCGCACCCGGGAGGCCGCCGGGCGCGACGGCGCGGTGCCGGTGCTGCGCCTGCCGTGGCCGGCAGACGAGGACCTGCCCGCCGGCTTCGACACCGAGGTCCGGTTGCCCCTGCGCGACGGCGTGGACGCGGACGAGCTGCTGGCCCGCCTGCACGACGAAGCCGAGGACCTGCTGCTGTCGCTGCCCTGGCTGGCGCGGATCGAGGCGCCCGGCGCGGAGTGGACGAGATCCGAAGTGGACGGTGTGGTGGAGCTGTCCACCCCGTCCGGGACGGTCCGCTGGCTGACCAGGGTCGGCGAGAACGTGGTGTGGGCGAAGCCGGTCGACGGGCGCCTGACCGAGGACGTCCTGCACGCCCCGACGCCCACCGACGAGCGGCTGTCGTTGCCTGCCCGGCTGATCGCGACGGTGCCGCTGGAGCCGTCCCGCCGCCGGGTCCTGCCCGGCGCCGACGACGCGCTCGCCGCGGCCGCCCGCGAGTACCCGGCGCTGGTGCGCGGGCTCGCGCCGGAGGACCGGCTGGAGCTGGTGCCCGAAGCGGGTTTCCCACTGTCCGAAGTGGACGGTAAGCTGCGTGAGCTGGTCGGCAGGCAGCTCGCGACGCAAGCATGGCTGCCCGCGGCCGAGGGCGACGACCTCGTGCCGTCGAGCGCGCGCGTGCTGTCGGTCGAGTCGCCGCGGCTGCTGGAACTGCTCGCCGGTGTCGTGCCCGGGCTCGCCGGGATCAGCGGCTACGAGCCGGCGCAGCTCCTCGCGACCGTCGACGCCGACCGGCTCGACGTCGCCGACCTGGTCGACCTGCTGATCGGCGTGGACCGGGACCCGGAGTGGTGGCGTTCGCTGTACGACGCCTTCCTGCCGCTGCTGGACAACCACGAGGTGACCGCGGACGAGCTGGGCGCTCTGCCGGTGCCGCTGGCGGACGGGCGGACGCTGCCCGGCCCGCGCGGCGCGTTGCTGCTCGGCGCGTCGGAGCTGCTCGACCTGCTGGCCGACGCCGACGTGGGCGGGCTGCGGCTGGTCCACCCGGAGGCGGCGCACCCGTTGCTGGAGCGCCTCGGCGCGAAGCAGGCGGAGGCGGCGGACCTGCTCGACGCGCCCGCGCTGCGTGAGGCGATCGAGCGCAGCGTGGCCGACGCCGAGTCCGGTTTGGACACCCGCCCGCTCGCGGAAGCCGTGCTGCGCCTGGTTTCCGACACCTCCGCGGAGGGGCTGGGCGCGCTCGCGTTGCCGTCGGCGGACGGCTGGCGGCGCGCGGACGAGCTGGTGCTGCCGAACTCGCCGCTGCGCGAGGTCTTCGACCCCGAGGTGTTCGAAGAGGACGGTCCGTTCTCCGTGCTGGACGCGGAGTTCGCCGAGCAGTGGCCGTCCCGGGTGCTCACCGAACTCGGGGTGCTCGACGAGTTCCTGGTGGTGGACAACTCCGACGAGCAGCCGGAGATCCGCGACCTCGACCTCGTCGCCGACGACGCCTGGCCGCAGGCGCTGCGGCTGATCGCCGGGCAGCGCGAGACCTGGCAGGCGCTGACGATGCCGGACAGCCCGTCCGCGGCCTGGCTGGAGCGCAACGCGCTGCTGGCCGGCCGCGCGCCGGCCGAGTGGCGGCTGCTGGACGCGGCGAGCCTGACCGGCCTGTACGACCCGGTGCCCGACGTCGGGGTGCGCCCGGACGTGCTGGCCGCCGCCGGGGTCCGGGCGGAGCCGGCCGTGCGCAACCTCGACGACGCCGCCGACCTGCTCGACCGGCTCGGCGACCCGGACCGCGAGGTCCCGCCGGGCCTGATCCTGCGCGCGCACGCCCTGCTGGCCGCCGCGGACCTGGAGTGGGCCGAGCTGGACGCGCCCGAGCGGGTGCGCACGGTCGACGGGTCCGTGGTCGACGCCGAGCGGACCGCGGTGCTGGACCTGCCGTGGCTGGGCGCGGTGTGGGCACCGGAACGCCTGGTCGCCGCCGCGCCGGGCGCGGACGTGGCCGCGCTCGCCGAGCTGCTGGACATCCCGCTGCTGTCCGAACACGCCGACGCCCGGGTCAGCAGCGACGGTGAGTTCGTGCCGTGGGCGGAGATGACCGCGCTGGTCCTGGCCGCGGAGCTGCTGGACATCCCACTGCCCGAGGGCGGGCTCGTGGTGCACGACGAGTTGACCGTCGAGGTCGACGGAGTCAAGCGCGCCACGCCGTGGTGGGTCGAAAGTGGGACGTTTCACGGGGAACATCACGCGGAGGACTCGCCCGAAGGGCTGGCCCGCGCGTTCGCCTGGGCTGCCGGTCGCTGGTCCGAGCGCCACCTGGTGGAGGCCGTGCTGAACGACCCCGCGACGACGACCTACCTGCTGTAGAACGCCTTGAACGCGACGGCCGCTCCGTACGTGGCCACGCGGCGGTTCCGGGAGCGGCACGGGTTCGTCCACATCGACTCGATCGACCCCCTGCCGGGCCGGCCGCCGGGCAACCCCGCCGCGCTCTACGTCGCCCGTCAGAGACCGGTCTGCGCGCTGCGGCTGCCGTGGCGGCGCGCCCAGCGCTGCCAGCTCATGATGCCCATACCCATCAGCCCGAGCACGCCGCCGGACAGGCAGGTCCACATCCACACGCTCGCCGGCCCGCCCGTTCCGAACAGGCGAATCCCGCCGAGCACGAGGAAACCCGCGAACCACACGAGTGTGCCGACCGCGACGACCGGGTAGAGCACCACCAGCCGCTCGGGTAACTCGGGCACCGGAAGCAACGGACGTTTAACATCCCCGGCGTTGATCGGATCGGCCACGTCAGGAAGGCTACCCGCGGGTCATCCCAGTGGCACCAGGTAAGGCAGGTTGCATGGCTGTGCAGGGCGGCAGGACCGGACTCGACCGGTTCTTCAAGATCACCGAGCGTGGGTCGACCGTCGGCCGCGAGGTGCGCGGCGGGCTGGTCACCTTCGTCACGATGGCCTACATCGTGGTGCTCAACCCGCTGATCATCGGCAGCTTCTCGGCCCAGGACGCGGGCGCGCACAAGGACCTGTTCGGCAACATCCTGCCGGTCCCGCAGGTGGCGGCCGTGACCGCGCTGATCGCGGGCGTCATGACGATCCTGATGGGCGTGGTGGCGAACTACCCGTTCGCGATGGCCACCGGGCTCGGCATCAACTCGCTGATCGCGGTCAGCGTCGCGCCGCAGATGAGCTGGCCCGCCGCGATGGGCCTGGTCCTGCTCAACGGCCTGATCATCCTGGTGCTGGTGCTCACCGGCATCCGCACGATGGTGTTCCGCGCCGTGCCGCCCGCGCTGAAGGCCGCGATCGCGGTCGGCATCGGCCTGTTCATCACGCTGATCGGCCTGGTGGACGCCGGTTTCGTGCGGCGCATCCCGGACGCGGCGAACACCACCGTGCCGGTCGGGCTCGGCATCGGCGGGTCGATCGCGAGCTGGCCGACGTTGGTGTTCGTGATCGGGCTGCTGATCACCGGTGTCCTGGTGGCGCGGCGGGTCCGCGGCGCGATCCTCATCGGCGTCCTGGTGACGACGGTGATCGCGATCATCCTGGAGGCGCTCGTCAACGCGGGCCCGGCCGGCGGCACCAACCCGAAGGGCTGGAACCTCGGGTACCCGGCGCTGCCGGACCGGATCGCCGGCTGGCCGGACCTGTCGCTGCTGGGCCAGGTGAACTTCGACGCGTGGGTGCAGGTCCCGGCCATCACCGCCGCGCTGATCGTGTTCACCCTGATCCTCACCGACTTCTTCGACACCATCGGCACGATGACCGGCCTCGGCAAGGAGGCCGGGCTGCTGGACCGTGACGGCGAGCTGCCCAACACCGGCAAGGCCCTGTTCGTGGACAGCCTCGGCGCGGTGGCCGGCGGTGCCGGCTCGTCCAGCTCCAACACCGTGTTCGTGGAGTCGGCGTCCGGCATCGCCGAGGGCGCGCGCACCGGGCTGGCCAACGTGGTCACCGGGCTGCTGTTCCTCGGCGCCATGTTCTTCACGCCGCTGTACGAGGTGATCCCGGTCGAGGCCGCGGCGCCCGCGCTGGTGGTCGTCGGCGCGCTGATGATCAGCCAGGTGCGGGAGATCGACTTCACCGACTTCAAGATCGCGCTGCCCGCGTTCCTGACGATCGTCGTCATGCCGTTCACCTACTCGATCACCAACGGCATCGGCGTCGGGTTCATCTCCTACGTCGTGATCCAGGCCGTGACGGGCGGGGCGCGCAAGGTGCACCCGCTGCTGTGGGTCATCGCCGTGGCGTTCGTGGCCTACTTCGCGGTGGGGCCGATCCAGGACGCGATCGGCTGAGTCACTCCGCCACGAGCCGCTCGACCGCGGCCGCGATCAGCTCGTCCCGCTCGGCTTCGCCGTACACCTCGGGCAGGGTGAGCTGCTCGACGATCATCCAGCTGAGGGTGAGGATCAGCAGCCGCACCGCGGTCGCGTCGCCGGGCAGCCCGGACTGCTCGTGGTAGGTCACGTTCGCGTCGACGTCGGCGCGCACGCGCTCGGTCAGCAGCTTGCGCAGCTCCGGGCGGCGGGTGGCCTCCAGGCGTAGTTCGAGCAGCGCGAGGTAGCCGCTGGGGAACGCGGTGATCCGCGCCACGAGTTCACGCATGAGCTGGGTGTAGGTCGCCCGGTCCCGCGGCGCGGTCCGCTGCCGCTCGATCGTCGCCGCGTCCGGCTCCATGCGCTCGTAGAACCGCTGGGCGATCTGGTACAGCAGGTCGTCGCGGTTGGCGAAGTAGTTGGATGCCGTGCCGGCCGGCACGGCGGCCTCCTTGTCGACGGCCCGGAACGTCAGCCCGCGCGCGCCCTCGGCGGCCAGCACCTCGATCGCGGCGTCCAGCAGAGCCGCCCGTCGCTCCTCGTTCCTCCGCACCATTTGACACCACTCCAGTTGTAGTACTACGGTCGAACCACTACAGACAGAGTACTACGAGCGGAGCGATATGCGAGAGTTGGTCTACTACGTCGGGGTCAGCATCGACGGCCGGATCGCGGGCCCGGCCGGCGAGTTCGACTTCTACCCCGAGGGCGAGGGTGCCCAGTTCGAGGCCTACCGGGGGTGGATGCTGAAGTCCTTCCCGGAAACCGTGCCGACCATGATCCGGGAGGCGGCCGGGATCGCCGACGCCCCCAACGAGAACATCGACACGCTGGTCATGGGGCTCGGCACCTACCGGCCGGCGCTGGACATCGGTGTCACCAGCCCGTACGCCCACCTGCGGCAGTACGTCGTGTCGAGCACCCTGCGCGAAAGCCCCGACCCCGCCGTGACGGTGGTCGGGGGCGACCCGCTCGGCCTGGTCCGCTCACTCAAGCAGGAGGAGGGCAAGGACATCTGGCTCTCCGGCGGGGGCAAGCTGGCCGGGGCGGTCTGGCCGGAGGTCGACCGGCTGGTGATCAAGAGCTACCCCGTGGTCGCCGGGGACGGGATCCCGCTGGTGGACGGGAAGTTCGACCCGACGCGGTTCGAGGTGACCGACCGCAGGGTGTTCGACAACGGCGTGGTCGTGAGCTGGTTCAGCCGAAAGTAAAGGTGCGATCGATTTCACCCGCGAGGTCGATTGATCGTAAGGTATGCTAACTATGTGTCCGATATGCGGGAGCGCGCCCTGGCGAGCCGGTTGCGGCTCGCGGTGGTGCGGCTGAACCGCAAGCTCCGGGCGCAGCGCACCGACGAGAACGTTTCGCTCACGCAGCTGGCGGCGTTGTCCACGCTGCACAAGTGCGGACCGCTCACGCCGGGCAAGCTCGCGGCGAAGGAGGGTGTCCAGCCGCCGTCGATGACCCGGGTCATCGCGGCGCTGGAGGACTTCGGGTTCGTCGAGCGGAGCCCGCACCCGACGGACGGGCGGCAGTCGATCGTCGCCCTCACCGAGCGGGGCCTGGCGTTCGTCGGGGAGACGATTTCGGTGCGCGAGGCCTGGCTGGACCGGAAGCTGGCAGAACTGAGCGGCGACGAGCGGGAAGTGCTCGCCCGTGCCGCCGAGATCATCGACAGGATGGCGGGGAACGAATAACGGTGGGGCTCAACACGGGTACTGACGGACAGTCCGAACTGACGAACACAGGTACCCGGGGCCAGGCGCCACCCGCCGACCGCGCCGCCTGCACCGCGCCCTCCGGCCGGATGCGTCCCAAGCCCGCCGCCACCCCGGCCGCGGAGCCCGAGGAGAAGGCGCAGCCGAAGGCGAGCATGTTCGCCTCGCTGCGGGTGCCCAACTACCGGTTGTTCTTCTCCGGCCAGATCATCTCCAACATCGGCACCTGGATGCAGCGCATCGCGCAGGACTGGCTGGTGTTCGAGCTGTCCGGGAACAACCCGGTGGCGCTGGGGATCGCGGTGGCGCTGCAGTTCCTGCCGACGCTGATGCTGTCCCTGTGGGCCGGTGTGCTCGCCGACCGGGTGGACAAGCGCAAGCTGTGCATCGCCATCCAGAGCGGCATCGGGGTGCAGGCGCTGGTGCTCGGGCTGCTCGACGTGTCCGGGGTGGTGACCCTGTGGCAGGTCTACGTGCTGTGCTTCGTGCTGGGTGTCTTCAGCTCGCTGGACGTGCCGGCGCGGCAGTCGTTCGTCGCGGAGATGGTGGGGCGCAAGCAGATCACGAACGCGGTCGCGTTGAACTCGTCGGTGTTCAACATGGCGCGGATCGTCGGACCCGCCATCGCCGGGTTCGCGATCACGTGGGTCGGCACCGGGTGGATGTTCCTGGCGAACGCGGTCAGCACGCTGGCCGTGATCACCGGGTTGCTGCTGATGGACCCGGACAAGCTGTTCCGCGGCCCGGCCGTCGCGCGGGCCAAGGGGCAGCTGCGCGAGGGGCTGGCCTACGTGCGCGGGCGGTCGGACCTGGTTTCGCTGATGGTGCTGGTGTTCTTCGTCAGCACTTTCGGTATCACGTTCTTCACGTCGCTGGCCATCGTGGCGGGCAACGTGTTCGGTACGCAGGCCGACGGGTACGGGCTGTTGTCGACGCTGCTCGCGGTCGGGACGTTCACGGGTTCGCTGATGGCGGCCCGGCGCGGGGCGCGGGGCCGTCCGCGGGTGCGGCTGCTGTTGATCGCGGCGTTCAGCCTGGGCGCGGTCGAGTTCGTCGCCGGGTTCATGCCGACCTACCTGGCGTTCGGCATCGCGCTGATCCCGCTGGGGTTCGCCACGATCACGTTCCTGAACACGGCGAACTCGCTGGTGCAGACGTCGGTGAGCCCGGAGATGCGCGGCCGCGTCATGGGGCTCTACGTGCTCGTGCTGATCGGCGGCAACCCCATCGGCGGCCCGATGGTCGGCTGGATGGCCGACACCTTCGGCGGCCGGTCCCCGTTCCTCATCGGAGGCGTGATCTCCGCGGTGGCCGCCGTGGCGTGCGCGGTGGTGCTGGCCCGCCGCGGCGGCATGACGCGGCCGGTGCGCCTGGCCGGCCTGCGGGTGCTCAACGCGCGGCGCCGCTCGGACCGGTCGCAGGCCGCCTGACGCGCTGGTGCCCGGGTGCCGCTCGGTGTCGTGACTTGTGACGTGTATGGGGAGGACCTTCGGGCCGAGTGCCTGGATCACCCGAGTGACCTGACCGTCCACACCCCGTGGGGCACACGGGTGCTCGGACGCTGGGGCTCAGCGTCCGAGGAGGGCGGGTAGCACCGTTTCCGCGAGTGACTTCAGGTCGCGGCCTGTGCCGGTGAACGCCAGTTCCTGGCTCGAGTCCTGATCGAGCTTCACTGCCACTACCTCGTCGGTGATCAGGGCGGGGCGGCCGGCCAGCGGGTGCTCAACGCGCGGCGCCGCTCGGACCGGTCGCAGGCCGCCTGACCGGCGGACCTCAGCGTCCGAGGAGGGCGGGTAGCACCGTCTCCGCTAGGGACTTCAGGTCGCGGCCTGTGCCGGTGAACGCCAGTTCCTGGCTCGAGTCCTGATCGAGCTTCACCGCCACCACCTCGTCGGTGATCAGGGCGGGGCGGCCGGCCAGCGTGTCCGGGTACGCGCGCGGTGTCACGTCGTCCGTCAGGGCGGCTTGCACGGTGCGCACCGTGCAGCGGCCGTCGAACCTCGGCTTCGCCGCCGACGGGCTCGTGCCCATCGCCCTTGCGAGCTGCGTGCACAGCTGCCACGACACCACCGGCCACGGCGCGTCCTGAATGCCGTAACCCGGGATCGGCTCGGTCACCCGCATGGCGATCACCGCGTCGCGGCCCTGTGCGGGCAGGTCCGGGCCGGGCGCCATCGTCGCGTCGATGACGTCCCGCGCGATCGACGTGGCGAGGTCGTCCAGCGTGAGGCCCGGGCGCGTGACGGCGTAGCGGGTGATGTCGAGGCGCAGGTACGGGTGGACCTCGCCACTGGGCGCGTCGTCGACCAGGTGGACGTTGAGCCGCGCGTTGACGGTGCCGCTCGACTCGACCTCCGCAGCCCGCCCGGACACCGTCACCGACTGCGGCGACCGGAGGGTGGCGGGCACGTTGTCGAGGCGCAGGCTGACGTCGAGGCTCCCGGTGACGAGGTGGCAGACGCTGCCCCGCACCTCGCGCAGCGTGGCGCCGCCGAGCACCGCCTCCCAGCGCTGCTCGGACAACGCCTGGCACAGCACGTGACCGGAACTGCCCGCGGGCAGCGCGGCCAGCATCTCGCCGGAGGGCATCGGCACGCGGCGCGGCAGTTCGCCGTCCTTGCCCGGCCACACGGCGGGCAGGCCGGGGGCGGGCGGCGGCGCGTCGCTGCCCTGCGACCACAGGTAGCCGGCCGCGCCGGCGACGGAGGCGAAGGACAGCAGCACGCCGAGCACGATCGCGATCACTGTCGACGTCTTCACACGGCAAACGCTATCCGGTGACCGAGCGAGTTCGATCAGTGATCCCCGGTTGGCGGAAGGGGCTGCCACGCCGGTGCGCCGCCGCCCCGCCGGACCCGCCCGAACACCACGTCGGCGAAGTGGATGCCGAACCCGATCGTGTCCGGTTCGGACAGTTCGGCGACGAGGCGGGCGCGGTGCGCGGCGGCGCGGGCCGGATCGTGGTCGACCGCCGCCGAGAACTCCGGGTGGTCCACCTGGACCGGTGAGTGCAGCGCGTCGCCGAACGCGATGAGCCGCTTCCCGCCGCCGCTGATCACGTACTCGGCGTGACCTGCGGTGTGGCCCGCGCTGATCCGGATCCGCACGCCGGGGAAAATCTCCTGCCAGTCGCGCACCGTGCGGACCCGCGGCGCCAGCGCGGCGATGTCGCGTGCCGTCGCGTCGCGCGCGGCCCATTCCGGTTCGGCGACCAGGTAGTCGGCGTGCGCGAAGAGGGGCTGGTCGGGAGCGAGGTGCCAGGCCCAGCCGGTGTGGTCGGGGTGCAGGTGCGTGAACGCCACCGCCTCGATGCCGGCGGGGGACCGGCCGAGCGCGGCCAGGTTCGCCGGCAGCGCACCGCCGCGGATCGCGCCGCGCGGCGTGCCCGGATCGGGTGGCAGGGACTCCGGCCCGAAGCCGGCGTCGATGAGCAGCGCGCGGTCGCCGTGCTCGACGAGCAGCCCGCCGAGGCTCGCCACCAGGTGACCGGAGTCGTCCAGGTACTCCGGGTGCGCGTGCCAGAAGTCGTCGGTGGTGTCCGGCAGCCAGCCGCGCGGCGGCAGGTGCACCACGCCGTCCGGCACGAACGTCACCCTCGTGTCGCCCAGCCGCAGTGAGTGGATGCCGGCCTGCCGTCGCAGGCGCTCGTCGGAAGAGGTGATCATGCGTCCGACCGTAAAGCATCAAGCTTGAAACATTCAAGCTGAAAATGTACTGACTTGACGGATCACTACGATGGGAGCATGGAACCGCAGGTCATCGCCGAACGGGAGCTGTGCGGGCTGGTGAACGGGCTGGCCCAGCAGATCGCCGACCACGTCCGGGAGCGCGCCGCCGCTCTCGGGCTCACCGCGCCACAGGCGACCGCGTTGCGGGAGATGACGGGGCCGATGACCATGCGCGAACTGGCCGAGCGGATGAGCTGCGAGCCGTCCAATGCCACCTTTGTCGTGGACAAGCTCGAGAAGCTGGAGCTGGTCGAACGCCGGCCGCACCCCACGGACCGCCGCGCCCGCCAGCTCGTCCTCACCGCGAAGGGCGAGGAGCTGCGCGGCAAGCTCCTCGACCTCCTCGTGCGCGACTCGCCGCTCGCCGCTCTCGACGCCGGCGAGCAGCGCGCGCTCCACGGGCTGCTGGAGCGGGCGATCGTCCGCCGCGATCACACCGACGGGTGAACGGACGATCTCCCGGAACCGGCCCCTTGCGAGGCTTGGTGAAGTTAGGCTAACCTAATGCTTGTCCGCTTCGTGGTGGGAGCGGCAGTCAGTTCGGGAACGGGCGGAGCCCCGGTGCCGGGAAGGATCCCAGCACCGGGGCTTCGTTCATGTCGATCCCGAAATGCACGCGGTAGGCCTCGACCTTCTCGGCGTCGCTCAGCTCGCGCTCGGCCCGCTTGCCGTCGACCGTCTCGATCAGCTTGTCGCCCGCCAGGGTGACTCGCCCGGACGGCGTCGAGATCGTGCTCAGCACGTTCTGCGTGAAGTGCGACTCCGGCGAAGTGGCCTGCCACCAGCAGGTCGGGCCGAAGTCGGACAACTGCCGCGGGCGCTTCTCCAGCCGGTAGGCCGGCTCGCCGTTCAGCCGCACCTCGATGTCCCCGTCCGGCGCGTCCACCACCAGGAACTCGCCCTCGGGGTCGGTCTGCGGCTCGCACGCCGTCAGCCGCAGCGGGTGGCGGGCGAAGCGGCCGAAGCCCACGTCGGCCAGCCACGGCTCCTCCAGGTCGACCCGCAGCGCCAGGTGGTCGAACGGCGGGCCCCACCGGCCGCCGCCGAACACGCGGGCGCCCAGCAGGGTCACGCTGAAGCCCAGCTCGCGCAGGAGGGCCCCGAACAGGCCGTTGAGCTCGTAGCAGAACCCGCCGCGGCGGCGCCGGACGACCTTGTCGAACAACGCGTCCTCGTCCAGCACGATCCGCTCGGGCAGGTGCACGCTGAGGTTCTCGAACGGAACCGTCAGCAGGTGGGCTTCGTGCAGCTCCCGCAGCGCCGCCGGGGTGGGGGCGGTGGGACGGCCGGCTCCGATGCGGGCCAGGTACGCGTCGACATCCATGGCAGCCAGCCTGCACCCTCCACTGTGGTCGAGGTCAAGCGCAAAAAAAAGAAGGGCCCTGTCCGCGCGGGTGCGCGGAAGGACCCCTCGATCAGGCTCGCTCAGAGGAGCAGGCCGTTGCCGCCGGAAACGGCGTTGTCGAAGCGCTTGCTGATCTCGCCCCAGTTGTAGACGTTCCACAGCGCCTTGACGTAGTCCGCCTTGACGTTCTTGTAGTCGAGGTAGAAGGCGTGCTCCCACACGTCGACCAGCAGGATCGGCACGGTCGGCAGGATCAGGTTGTTGTGGTGGTCGCGCAGCTGCTGCGTGATCAGCGTCTTGCCGATCGGGTCCCACGACAGGGCGGCCCAGCCGTTGCCCTGGATCGTCGTGGCGACCGCGTTGAACTGCGCCTGGAACTTGTCGAACGAGCCGAACGCCTCGTCGATCGCCGAGGCCAGCTCACCGGTCGGCTTGTCGCCGCCTTCGGGGGACAGGATCTTCCACCACACCACGTGGTTGGCGTGCCCGGCCAGGTTGAACGCCAGCGTGGTCTCCAGGCCGACGATCGAGCCGAAGTCGCCCTTGTCCCGAGCCTCCGCGAGCTTGTCCAGGGTGTCGTTGGCCCCCTTGACGTAGGTCGCGTGGTGCTTGCTGTGGTGCAGCTCGTTGATCTGACCCGAGATGTGCGGGGCGAGCGCGCCGTAGTCGTAGTCGAGGTCAGGAAGCTCGTAGCGGGCCATCAGCCCTCCTTCTTGTCTGACGCAGAGTCCCTTGCGGTATCAAAACCTAGTCCTCGCGCGCGCAGGAAGCTAACTGGGGAGCCGCTGTCCGCACTGCGGGAACCGGTCATGCGGCAAGCCTGCAATCTCCAGCTAGATGGAGGTCAACGGGGTGTGCGGATGATCACTGCACCAGGTCGTCGAGCACCGCGATGTTGAACTCGAAGGCCACCAGCGTCTCGGTGACGATCCGGTCGCGCTCGGCCCCGGTCCACGGGGTGTCGTCGAGCAGCGCCTTGTACCGCTTCCGGAACGCGGGGACGTTGTCGATGTCGTCGAAGTGGTAGAACAGCGCGCCCGGCCCCTCGACGCCGTGGGCCTTGGCCAGCAGCTTGCGCACCGCCTGGCCGCCGGCGAGGTCGCCGAGGTAGCGCGTGTAGTGGTGGGCCACGTAGCCGCCGGCCCAGTCGAAGGCGACCGCCCGGATGCGGCGCACGTAGTCCTCGGTCGCGGGCACCGGCGTGACGCGGTCCCGCCACTGCTCGCCGTAGAGGAACTCCAGGTCGGCCGCCAGCGCGGGCACCCGGCGCAGCTCGTCGAACACGAACCGGCCGCCGACCGGGTCGCGGCGCATCGCGTCCGCGGCCTCCTCGATGGCCTGGTAGATGAACCAGTACTGGGCCGCCAGCCGGGCGTAGTCGGTCAGGTCCAGGTCGCCGTTGAACAGGTCCCGCATGTACCGGGAGTGGTGTGCCCGGTCGTGCGCCCGCCGTGTCGACTCCCTCAGGGTGGTCGAGAACGGGGTCTGGGTCAGGTCCGAGTCAACCGCGAGGGGAGCCGCCATGAGTGGCACTGTAAGCGACATCGGTCACTTAGGCTACCCTAACAAGGCCGGATTGACCCGAACAGAGCCCGGTTGATCACGGAGTGTCCACGGGCCAGGTGTGCACGGCCTCGCCGCTCCGGCTCAGCTCCAGGTAGCGGCCGAGCATCGTGCTCAGCGCGGTCTCGCGGTCGGCGCCGCGGTCCTCCGCTCCGGTGACGACCGCCCGCTGCCACCACGCGCCGTTGCGGCGGGTCAGGCAGCGCTGCTCGATGACGCCGAGGTAGCGGTCGATGGCCGCTTCGGACACGTCCGCGCTGCGCAGGCCCTCCACCGCGAGCGGCAACAGCACGCGCAGCACCAGTTCGTCCGGCGGCACCCAGCCCTGGCCGGGCCAGTAGAGCTGCGCGTCGAACCCGTTGCGCGCACCGGCGTACAGGTTCTCCTCCGCCGCCTGGAACGACATCTGTGTCCACACCGGACGCTCGGCCTCGGCGAGCGCCCGCTGCGTGCCGTAGAAGAACGCCGCGTTGGCCATCATGTCGAGCACCGTCGGGCCGGCGGGCAGCACGCGGTTCTCCACGCGCAGGTGCGGCTTGCCGTCCACCACGTCGTAGACCGGGCGGTTCCAGCGCCACACGGTTCCGTTGTGCAGCATCAGTTCCGTGAGCTTCGGCGCCTGCCCGGACTCGAGGGTCTCCAGCGGGTCCTCGCTGTCGGTCTCCGGCAGCAGGCCGGGGAAGTAGCGGACGTTCTCCTCGAACAGGTCGAAGATCGAGGTGATCCACCGCTCGCCGAACCACACCCGCGGCCGCACCCCCTGGTTGCGCAGCTCCTCCGGGCGCGTGTCGGTGGCCTGCAGGAACAGCGGGATGCGGGTCTCGTGCCACAGCGCCTTGCCGAGCAGGAACGGCGAGTTCGCGCCGACGGCCACCTGCACGCCGGCCAGGCACTGCGCGGCGTTCCAGTGGGTGGCGAACTCCTCCGGCGCCACCTGCACGTGCAACTGCACCGACGTGCACGCGGCCTCGGGCAGGATGGACTCCGAGTAGGCGCGCAACCGCTCCGGGTTGTGCCCGCCGAGCGGGGCGCCGTCCATGGACAGCGTCATGTTCTCCCCGCGGGCGGCGAAAATCTGGTCGTTGAGCAGCGTGTACCGGGTGTTGTTGGTGATCCACTTCTGGTCGAAGTGGTCCTCCGCCAGTGTCGGCAGGATGCCGATGACGGCCAGCCGAGCGCCCGCGGCGGTCGCGTTCCGGTCGGCCTCGCCCAGGTAGCCGACCAGATCGTGCTCCAACTCGATCGCGGACTTCCCGGCGAGCGGGCGCGGCGGCACGTTCAGCTCGATGTTGTGCTGGGACAGTTCGGTGGTGAAGGACTCGTCGTCCAGCGCCTCCAGCACGGCGCTGTTCGACATGGACGGCCGCAGCCGGTCGTCCACCAGGTTCAGTTCGACCTCGAGCCCGATGTGTCTTCGCGGGAACGAAAAGCTGTCGTCGGCGAGCATCCTGGCCAGGGTGTCCAGGCACCGCTGGAGCTTGTGCCGGTACCGCGCCCGGTCCCGGGGGCTGAAGGCTTCCGCCGACACGTCCTTGCCCATGCCATCCCTGCTCTTGTCCTCGGCCGCTGCTGTGGTGATCGCCGCGGCACCCCGGCCGACAACGGTCGCACAACGATCGTCACGAGGTCATCGGCCAAAACGGTGGCTCCGCCACGACGCGCCCCACCGCGGCCCCCGCTGGTCCGTTCGGCCCAGTGGTACGCATGACGTTCGGAGCACCCACCCCGACGACGGAGGATCTACCCCGAAGCCGCAGACTTCATGCCGTGGCGCAGATCGTGCGAACCGAAGACGAGGGTGATCCCAGGCTCGACGACTTCCGGGACCTCTCCACGGCCGACCGGCGACCGGACCGGCCCGGCGGGCGCGGCCTGGTGATCGCCGAGGGCACCGTGGTGGTCCGGCGCCTGCTCGCGTCAGCGTACCCGCCGCGGGCCCTGCTGGGCGTCGAGCGGCGGATCGCCGAACTCGCGCCCGACCTGGCGGACGTGCCGGTGCCGGCGTACGTCACGTCGGCCGAGGTGATGGCGAAGGTCGTCGGGTTCCACCTCAACCGGGGCGTGCTCGCGGTGGCCGACCGCGCGCCCCAGCCGGACGCCGACGAGATCCTCGCGCGGTCGCGGGTGGTCGCCGTGCTGGAGGGCGTCGGCGACCACGAGAACATCGGCGCCCTGTTCCGCAACGCGGCCGCGCTCGGGGTCGACGGCGTGCTTCTCGGCGCCGGCTGCGCGGACCCGCTGTACCGGCGGAGCGTGCGGGTGTCGATGGGCAACGTGCTGCGGGTGCCGTTCGCCCCGCTGACGCCGTGGCCGTCCGGGCTGGAGCGGGTGCGGGCGGCGGGGTTCCGGGTGGCGGCGCTGACCCCGCGCGCGGACTCGCGGACGCTGCGCGAGGTGGCCGCCGATGGTGGCCGGACGGCCCTGCTGCTCGGCTCGGAGGGGCCGGGCCTGACCGCGGAAGCGCTGGACAGCGCCGACGTCGCGGTGCGGATCCCGATGAGCGAAGGCGTCGACTCGCTCAACGTGGCCACTGCCGCGGCGGTGGCCTTCTACGAGCTCGCCGCAGCGGTAAATTGACGACGTCCTGGCGTGACGGCCGGAAAGGTGCATGCGTGGAATTGCGGGTCCGCGGCGACCGCGCCGTGCTCAAGGGGCACGGCGACGTGTACACGCGCGAGATCGACCCCCACAGCCTCGCGCTGGGTGTCGAACTGGCCGACGCGCTGCACGAGTGGGCACAGGTCGCTGCGGCGCTGCGGCGGTCGGCGAACGACCCGAGCGAGGCCGCGACCGTGGTGTCCCGGCGCGGGCAGCAGCTGGCTTCGCGCGTCGCCGGGGTGATGGGCACGCCGGTGCACTACGTGGACCCGGTGACCGGTGAGCAGGTGGTCGTGCCGCCGCCACCGCGCGCCGAGGAGCCGCCGCGGCTGTTCGCCGGGGTCGGGGACGAGCCGACGCCGTGGGCGACCGGGCTGGTGGTGGCCGGGTTCGTGGCGGCGGTGGTGATCGTCGCGATGATGGCGCTCGCGATCGCGCTGGCCGCGGAGACCGCGGGCTGGCTGGTCCTGTTGGCGGCGGTCGTGGTCACCGCCGGGATCGCGCCGTCGCTGTGGCTGGCGCGGAAGCTGCCGATCATCCGGTGGGTCGCGCTGGGCGCGGCGGCCGGCGTCGTGCTGTCCTGGTTCGGCGTGCTGGCCGTCGTGTTCTGATGGACCCGCTCTCGCTGCTTCGTGAGACCTGCCTGGCGCTGCCGGAGGTGGAGGAGCGGCTCAGCCACGGCGAGCCGACGTGGTTCATCCGCGGCCGCAAGGCGTTCGTGATGTACGCCGACCACCACCACGACGACCGGGTGGCGTGCTGGTGCGCCGCGCAGCCCGGAGCGCAGGAGGAGATGGTCGCGGCCGAGCCGGACCGGTTCTTCCGGCCGCCTTATGTCGGGCACCGCGGGTGGCTCGGGGTGTACCTCGACGTGCGGGTGGACTGGGACGAGATGCGGGCTGTCGTGCGGGAGGCGTACCGGGTGGTGGCGCCGAAGTCACTGGTCGCGCGGCTGGAGGACTGACGGAAGCGGGCGTTCGCGCGGCCGGAGCGGTTCGCGGCCGCGCCGCGTCGGGGCGATGACCGCGGAGAGTTGTTGGGTGGCGGGTTCAAAGATCAAGGGATGTCCTCGCCGGACGGGCAGGCTCCGGGATGACCAGGGGACCGTTGTCGGCTCACCTCGGGTGGGTGGTCATCCCGTCGCCTTCCGGTTTGTGCATATCACCTTGAGCCAGGGCCGCAAGGTTGGCATGGTCGGCCGCCGGTTGGTGGCCCAGGTTGCGGCCCTGGCTCAAGGTGATCGTTGCGTGTCAGGCGACGGGATGACCACCCAGCAACCTTGGGGTGCAGAGATCAAGGGCGTGGCGCTGCGCGCCGCTCAGCCGCGTTGGCTGCGGACTCCCAGTAGGACGTCTTCCCAGGCCGGGACCGCTGGGTGGGCCTTCTTCTTCGGCTTCGGCTTGGCGGCCGACGGGTCCGGTTGCGCGTCGATGTCGAGCGTGGGCTGCTCGTCCACCGGCTCGGGCTCGGGCTCCGGCAGGGGCTCGGCCTCGGCGCCCACCGCCCGCAGCGTCCGCGGCGTGCGGTGCGGGTCCAGCAGGTCCTCGGCGTGCTCGTCCAGCGCCGTGACCGTGCCGCCGTGCGCGCCGGCCGAGAACTGCCAGTGCGCGGCGTTGTCGGAGCGCCCCGCGGTCCACCGGAGCGCCACGATCCACCGGCCGTCGTCGCCGCGCCAGGCGTCCCACGACGCCTGCGAGTAGTCCTGGCCCCGCACGCCGAACGCGTAGGCCACGATCTCGCCGAGCGTCCGCAGGTCCGGGCCGTCCTCGCGGACCGGGTGCGCCGACTGCGCCAGTTCGGCGGTGCGGGACCGCTCCAGCAGCACCGGGTACGCGAACCGCTCCACCCGTTCCACCGAAACCCCGGCGGCGTCCGCGACCTGCTGCACCGACTCGCCGGCCCGGATCCGGGCCTGGATCTCGCGTGGTCGCATCTGGCTCTCCGTCTCGATTTCGATCTGCCCGAGCCTCGGCACGTCGCCCCGGACGGCCGCGCGCAGCTTCTCATCGGCGGGCAGGAGGAAACGCTCGCGCCGCGCCGGGTCTTCGCACACGATGGACTTACCGTCCTCGTGCAGCCCGACCACTCTCAGCGTCCGCATCCGCTTCCTCCTGACTTCACCTTCGGATGTTCACGGTAGGTCGGCGCGTCCGCTTGACGGGGCAGGCGCGCCGACACTTTTTGGTTGATCTTGCAGCAATTCCACCCGTTCGGCCACCCGGACGGGACCCCGGTGATCAGGATCCGCGAGTATTGCGCGGTGGGGCGGAGGGTGCTGGCCACGGGAGTGGCGATCGAAGTCGTGCTGGTCGGGATCCTGCTGGCGTGGAAACGGTTGGACGGCCTGGATCTGGACGTCTACCGGCTCGGCGCGCAGGCGTTCTTCGACCGCGGTGACCCGTACGGCCCATTGCCGCCTACGCGGAACGGAACACTCCTGCCGTTCACCTATCCGCCGTTCGCCGCGTTCGTTTTCGCGCCGTTGCTGGTGATTCCGCCCGATGTCGCGCTCGTCGGGATCACCGTCGTGTCCGTCGTCGCGCTCGGTGCGGTGCTCGCGTTGTGCTTTTCGCGGTACGACCGGCGGCTGCACGTGTTCGGCGGCGCCGCGCTGATCGTCCAGGCGGTGGCGTTGTTCAGCGAGCCGGTGCGCGCCACGCTCGGGTTCGGGCAGATCAACCTGCTGCTCGTGCTGCTCGTCACGGTCGACGCGCTCGCCCCGGTCCGCCGCCGCGGATTCCTGGTCGGGCTCGCCGCCGCGGTCAAGCTGACCCCGGCCGCGTTCGTGCTGTTCTTCTTGCTGCGCAAGGACTTCCGCGCCGCCGGACGAGCGGTCGCGACGTTCGCCTGCTGCGTGGTCCTGGCGTGGGCGATCGCGCCGCAGGCCTCGGTCACGTACTGGACGAAGCTGGTCTTCCAGGGCGAGCGGGTCGGCGACCCGGGTTACATCGGGAACCAGTCGCTGCACGGCCTGCTCGCCCGGCTCGGCGCGCCGACCTGGGCGTGGCTGGTCGCGGTGGCCGTCACCCTCGTCGTCACCGCGCTGGTGATGCGGCGTGCCGACGCCGTGGTCGCGCTGTTGGCGTGCGCGGTGGGCGCGCTGCTGGTCTCACCGGTGTCCTGGACCCACCACTGGGTGTGGGCGGCGCCGGTGATCGGGGTCCTGACGTGGCGAGGGCGGCGGTTCCGGCCGCTCGTGCTCGGAACCGCCGCCCTCGCGACAGTGGTGTTCGTGGTCAGCCCGCTGTGGGACCACCGGAGCGTCTGGCCGCTCGCCGAGAGCTACGTCCTCACCGGCGTCCTGCTGCTCCTCGTGCTGGGACTAGTCGCCGAGCCGCTCGACGACCCACTCGATGCAGCTCGTCAGCGCCGTGACGTCGCCCGGCTCGATCGCGGGGAACATGCCGACGCGTAGCTGGTTGCGGCCCAGCTTGCGGTACGGCTCGACGTCGACGATGCCGTTGGCGCGCAGCACCTTGGCGACCTGCGTCGCGTCGACCTCGTCCACGAAGTCGATGGTGCCGACGACCTGCGAGCGCAGCGACGGGTCCTTCACGAACGGCACGGTGTAGCTGGTCTCCTCGGCCCACTCGTACAGCCGCGTCGAGGAGTCCTGCGTGCGCGAGACCGCCCAGTCGAGACCGCCGTTGGACAGCATCCACTCGATCTGGTCGGCCAGCAGGAACAGCGTCGCCACCGCCGGGGTGTTGTACGTCTGGTCCTTGCGCGAGTTGTCCAGCGCCGTGGTCAGCGACAGGAACTCGGGGATCCACCGGCCGCTGGAGCCGATCTTCTCGACCCGCTCGATCGCCGCGGGCGACATCAGCGCCAGCCACAGGCCGCCGTCGGAGGCGAAGCACTTCTGCGGCGCGAAGTAGTAGACGTCGAAGTCCTCGGCCTTGACCGGCAGGCCGCCTGCGCCCGAGGTGGCGTCGATCGCGACGAGCGCGCCCTCGCTGCCCGCGGGGCGGCACACCGGCACCGCGACACCGGTCGAGGTCTCGTTGTGCGCCCAGCCGACCAGGTCCGCGCCCTGCTCGTAGGCGATCTCCGGGGCGCTGCCCGGCTCGGCCTTGACCACGATGGAGTCGCCCAGGAACGGCGCGTCCGAGGTCACCTTGGCGAACTTCGACGAGAACTCGCCGTAGGTGAAGTGCTGCGCCCGCTCGTTCACCAGCCCGAACGCGGCGGCGTCCCAGAACGCCGTGGTGCCGCCGTTGCCGAGCACCACCTCGTAGCCGTCGGGCAGGGAGAAGAGCTGGGACAGACCGGAGCGCACCCGTCCGACGAGGGACTTCACCGGCTTCTGCCGGTGGGAGGTGCCCATGTAGGCGGCGCCCTCGGAAGCGAGGTTCGCCAGCTGCTCCGCCCGGACCTTGGACGGTCCGCAGCCGAAGCGCCCGTCGGAGGGCTTCAGTTCAGCCGGAATGGTCAGCTCATCGGTCATGGCCCCAGTCTCGCAGGTCGTGTTTCCGCCGCGTGACGGCGGTGGCGGGTCCCACTATGCGGTACGCCAGCCCTCCGGGTCGACGCCGCCGGGGACGGGCGCCGCCGGGTCGTACGGGGTGCGCGTGAAGACGAACGTCGCCAGGTCCAGGTGCCGCGGCGTGCCGTCGGTGTCGCGGCCGACGCGCAGCGTCTCGCCGGCGTAGTAGCCGTCCAGCCCGAGCCACTCGTCCTGCGCGACCGGGCGGAACCGGGACGCCCGGCCCATGCCGTTGACCGGGGCGAGGCTCAGCATGCCGCCCGGGGTCAGCCGCAGGTGGTACGGCGTCGGGCCCCAGTGCCACAGGCCGGTGAGGGTGAGCAGCGACCGGTCCACCTCGGATGGGTGCCACTCCTCGGGCAGGTTCGGCTCCTGCTCGTCGGCGATCGAGATCAGGTCGACCGCCAGGCCGAGGATCGCCGGGCCGGAGGTGGTGTTGGCGAAGGTCAGCGCGCCGGTGCCGGTGACCTCGTCGACCAGCGTGCAGGCGAGGAACCCGGGCATCGACCCGGTGTGCCCGGCCAGCCGCCTGCCCTGGTGGCGCAGGACCTGCAGGCCCAGGCCGTAGCCGGAGGTCCAGGCGTCGGCGTCGTCGACCGTGGCGACCGCGCGCATCTCGGCCACGGTGTCCGGGCTGAGCACGTCCGCGCTGTCGCCGCCGACGAACGCCGTCCAGCGGGCCAGGTCGCGGACGGTCGACCACAGCTGCCCGGCCGGGGCCATCGCGCCGGCGTCCGGGCTGGGCTCGGGCAGCAGCAGGTCGGCGAACGGGTGCACCGCCCAGCCACGCGCGTGCTTGCCGGTGGGGTGCGGCGTCGTGCGCGACATGCCCAGCGGTTCGAGGACCTCGCGGTTGAGCGCGGTCAGCCAGTCGGTGCCGCGGTGGCGGGCGACCAGTTCGCCGAGCACGCCGTAGCCGACGTTGGAGTAGTGGAACCGGCTGCCCGGGCGGTTCTTCAGCGCGTCCTTGGCGAGGCTGGCTTCGAGGGTGGCCCAGTCGCCGCCTTCGCTGCGCTCCCACCACGAGCCGGGGGACTCCGAGGTCAGGCCGCCGGTGTGCGAGAGCAGCTGCCCGACGGTGGAGGCGCCGAAGCTCGTGCCGGGGACGTGCTTGTCCAGCGGGTCGTTGAGGTCGAGGCGGCCCTCGTCGCGCAGGCGCATCACGAGCGCGGCCACGATCGACTTGGTGATCGAGCCGAGGCGGTACTGGGTGTCGTCGTCGGGCGCGGCGCCCTCGACTGAGCCCCGCGCGCCCCACCAGGCGACCTCGCCGTCACGGACGACAGCGGCGACCATCGACGGCGCGCGGCCGTTCACCTGTTCCAGGGACAGGCGGCGGAGCAGGGCGAACTCGGTGCTGGGCAGCATGCCGTCATTCTGCCGCGCGGGGCGCGAGGAGCTCCGTGAGGGCGAACTCGAGGGAGCCGAGCAGGCGGCGGTGCAGCTCCGATCCGGGCGCGGCCTGCAGCAGGTGCTGGGCGAAGCCGTCGGTGAGGGCGACGACGACGTCGGCGAGCTTGCCTGCGTCCAGGTCGTCGCGGACGTGCCCGTGGCGCTGGGCCTGGCCGAGGAAGTCGGCGGTCTGCGCGCGCATGAACTCGTAGCCCTCGCGCAGGTGGTCGGCCCACTCCGGGAGGACGGCGGCGCGCGCGGCGAACGCGAGGACGACGATGACCTCGGCGCGGCGCTGGTCGTCCAGCGGCAGGGCCTCGGCGACCAGCGCGCGCAGCATGGTGAGCAGGTGGCCCTGCGGGACCCGCATCCAGCGCTGCTCGATGTACTCGCCGGTGAGGTCGAACGCGAAGCGGAACAGCTCGTCGCGGGTGGCGAAGTACTTCTGCACGGCGCCCGCGGAGAGCCCGGCCTCGGTGGCGACGGTGCGGACGCTGACCGCTTCGATGCCCTCCCTGGCGATCAGCCGGAGCACGGCTTCCGCGATCTCCCGGCGGCGCTGCTCGCGGTCCACGATCTTGGGCACGGTTGCCATCCTAGGTTCGGCCGCTTTAGGATACGATCGTATCTCGAAACCTGGGGGGTTGCGATGGCGCAGGGGAAACGCCGCGCGAGTCAGAACGAGTTGGCCGCGGCGTTGACGCGCGGGCCGGTCGAGGTCCTGGACTTCTTCCTGCCGCTGTGGGCGGGCAGCGCGCTGGGCGCGAGCGCGGCCGGGGTGGGGGCCTTGACGGCGCTGGAGACCCTGGTGTCGTTCGCGGTGCGGCCGCTCGCGGGGGCGCTGGCCGACCGCTTCGACCGCGGGCGGCTGGCCGCCATCGGCGCCGTCCTCTATGGACTGTCGTTCGCCGGGTACGCGGTCACCCCGGGGCTGGGGCCGGCTTTCGCGGCGGCCGTACTCGGCGGGGCCGGCGGGGCGATCTTCTGGGTGGCGCTGCGTGCCCGCGTCGGCGAAGGGCTCGACGGCGACAAAGCCGCGTTCAGCAAACTGTTCTCGGCCGAGGGCGGCGGCACGTGGATCGCCTTCGTGGCCGCCATGACCCTGGTGCCACGCATCGACTACCGCGGCGTGTTCTGGCTCGGCGCGGCCGCCTGCGCCGTCGCGGCGGTGGTGATGCTCGCGCCGACCGGGCCGGCCGCACCTCGGACGACGGCCGGGCAGGGGACGACGGCCGGGCAGGGGACGACGGCCGGGCAGGGGTTCGGCCAGCTGGGCCGGCGGTTGCGGCCGATGCTGCTGCTCGTGGTGATCACCGCGCTCGCCGAGGCGGGCGTGGCGCTGTTGCTGCTGATGCACCTGCAGCGCGGGCACCACCTGCAGCTGGGCGAGATCGCCGGGGTGTTCCTGCCCGGCTTCATCGTCTACACGACACTGCCGGAGTACCTGCACAAGGTGACCGGACGGCTGGGCCGCACGACGGTGCTGTCGCTGGCGATGGGGTGCAGCGCGGTCTTCGCGGCGGGGCTGTCGTTCGCGCCGAACCCGCTGGTGCTGACCGGGATGTGGGTGCTGTCGGCGGCCGCGTTCGCCGCGGCGATCCCCGTCGAGCAGGAGATCGTGGCCGAGGCCGCGGGGGTGAGCCTCGGCCGGGCGATGGGCATCTACGAGAGCGCGACGCTGCTCGGCGCCACCATCGGCGCCTTCACCGCCGGCCTGCTCTACGGCACCGGCTCCGGCTGGCGGGCGGCCTGCCTCGGCGCGGCGGTGATCCTCCTGGCCGGCGCGGCCCTGGTGCGCCCGGTGCTGCACGCGGTGACAGCACGCGAAAAGGCCCCGGAACCGCAGTGATCCCGGGGCCTTCCGCGACGGACTACAGCGGCTTGACCGCCGACCAGCCCTCGACCTCCTCCGGCGAGCGCGGGCCGGGGCCGACGTAGCTCGCCGACGGGCGAACCAGGCGGCCGGTCTGCTTCTGCTCCAGGATGTGCGCCGCCCAGCCCGCGGTGCGCGCCGAGGTGAACATGGCCGGCATCATGTGCGTCGGGACCTGCGCGAAGTCCAGGATCACCGCCGCCCAGAACTCCACGTTCGTCTCGATCGCGCGGTCCGGGCGCCGCTCGCGCAGTTCGGCCAGCGCGGCCTGCTCCAGCGCCTCGGCCACCTCGTACCGCGCGGCGCCCAGCTCGCGGCACGTCCGCCGCAGCACGCGGGCCCGCGGGTCCTCGGCCCGGTACACCCGGTGCCCGAAGCCCATCAGGCGCTCCTTGCGGTCGAGGATCCCCTTGACCACCTTGCGCGCGTCGCCTTCCTTCTCCACCGCTTCGATCATCGGCAGCACCCGCGCGGGCGCGCCGCCGTGCAGCGGCCCGGACATCGCGCCGATCGCGCCGGACAACGCGGCCGCGACGTCCGCGCCCGTCGACGCGATCACGCGCGCGGTGAACGTCGAGGCGTTCAGGCCGTGCTCCGCCGCCGACACCCAGTACGCGTCGACGGCCTTGACGTGCGCCGGGTCCGGCTCGCCGCGCCAGCGGATCATGAACCGCTCGGTGATCGTCTGCCCCGCGTCGACCGCGGACTGCGGCACGGCGGGCACCCCGACCCCGCGCGCGGACTGCGCCACGTACGACAACGCCATCACCGAGGCGCGCGCGAGGTTTTCCCGCGCCTCCTCGTCGCTGATGTCCAGCAGCGGCCGGAAACCCCAGATCGGCGCGACCATCGCGAGCGCGGCCTGCGCGTCGACCCGGACATCGCCGGTGTGCACGGGGATCGGGAACGGCTCGGCGGGCGGCAGGCCGTTGCCGAACCTGCCGTCGACCAGCAGGCCCCAGACGTCGCCGAAGCTGACCTTGCCTGCCAGGTCTTCGATGTCCACGCCCCGGTAGCGCAGCGCGCCGCCGTTGCGGTCCGGCTCGGCGATCTGAGTGCGGAAGGCGACCACGCCTTCCAGACCGGGCTTGAACCCGTCGTCCGGTTCAGTGTTGTTCGCAACGGGCGCTGAGGTAGTCACTGGTGAAACCTTTCGCTGCGCATTTTTCCCCGACATGGAGTTGTTACGCGCGCGTGACGCGCTCGGGGGCGCCTCGTCGCACGGTGACCACACCATGCCCCTCGAACGGCCTAGGGGCAATCGAAGAAAGCGGTGGTTTCGGTCACGATTACGAGAACGATTCAGCCGGATGAGGCGTTCGCACGTAAATCCTGTGTTTCGCGCCTGCGTGTCGCCGTCCGCGCGGTGATAGACCTGAGCGCATGCACTTGAGCCCTCAGGAGCGCGACAAGTTGCTGGTCCACGTCGCCGCCGACGTGGCACGGCGGCGGCTGGAGCGCGGCGTCCGGCTGAACTACCCGGAGGCCGTCGCCCTCATCACCGACCACGTCCTGGAGGGCGCCCGCGACGGCCGCACCGTCGCCGAGCTGATGTCCAGCGGCCGGTCGGTGCTGTCCACGGAACAGGTGCTCGACGGCGTGCCCGAGATGGTCGACTCGGTCCAGGTCGAGGCCACCTTCCCGGACGGCACGAAGCTCGTCACCGTGCACGACCCGATCGTCTGAGGAGCACCGAGTGCGTCCAGGAGAGATCATCCCGGCGGAGTCACCCGTGCAGCTGAACCCCGGTCGCCCACGCGTGCGGTTGCGGGTGAGCAACACCGGTGACCGGCCGGTGCAGGTCGGCTCGCACTACCACTTCGCGGTGACGAACCCGGCGCTCGAATTCGACCGGGCGGCCGCCCGCGGTCACCGCCTGGACATCCCCGCCGGCACCTCCGTCCGCTTCGAGCCGGGCGTCGAGCGCGAGGTCGACCTGGTGCCGCTGGCCGGCCGCCGGGTGGTGCCGGGCCTGCGAAAGGACAGCGAGTGACCAGCATCGACCGCGAGCGCTACGCCGAGCTGTTCGGGCCCACGACCGGCGACCGGATCCGGCTGGCCGACACCGATCTGCTCATCGAGGTCACCGAGGACCGCAGCATGGGCGCCGGCTCCGGCGACGAGGTGATCTTCGGCGGCGGCAAGGTGATCCGCGAGTCGATGGGCCAGGGCATGGCGACCCGCGCCGAGGGCGCGCCGGACCTGGTCATCACCGGCGCCGTCGTGCTCGACCACTGGGGCGTGGTCAAGGCCGACGTCGGCGTGCGCGACGGCCGGATCGTCGGCATCGGCAAGGCGGGCAACCCGGACACCATGGACGGCGTCGACCCGGCCCTGGTGATCGGGCCGGCCACGGAGGTCCTGTCCGGCAACGGGAAGATCCTCACCGCGGGCGGCGTCGACTGCCACGTCCACTTCATCTGCCCGCAGCTCGTCGACACCGCACTGGCCTCCGGCCTGACCACACTCGTCGGCGGCGGCACCGGCCCGTCGGAGGGCACGAAGGCCACCACGGTCACGCCGGGACCGTGGAACCTGGCCCGGATGCTGCAGGCGATGGACCGCCAGCCGGTCAACGTCCTGTTGCTGGGCAAGGGAAACACGGTCCGGCCTGAAGCGCTGCGCGAGCAGCTCGCGGCCGGCGCCGGCGGGTTCAAACTGCACGAGGACTGGGGCACCACGCCGGCCGCGATCGACGCGTGCCTGTCGGTGGCCGACGAATCCGGCGTGCAGGTGGCGATCCACACCGACACGCTCAACGAGGCCGGGTTCCTGGAGTCCACTGTGGACGCGGTGGCCGGCCGGTCGATCAACGCCTACCACACCGAGGGCGCGGGCGGCGGGCACGCGCCGGACATCATCAAGGTCGCCGGGCTGCCGAACTTCCTGCCGTCGTCGACCAACCCGACCCGCCCGCACACCGTCAACACCCTCGACGAGCACCTCGACATGCTCATGGTGTGCCACCACCTCAACCCGTCGGTGCCGGAGGATCTGGCCTTCGCCGAGAGCCGGATCCGCCCGAGCACGATCGCGGCCGAGGACGTGCTGCACGACCTCGGCGCCATCTCGATGATGAGCTCGGATTCGCAGGCGATGGGCCGGATCGGCGAGGTGATCATCCGCACCTGGCAGACCGCGCACGTGATGAAACGCCGCCGCGGCGCGCTGCCCGGCGACGGCGGGGCGGACAACCTGCGGGCCCGTCGTTATGTCGCCAAGTACACGATCAACCCGGCCATCGCGCACGGGATGGACGGCGAGATCGGCTCGGTCGAGGTCGGCAAGCTCGCCGACCTGGTGCTGTGGGAGCCCAAGTTCTTCGGCGTCAAACCGCACGTGGTGCTGAAGGGCGGGTTCGTCGCGTGGGCCGCGATGGGCGACGCGAACGCGTCCATCCCGACCCCGCAGCCGGTGCTCGCGCGGCCGATGTTCGGCGCCGCGCCGTCCGTGGCCGCGGCGAGCAGTCTGTACTTCGTCGCGCCGGAAGCGCTCGACACCGGCCTTCCGGTCACCCGGCCGCTGGTGCCGGTGCGCAATGTGCGCCGCGTGACGAAGGCCGACATGGTGCTCAACGACGCGCTGCCGGACATCCAGGTCGACGCGGACAGCTTCGCGGTGCACGTGGACGGCGAGCTGATCGAGCCGCAGCCGGTCGCCGAACTGCCCATGGCCCAGCGGTACTTCCTGTTCTGATGGGCATCTCCGCGATCCTGCTGGCCGACTCCCGGTTCCCGGGCGGCGGCCACGTGCACTCCGGCGGCCTGGAGGAAGCCGTGGCCCGCGGGCTGATCCGCGAGGTGCGCGACCTGCCGCGTTTCCTGCACGGTCGCTTGTGGACGGCCGGGTACCTCGCCGCCGCCTTCGCCGCCGCGTCCGTGGTGTGCAGGCAGTGGACGCGGCTGGACGAGGAACTCGATGCGCGCACGCCGTCCCCGGCGCAGCGCGCGGCCTCGCGCGCCCAGGGCCGCGGCACCGCGCGCGCCGGCCGGATCGCCTGGCCGTCGCCGGTGATCGACGAGCTGCTGACGGCCACCCCGCGGCCGCACCACCCGATCATCACCGGCGCGCTCACCGCCGTCTCCGGCGGCACACCGCGGGGCGCGGCGCTGGCCGTCGCCTACCTCGCGGTGAGCGGGCCGGCGAGCGCGGCGGTGCGGCTGCTGGGGTTCGACCCGTTCGCGGTCAACGCGGTGGTCGCGGCGCTCGCGCCCGACCTGGACGCCGTGGCGGACAAGGCGGCCGACTGCGCCGGAACCGATCCGGCGCGGCTGCCGTCCCCGGGATCACCGGCGCTGGACCTGCTCGCCGAAGCACACCTGCGCCACCACCAGGAAGAGGTGCGTCTCTTTGCCAGCTGAACACGGACACGGGCACGGCCACGTGCACCCGGTCAACTTCGACCCGACGGCCACCGAACCCGACCGCTACGAGGCGCCGCCGTCCCGCGGCCGGGCCTTCCGCATCGGCATCGGCGGGCCGGTCGGCAGCGGCAAGACCGCGCTGACCGCCGCGCTGTGCCGCGCGCTCGGGAACGAGATCGACCTCGCCGTCGTGACCAACGACATCTACACCACCGAGGACGCCGACTTCCTGCGCAAGGCCGGCGTGCTCGACCCCGCGCGCATCGAGGCCGTGCAGACCGGCGCCTGCCCGCACACCGCGATCCGCGACGACATCACCGCCAACCTGGACGCGGTGGAACGGCTGGAGGAGCGGTTCCCCGGCCTGGAGCTGGTGATCATCGAAAGCGGCGGGGACAACCTGACGGCGGTGTTCAGCCGTGGGCTGGCGGACAGCCAGATCTTCGTGGTCGACGTCGCGGGCGGGGACAAGGTGCCGCGCAAGGGCGGGCCGGGCGTCACGACGGCGGACCTGCTGGTGATCAACAAGATCGACATCGCCCATCTGGTGAACGCCGACATGGACGTGATGACCTCCGACGCCCACCGCATGCGCGGGGAGCTGCCGGTGATCACCCAGTCGCTGGTGCGCACGCCGGACGCCCCCGACGTGGCGGCCTGGGTGCGCAAGCAGCTGGCCGGGTGAAGGCGCACGCCCGGCTCGTCGCCGAGGTCGCCGGCGAGCGGACGGTGCTGCGGGAGCTGAAGTCGATGGCGCCGCTGACCCTGGTGCCACGGCGGACGTCCGGTCCGGCGGCCCAGGTCCACCTGGTCAACTCGGCGACCTCCCCGCTCGGCGGGGACGAGCTGGTGCTGGAGGTCTTCGTCGGGCCGGGCGCGGACCTGCGGCTGTCCGGTGTCGCCGCGACGCTCGCGCTGCCCGGGCCTGCCGCGGCGGCCAGCCGGTCGTCCGTGCGCGTCGAGGTGGGCGCCGGTGGGTCGCTCGCGTACCTGCCGGAGCCGACCGTGATCACCGCGCGGGCGCGGCACACCGCGGAGCTGGTCGCGACGCTCGACGAGACCGCACGTTTCCGCACGCGCGAGGTGCTGGTTCTCGGCCGCGCGGGTGAAGCACCCGGACGGCTCACCACGTCGCAGCGCGTCACCTCGGGCGCCAGGCCGGTGCTGGACCAGACCCTCACCGTCGGCGACCCGGCCCTCGACGCCAGCGTCGCCGTCCTGGCCGGGCACCGGGTGCTGGCGACCGAACTGCTGGTCGGCGACGAGGTGGTGGAGCCGTCGAGCGGCGACTGGTGGGCGGTGACGCCGTTGCCGGTCGCGGGCTGCCTGATCACCGCGCTCGCCCCGGACGCGGTCACCGCCGAGGAGCTGCTGGGCCGTGGCAGGTGTCACCGTTCGCTGGCTTTCGGAGTGGCCCCCCAGGCCCTAACGTGAGCTGTTACGGGTGAGTAAGCGGGTCGGAGGTTGGCACATGCCAGAGGTCGAAAACATCGACGACGTTGCGGTACGCCTTCCCGGCATGCGGGTGGCCTACGACGGCGAGGCGCTGGACGAGGCCGATCTGGCCGGCAGCTGGACCGAGCAGCTGCAGGACTGGCTGAACGAGGCCATCGCCGCCGGGGTCGCCGAAGCCAACGCCATGGTGCTGGCGACCGCCGACGCCGAAGGACGACCTTCCTCCCGCACCGTGCTCTGCAAGGGCCTCGACGAGCGCGGTGTCGTGTTCTACACGAACTACACCTCGAAGAAGAGCCACGACCTGACCGTGACCCGGTACGCCTCGGCGACCTTCCCCTGGTACGCGCTGCAGCGGCAGGTGACCGTGCGCGGCGAGGTGGAGAAGGTCAACGTCAAGGAGACCGCCGAGTACTGGAAGCAGCGCCCGCGCGGCTCGCAGCTCGGGGCGTGGGCGTCGCCGCAGTCGAAGGTCGTCACGAGCCGCCGGGACCTGGACGTCGCGCTGTCCTCGATCGAGCGCCGCTTCGGCGACGTCGAGGAGGTGCCGCTGCCGCCGCACTGGGGTGGCTGGCGCATCCGGCCCGAGATCGTCGAGTTCTGGCAGGGACAGCAGAACCGGCTGCACGACCGGCTCCGCTACGTGCGCACCCCGGACGGATGGCACATCGAGCGCGTCGCCCCCTGACCCCCGCGCGCGAGTCCCACGTTCCCGTCCTGCGGCCGGCGAGCTAAATCACCGGCGCCAGTTAGTTAGCGCGGCTAAACTGGTCGGTTGTGAGTGTCGAGGCGGGGTCGCAACGGGGTAAGAAGCGCAAACTGCTGAAATCGGTCGTCGTGGACGTGCGGCCGCTGCGCACGCCCGCGTTCCGGCGCCTGTTCACCGGCACCGCGATCACCGCGATCGGCAGTCAGCTCACCACCGTCGCCGTGCCGAAGCAGGTCTTCGACCTCACCGGCTCGTCCGGGTACGTCGGCCTGACCGGCATCGTCGCGCTGGTGCCGCTGCTCGTCTTCGGGCTGTGGGGCGGCGCGATCGCCGACACCGTCGACCGCCGGAAGCTGCTCATCTTCGGCAACGCGGGCATCGCCGTCGTGTCCGCCCTGCTCTGGGCGCAGGCGTTCTTCGACGTCGGCTCGGTGTGGCTCGTTTTCGTGCTCCTGGCCTTCAACCAGGCGTTCTTCGCGATCAACATGCCGACCCGCAGCGCGATCGTGGCCCGGCTGATCGAACCGGAGCTGCTGCCCGCGGCGGCCGCGCTGTCCGGCACCGTCAACACGTTCGGCATGGTGTTCGGGCCGATGGCCGCCGGCGCCCTGATGCCGGTGATCGGCCTGCCCACGCTCTACCTCATCGACACGATCGCCCTGGTCATCGCGCTGTACGCGGTCTGGCGGCTGCCCCCGCTGCCACCGCTGTCCGGCACCGTCCGGGCCGCCGGCCTGAAGGACGTCCTCGACGGCTTCCGCTACATGGGCACCCAGAAGGTCCTGCTCGCGTCGTTCGTCGTCGACATCATCGCGATGGTCGCCGGCATGCCGCGCGCGTTGTTCCCGGAGATGGCCGAGCGGACGTTCGGCGACCCGCCCGGCGGTGGCCTAGCCCTGGGCTGGCTGTACGCGGCGATCCCGATCGGCTCCGTGGTCATCGGGCTGTTCTCCGGCTGGCTCGGCCGCGTCCGCCGGCAGGGCGTCGCCGTCACGATCGCGATCTGCGCGTGGGGCCTGGCCGTGGTCGGCTTCGGGCTGTCGAGCTCGCTGTGGCTCGCCGTGGTGTTCCTGTGCCTGGCCGGCGCCGCGGACATGGTCAGCGCGATCTACCGGCAGGCGATCCTGGTGATGGCCGCGACCGACGAGATGCGTGGCCGGATGCAGGGCGCGTTCACGGTCGTCGTCGCCGGCGGGCCTCGGATCGCCGACCTCACGCACGGCTGGGCCGCGGCCGCGGTCGGCACGGCCGCCGCCGCAACAGGTGGCGGCGTGCTGGTCATCGTGTTCATCGCGATCGCCGTCGCGCTGCTGCCCGCGTTCTGGCGCTACCGGGCCGCGGCGGTCACCAAGTAGGACGGGAACTGACCTGCTCGGCTCCTACCGTTCGCGGTATGAGCTCCGTCGACACCAACCAGCCCGAGGGCACCCCGACCTGGATGGCCCTCACCGCCCCCGACCTGCCGCGCGCCACCGCGTTCTACGGCGCCGTGTTCGGGTGGACCACGCGCGACGACCTGTTCCTGCTGGGCGACCGCGTGGCCGCCGGGTTCGCCGAAGGCGCCCCGGCCTGGACGACGTACCTCGCGACCGCCGACTGCGACGCCACCGCCAAGCGGGTGCGCGCCGCGGGCGGGCAGGTCGTCGAGGGTCCCACCGAATTCGGCGGCCGCGCCCGCATCGCGCTGGCGGTGGACCCGGTCGGCGCCCGGTTCGGGCTGTGGCAGGGGCGTGAGCTGCCCGGCTGCCAGGTGGTCAACGAGCCCGGCTCGCTCGTCCGCAACGACCTGACCACGGCCCGGCCCGAGCACGCGCGCGCCTTCTACCCGCAGGTGTTCGGCTTCACGCTGGACCGCAACGCCGACCTGCCCGAGCTGGACTTCACGTTCCTCCGCCGCCCCGACGGGCACGAAGTCGGCGGGATCATGGGCGTGCCGGGCCCCGCGGACTCCAGGTGGGCGACGACGTTCGAGGTGGCCGACACGGACGAGACGATCGCGCGGGCGCTCGCGGCCGGCGGGAAGTCCACCGAACCGGAGGACTTCGTGTACGGCCGCATGGCGACGATCACCGATCCGTCCGGAGTGGAGTTCGGGGTCATCGCGCGGGCCTGACCGTCCGGTGTGGTCACCCCGGGGCCGGCGGATCTCGGGACACCGCCGGCCCCGCGGCAGGCGCGGCGCGGACGCGCTCGGCCATTCGGCAGGGGCTGCTCGTCGTCGAGCAGCCGGCACGGGGCCGGAGGCGTTCGGGGTGCCATCCTCCGGCCCGTGGTTCAACACATCTCCGGCAGGCGTGCCATCCCGGTCTCCCTTCGAAAGCCGTCGACGCACCGGTGTTACCCCCCGGCGTTGATCCAAACGGCGGGCATTCCCCCGAAAGCGTGGCCCGGCAAATCGGATTGCGGCACACTTCTCGGGCATGGCTGAGGTGAGCGCTACTCAGGAACCGGCCCTCAAACGGGTCATCGGCCCGAAGCTCCTGCTGTTCTTCGTGGTCGGAGACATCATCGGCACCGGCGTCTACGCACTGACCGGGCAGGTGGCCGGCCGCGTCGGCGGCGCGCTGTGGCTGCCCTTCCTCCTGGCGTTCGTGGTCGCGTTCATGACCGCGTTCAGCTACCTGGAACTCGTCGGGAAGTACCCGAAAGCGGCAGGCGCGGCGCTCTACACCAACCGCGCCTTCCGGATCCCGTTCCTGACGTTCATGGTCGCGTTCGCGGTGATGTGCTCGGGCATCACGTCCGCGTCCTCGGCCGCGATCGCGTTCGCCGACACCTACCTGAAGGAGTTCGTCGACCTCCCGGGCTGGCTGATCGCGCCGCTGTTCATCGTCGGCCTGGCTGCCATCAACTTCCGCGGCGTGAGCGAGTCGGTGAAGACCAACGTGGTGCTCACCTGCATCGAGCTGTCCGGTCTGCTGATCATCATCGGCGTCGGGGTGTGGGCGGTGCTCAACGGCTCCGGTGACGCCGGCCGCCTGGTCGAGATCGACACCGCCGACCAGACCGCGCTCGTCGCCATCACCTCGGCGACCTCGCTGGCGTTCTTCGCGATGGTCGGGTTCGAGGACTCGGTCAACATGGCCGAGGAGTGCCGCGACCCGGTGCGCATCTTCCCGAAGGCGATGCTGTGGGGCATGGTCGTCGCGGCCACCATCTACGTGCTGGTGTCGCTGACCTCCTCCCTGCTGGTGCCGGCCGACGAGCTGGCCGCCGCGAAGAGCAACGCCCTGCTGAAGGTGCTCGACGTCGGCGCGCCCGGCTTCCCGCGCGAGGTGTTCTCCGCGATCGGCCTGTTCGCGGTCATCAACTCGGCCCTGATCAACATGCTGATGGCCAGCCGCCTGCTCTACGGCATGTCGAACGAGCGGATCATCCCGAAGCTGCTCGGCAGGGTGCACCCGCTGCGCCGCACGCCGTGGGTGTCGATCGTGTTCACCAGCCTCATCGCGATCGTGCTGGTGTCCACGGTGGACATCAGCGTGCTCGGCGGGACGACGGCGCTGTTGCTGCTGGTGGTGTTCGCCATCGTCAACGTCGCGGTGCTGGTGCTGCGCCGGGAGAAGGTGGACCACCCGCACTTCCGCGCGCCGACGATCATCCCGGCGCTGGCCGCGGTGTTCTGCCTGTACCTGGTGAGCCCGCTGTCCGGCCGCCCGGCGCGGGACTACACGATCGCGGCGATCCTGCTCGGCGTCGGCATCCTGTTGTGGCTGGTCAACTGGTTCGCGATGCGTGCTTCAGGAACCAGGGATCGTGCGCCGACAGCACCGTGACCTCGTCGCCGTGGTCGCGCACCAGCTCGCGCAACCGCCGGTGGTTCTCCCGCCGCGCGCCCGGCACGGTCTCCACCCGGGCCTCGAACCACGCGAGGCCCCGGGTGGCGTGCGGGCGGAACGGATCGATCTGACCGTGGTGGAAGAACGCGTCACCGGCGTGCAGCAGCCAGCCGTCGCCGGTGTCCACCGCGACCCCGGCGTGCCCGCGCGTGTGCCCGCCGAGCGGGACCAGCAGGATCTCCGGCGGCAGCCCCTTCAGCTCGCGCACCGCACCGAAGCCGAACCACTCCTCGCCGGTGTCCGGATAGCTGCTCCACTGTGGACCGTGCGCGAAGTGGACCTGCTTGTACCGCAGGCGTTCCTTCGCGTCACGCGGTGATTGCAGCGCCCGCAGCTCCTCGGCGTAGACGTGCACGGTGGCGTGCGGGAAGTCGACCAGCCCGCCGGCGTGGTCGAGGTCGAGGTGCGTCAGCACGATGTGCCGGACGTCCTCGACGTCGTAGCCGAGCCGCCGGACCTGCTCGGCGGCGGTTTCCGCCACCGACGTCCGCACGCCGACCATGCGCACGAACTTCGCACCCAGCCACTCGTCGGCGCGGTCGACGGCAGGCGACCCCATGCCGGTCTCGATCAGGACCAGTTCGGCGCCGGTGTCGACGAGCAGGCAGTGGCAGACCAGCTCGGCGCGGTGCAGGAACCCGCCGCGGCCGTCGATCAGACGCCCGCCGAGCGGGCGCATGGTGCCGCAGTTGAGGTGGTGGACCTTCATGACAGCTCCCGTTCGAAGGTGGCGCGCAGGTGCTCGCCGACGGCGTGCAGCGGCGCGAGGTCGTGCTGGGTCTTGGCCAGGAGCAGGGCGCCCTCGATGGCGCTCAGCGCGATGGTCGCCAGCGTCGCCGCCTTCTCGGCCGCGATGCCCTGTCCGGTGAGGTACTCGGTGATGACGGCGTGCCAGGACGTGTACCCGTCCGTGCACGCCTGCCGGATCGGTTCGCTGTCGCCTGCGTCGAGTGCGACTGTCGCGATCGGACAGCCGGACCGGTAGCCGGTGTCGACCAGGTTGCGGCCCAGCGCGTCGATCACCCGCGTGATGGCCGTTGCGGCGTCCGGCGCGGAGTCGAGCGTCGAGCGCAGCAGGGCCGCCATGTTCTCGCTGGAGAACGCGACCGCCTCGGCGGCCAGCTGCTCCTTGCCGCCGGGGAAGTGGAAGTAGAGCGAACCCTTCGGCGCACCTCCGGCGCTGACCAGCTGGTTCAGCCCGGTGGCGTGGTAGCCCTGCGTGTGGAACAGCTCCGCGGCCGAGGCGACCATGCGGTTGCGGGTGTCGGTTCTCCGGACCATGTCGATCACCGTAACGCAAACTATGACGACCGGTCTAGTTAGTTCTTCGGGCGCTATGTTCGTCGGCATGGCCAACCCCACGGGACAGCAGTTCGAGATCACCCGCGGCAACGCGCGCGCCGTCGTCACCGAGATCGGTGCGGGCCTGCGGGCGTTCGAGATCAGCGGCGTGCCCTACCTGGAGACCTTCGCCGAGGACGAGCACCCCCCGAAGGGCGCCGGGCAGATCCTGCTGCCGTGGCCCAACCGGACCAAGGCCGCGCGGTGGACCTACCAGGGCGAGGAGCAGCAGCTGGAGGTCACCGAGGAGGCCCGCGGCAACGCCATCCACGGCCTGACCCGGCACCGCGAGTGGACGCTCGTCGAGCACGCCGAATCGTCGATCACGTTCGAGATCGAGGTCGGGAAGCAGCCGGGCTGGCCGGTGCCGCTGCAGGCGCGGATCACCTACGACCTGGCGCCGCGGGAGCTGACCGTCACCCACGAGATCCGCAACGAGGGCGGATCCGCCATCGGGGTCGGCGTGGGCGCGCACCCGTACTTCCGCATCGGCGACGTGCCGACCGACGAGCTGACGCTGACCCTGCCGGCGACCCGGGTGCGGCCCTATGTGGGTGACCAGCAGCTGCCCTACGGCGACGAGCAGGACACCGCGGGCACCGAGTACGACTTCCGCGCGGGCCGGGTGCTCGCCGAGGTCGACCTGGACACGGCGTTCGGCGGTCTCGTCGCTGCCGAGGACGGCCGGTTCCACCACGTCCTGTCCCACGGCGAACGCAGCGTCGACGTGTGGGCCGGGCCGGACTTCGGCTGGGTGCAGGTGTTCACGCCCACCGACCTGGTCGGCCGCGGCCGCGCCGTTGCGATCGAGCCGATGACGTGCCCGGCCGACGCGCTGAACTCGGGCACCGATCTGATCGAGCTGGAGCCGGGCGGCTCGTGGACCGGCAGCTGGGGCATCCGCGTCCATGGCTGACCCCGTCCGGCTCGGCGCGGCGGACGCGGGCGAGCTGCTCACCCTGCAGCGCGCCGCGTTCCTCACCGAGGCGCGGGCCCACCGCGACTTCGACCTGCCGCCGCTGCGCGAGACCCTCGACGAGCTGCGCGCCGTGTTGTCCGATCCCGACGTGGTCACGTGGGGCGTCCGCGAGTCGGGGCGGTTGGTCGCGAGTGTCCGGATCCGTTTCCGGGGTGAGGTGGGCGAGGTCGGACGGCTGGTGGTCGCGCCTGATCGTCAGGGCGCGGGACTCGGCTCGGCGCTGATGAAGGCCGCGGAGGACCGGCTGCCGCCGGAGGTGCGGGTGCTGCGGCTGTTCACCGGCGAGCTCAGCGGAGGCCCGCTGCGCCTGTACGCGCGGCTGGGATACGTCGAAACCGGACGAACCCCCGAGGCGCACTACCACCTCGTGCACCTGGCGAAGCGGTTCCGTTAGCGTGGCTCACCATGGTGAAGGCGATTGTTGGCGGATACGTGGTGCCGGTCGAGGGTGACCCGATCGACGGCGGCACGGTTCTGGTCGAAAACGGCAGGATCACCGCGGTCGGCACGGCCGCGGAGGTCGACGTTCCGGAGGACGCGGAGCTGGTGGACGCCTCGGGCACCTGGGTGCTGCCCGGGTTCGTCGACGCCCACACCCACCTCGGCGTGCACGAGGAGGGCGAGGGCTGGGCCGGCAACGACACGAACGAGATGACCGACCCGAACGGCGCCCGCTTCCGCGCGATCGACGGCATCGACCCGTTCGAGATCGGCTTCGACGACGCCCTCTCCGGCGGGGTCACCAGCGTGGTGATCAAACCCGGCTCCGGCAACCCGATCGGCGGGCAGACCGTCGCGGTGAAGACGTGGGGCCGCACCGCGCTCGACATGGTCTTCGACGAGGCGGTCAGCGTGAAGAGCGCGCTGGGCGAGAACCCGAAGCGCGTGTACGGCGACAAGCAGCAGACGCCGTCGACCAGGCTCGGTGTCGCGGCGATCATCCGCGAGGCGTTCACGAAGGCCCGCAACTACGCCGCCCAGCGCGACCACGCCCGGGCCGAGGGCAAGCCGTTCGACGTCGACCTGACGCTGGAGACCCTGGCGAAGGTCCTCGACGGCGAGCTGTACTGGGACCAGCACACCCACCGCGCCGACGACATCGTGACCGCGATCCGGCTCGCCGAGGAGTTCGGCTACAAGCTGGTCGTCAACCACGGCACCGAGGGGCACCTGATCGCGGATGTGCTGGCGGAGAAGGACGTCCCGGTGATCCTCGGGCCGCTGTTCACCACGCGGTCGAAGGTCGAGCTGCGGAACCGGACGCTGCGGTCGGCCGGCATCCTGGCGCGGGCCGGGGTGAAGATCGCGATCACCACGGACCACCCGGTGGTGCCGATCAACTTCCTCGTCTACCAGGCCGCGCTCGCCGTGAAGGACGGGCTGGACCCGGAGACCGCGCTGCGGGCGCTGACGGTCAACCCGGCGGCGATGCTGTCGCTGGACGACCGGATCGGTTCGCTGAAGCCGGGCCTGGACGCCGACATCGTGCTGTGGTCGGGCGACCCGCTGGACGTGATGAACCGCGCCATGCGGGTCTTCGTGCGCGGCCAGGAGGTCTACCGCTTCGACGACACCAGCGGCGAGGGCGTCGTGACGCCCCGCCGCTACGCCGAGTAGGTCCCGCGCCCGCGAGCGCAGAACTCGCGCCCGACCGCGCGAGTTCTGCGTTCCGGGGTGCTGCGACGGCTCAGGCGCGCTTCAGGTGGCGCGCGATCACCATGCGCTGGATCTGGTTGGTGCCCTCGAAGATCTGCGGCACCTTCGCCTCGCGCATGTAGCGCTCCACCGGGAAGTCGCGCGTGTACCCGGCGCCGCCGAGGACCTGGACGGCGTCGGTGGTCACCTTCATCGCCGCGTCGGTCGCGATCAGCTTCGCGACCGACGCCTGACGGCCGAACGGCATCCCGCGGTCGCGCCGCCGCGCGGCGTCCAGGTACGTCGCGCGGGCCGAGTCGACCGCGGCGGCCATGTCGGCGAGCAGGAACTCCAAGCCCTGGAAGTCGATGATCGGCTTGCCGAACTGCGTGCGCCCCTTCGCGTACGCGACGGCCTCGTCGAGGGCGGCCTGCGCCAGACCCACCGCGCAGGCCGCGATCCCGAGTCGCCCGGAGTCCAATGAGGACAGTGCGATGCGCATCCCGGCGCCTGCCGGGCCGATCAGCCGGTCGGCGTCCACCCGCGCGTCGGCGAAGATCATCTGCGCGGTGGTGGACCCGGTGAGCCCCATCTTCCGCTCCGGCGGCGCCGCGGACAGGCCCGGCGTGCGGCCGTCCACCAGCAGGCACGAGATCTCGGACTCGCCGGTGCGCACCATCGTCGTGTAGAAGTCAGCCTCGCCGCCGTGCGTGATCCACGCCTTCGTGCCGTTGACGACGTACTGGTCACCGTCCAGCCGCGCCCGCGTCGACAGCGCCGCCGCGTCGGACCCGGCGTGCGACTCCGACAGCGCGTACGCGCCCAGCAGCTGCCCCTCGAGCATGTCCGGCAGCCACCGGTCGCGCTGCTCGTCCGTGCCGTAGTGGGCCAGCGCGTAGCAGGACATGGTGTGCACCGAGAGCCCGACGCCGACCGACATCCACGCGGCCGCGATCTCCTCCAGCACCTGCAGGTACACCTCGTACGGCACCTCGCCGCCGCCCCAGCGCTCGGAGTACGGCAGCCCGAGCAGGCCCGACTTGCCGAGCAGCCGGAACTGCTCGCGCGGGAAGCGCTCGGCCTCCTCGTACTCGGCGGCGAGCGGCTTGAGCTCGTCGCGGGCCAGTTCCGTCGCCAGCGCGAGCAGGTCCTCGTACTCGCGGCCGGGGAGCAGGCGGTCGACCGGCATCATCGCCTCCGGGGGTGTACTCACAGCAGTACTCTGTAATCATCTCCAGTACAGCACATACGGTGGTCCGATGACCAGTCGCGAGGCGCTACGACCCCCGGGTGGCAAGGCGCTGACCGCCCGGCAGCGGGCGCTGCTCGCCGAGCTGGAGGAGTTGTTCCTGGTCGAGGGCTTCGTCCACTTCACGCTCGACGACCTGGCCGCGAAGACGCACTGCTCGAAGTCGACGCTGTACGCGCTGGCGCCGAGCAAGGAGCAGCTCGCCGTCCGCGTCGTGGCGCACTACTTCAAGGGCGCCGCCGACCTGCTCGACGAGCGGACCGCCGGCATCGAGGACGCGCGCGAGATCATCGGCGTCTACCTGAGCGGCATCGCCGAGTACCTGAACCGGGCGTCCCCGGCGTTCATGCGGGACATCAACGACTTCGCCCCGGCCCGCGCGGCCTACGAGCTGAACAGCAGGGCCGCGGCGGCGAAGATCCGGTCGTTCATCGCCAAGGGCGTCGCGGACGGGGTGTTCCGCGAGGTCCACGCGACGCTCATCGCGGAGATGGCCGCGGTGCTCGTCGAGGCCATCCAGACCGGGGTGGTCGGCTCGCGGACCGGGGTGTCGGACGCGGAGGCGTTCACGGCTCTGTCTGAGTTGTTGCTCGGCGGGCTAGCATCTCGCCCGTGATCGTGGTGGGTGGCGAGGCGCTGGTCGACCTGGTGCCGGGTGCCGAGAAGACGAACGACGGCCTGACGTCCCTGGTGCCGCGCCTCGGCGGCGGCCCCTACAACGTGGCCCTCGCGGCCGGGCGGCTCGGCACGCCGACCGCGTTCCTGTCCCGGATCTCGACCGACCGCTTCGGGCAGGCCCTGCGGGACCGGCTGACAGCCTCGAACGTCGACACATCGATGGTGCAGGAGGGTCCGGAAAACACGACCCTCGCCGTCGTGGCGCTCGCGCCGAACGGGTCGGCGAGCTACACCTTCTACACCGAGGGCACGGCCGATCGGCTCGTCGCCGACCCGGGCCCGCTGCCCGGCGACGTCACCGTGCTGTGCCTCGGCACGCTCGGCATGGTCCTGGAGCCCGGCGCCACCAGCTACGAGACGGTGCTGCGCCGCGAAGCCGCCCGCGGTGTGCTGACCGCGCTGGACCCGAACATCCGGGCCGACCTCATCGCCGACGCCGACGCCTACCGCCGCCGGTTCACCTCGTGGCTGCCGGACGTGCGCCTGCTGAAGCTGTCCGACGACGACGGCGAGTGGCTGGCCGGCGCCGCCGGGCTGGACGCGGCGATCAAGTCGTGGCTGGACGCCGGGGTCGACGCCGTCGTCCTGACCCGCGGCGGCGACGGTCTGGCCGTCCACACCGGATCCGTGACCGTTTCGGTACCGTCCGCGCCCGCGCAGCTGGTGGACACGATCGGCGCCGGCGACACGGTGCAGGGCGCGCTGCTGTCGTGGCTGCACGATCGGAATGTGGGCACGCTCACGGATCTGGGCGAGTCCGGCTGGCACGAGGCCTTGACTTTCGCGGCCAAGGCTGCGTCCATCACCGTCTCCCGGAGTGGCGCCGAGCCGCCCACCGCGGCCGAGATGGTGTGAACCTGATCCCAACGGTTTGCTCTAGGTAACACAATGGCTGCGCGAAGGCCCGTTGTTCGACTAGCGTAATGGGAGAATTAATACCCCAGCGGGGCGGTGTGCGCGGACGATTTCCGGTCACGCGCGTTCACGAAGCTGCCTGTGTGACCTGCAGGAGCTGCCGGCCCGTGTGACCGTGAGAGGGACGACCTGCATGTCCGACGCGACTGCGGCGACCGGTGGCGGCACCGTATCGCTGCGCCTACCGACTGGCGAGCACGAGCTGAAGGTTGTCAATGCCGTCGAGGGTGCTCCCGGCATCGAGCTGGGGAAGCTGCTGGCGTCGACCGGGTACATCACGTACGACCCGGGGTTCGTCAACACCGGGTCGTGTTCCTCGGCCATCACCTACATCGACGGTGACGCCGGGATCCTCCGCTACCGCGGCTACCCCATCGAGCAGCTGGCCGAGCGCTCCAGCTTCCTCGAGGTCTCCTACCTGCTGATCTACGGCAACCTGCCGACCCAGGCGCAGCTGGACGACTTCACGCAGAAGATCAACCGGCACACCCTGCTGCACGAGGACCTCAAGCGCTTCTTCGACGGCTTCCCGCGTGACGCGCACCCGATGCCGGTGCTGTCCTCCGCGGTGTCCGCGCTGTCCACCTTCTACCAGGACTCGCTCAACCCGTTCGACGAACCGAACGTGGAGCTGTCCACCGTCCGGCTGCTGGCCAAGGTGCCGACGCTGGCGGCGTACGCCTACAAGAAGTCCATCGGCCAGCCGTTCCTGTACCCGGACAACTCGCTGGGCCTGGTGGAGAACTTCCTGCGGATGACGTTCGGCCTGCCCGCCGAGCCGTACGAGGTCGACCCCGAGGTCGCCAAGGCGCTGGACCTGCTGTTCATCCTGCACGCCGACCACGAGCAGAACTGCTCCACGTCGACGGTGCGGCTGGTCGGCTCGTCCGAGGCCAACCTGTTCGCGAGCATTTCGGCCGGGATCATGGCGCTGTTCGGGCCGCTGCACGGTGGCGCCAACAGCGCCGTGCTGGAGATGCTGAACGGCATCAAGGCCGAGGGCGGTGACGTGGCGAACTTCGTCAACCGCGTGAAGAACAAGGAAAAGGGCGTGCGCCTGATGGGCTTCGGCCACCGGGTGTACAAGAACTACGACCCGCGCGCCAAGATCATCAAGCGCACCGCGGACCAGATCCTGGGCAAGCTCGCGCCGAACGACGAGCTCCTGGACATCGCGAAGCGCCTGGAAGAGACCGCGCTCTCGGACGACTACTTCATCGAGCGCAAGCTCTACCCGAACGTCGACTTCTACACCGGGTTGATCTACCGCGCGCTCGGGTTCCCGACGCAGTTCTTCACGGTGCTGTTCGCGCTCGGCCGGCTGCCCGGCTGGATCGCGCACTGGCGCGAGATGATCAACGACCCGCAGACGAAGATCGGCCGCCCGAGGCAGATCTACATCGGCGAGAAGGAGCGCGAGTACACCGCGATCTCCGAGCGCTGAGTCTGCTGCGTTCCCTGACGGCGCGTCCCTGGCGGGGCGCGCCGTTCTGTTTTGGTCGGTGGGGCGTTTGCGCGGTTGGTCCGTTGATGCGGGCACCGTTGGCCATTTCGTGGGTATGTCTCCCGAGCAACCCCCGAACCGAACACCTCACCCCGTCACCGGGCACCCGTTCGCCTCGCGGGGCTCGCTTTCGCTGTACAGCTTGCCCACCAGGTACGCGCAGGTGGGCACCCCGTCCGGGCCGTCGAGCCGGGAGATGTTCGCGATCGTCAGGATCGCCAGGCTCCGGTCGTTCGCGATCCGGGACCTCTCGAAGCTGATCTCGCCCGTCGCGCCCTGGAAGGTCATCTCGCGGAACTGCTGCGCCACCGCCGCCCGGTTCGGGGCAACCGGACCGGACGCACCCGCACCACCCCCGAGGAGCGGCAACCGCCGGGCCGCGTCCAGGAAGAATCCAGCCGCGTCGTAGAGGCCGCCCACCCGCTCCCCGGCCCACGGCGTCGTCGGCGCCTCCTCCGGGGGCAGCTTCCGCAAGTCCCGCAACAGATCGGCGTAACCGGCGCAGAACGCGTCCAGCGCGGGCCCGCCACCGGGCAGCGCCCCGGGCCGTCCGTCCACGCACGCCTGCCCGCCGAGGACCACCGGGCTGCCCATCCCGACGTAGGAGACGGGAATCCCGTTCAGCTCGCTGCGATTCCGGTCCGGCGCGTGCGCCACGAACCGCGACACCGCGTCGTCGGCGACGATTCGCGGCAGTTTCCGCGGCTCGGCACAATTGCTTCGCACCGTGCGCAGGAAATCACCGAACTCGGTCTCCCGCCCCGCGTAGAACACGATTTCGCGGCTCCGATCGGCCGGATCCCGGCACAGCGACGGCAACGATCCGACGCTCGTGGTCCAGCCCTGGCTCGCCACCTCGATCCCGGCCAGCCGCTGCCGCACCACCTCGACCAGCGTGCTCACGTAACTGTTCCCCGGATCGAGCGGCGGGTGGTAGATCGTCACCTTCGGCGCCCCCACGTACCGCGCGTACCCGGCGAGCAACTCGGCCTGCTGGGTGTTGTCCGGCACCAGCTGGAAGTACAGCGGCGACCGGTCCGCCAGCCCCGCCGCCGTCAACGTCGTGCCCAGCGCGGGAATCCCGTGCGCACCAAGCTCCGCGATCGCCTGCTCGGTCTGCGCGACGCTCCGGTCGAACCCGAGCACCCCGAGGATCCCCGGATCGCCCTCGATCAACGGAACCAGCATGTCCCGGGTCACCACGTCCGCGGCCGACATCCCGGTCCCGCCGTTGGCCACGACCACCCGCAGCAGCGGCTTCACGCTCGACGACGGGTCGTTCTGCTCGCGCTGCCGGATCACCACGCCTTCCAGCTCCTCGGCGACGGCGTGCGCGGTCGCGGGCGAGTGCTCGTTGTTCGTCAGCCCCGCCAGGTACACCACGCTCACGTACGCGCGTCCAGGGTTGGCGCGGTGCAGCTCCTCGGCCTTCGCGTTCTCCGCGAACACCAGCAACTGCGCCTGCCGCAGGCGTTCGTTCTCCCCGAAGACCTGGCGCGCGTTGTCGCTGTAGCCGACGCACTGCCCGTCCACGACCTTCGTGGCCACGCCCGAGGACAACCCGGCCCGGAAGAACGAGCAGTGCGCGCCCCAGTACTCGTCCACCTTCACCGCGGTCGGCGCGAGGCTCACCACCAACAGCGCGGCCACAGCCAGTTCGAGCACTCCGCGACGCGCGATCCACGGCGGCGCGACCGGCCCGGCCTGCCGGTCTTCCCACACGCCGGCGTCCTCCGGCGTGATCGCCGGCGACGGCTTGGGCAGGTCGATGAACAGGTACCGCGCGTCGCCGGCCAGCATCTGCCGCCTGCCCGGCAGCCGGTGCTTCCACGTCGACCAGGCCCGGGTGGCGCGGGCGGCCGGCTCGGCCCCGGCGACCGACTCCGCGGCCGGCGGCGGGCGCTCGTCGCTCGCGGTGATGATCAGCAGCGGGTCCAGGTCACCCGTTTCGTTGCGCACCTCGTTGATCAGCCGGAGCAGCTCCCAGCCGCCGTTGGCCTCGGTGACGTTGTCGAGCAGCACGGTCACGTACGCCGTGCGCCGCCAGCCCCGTCGCCGCGGCAGGAACCGCAGCTTCCGGCGGCGGTACGCCTCGCGAAGGTCCTGCAGGAACGCGTGCACGAGCAGCTTCTTGAGCTGCTCGGGATTCTCCGATCCGAGCCGGTCCCGGGTCAGGCGCTCGGCGAACCCGAGGAAGTCCGCCGAGTGACGCGGGACCATGAACGGCTGGCGCATGAACCAGCGGCTCTCCCGGCCCAGCCCGGGCACGCGGTGACGACCCCACCGGAACCCGAAGTACCGCAGGATCCACCACAGCACGCTCAGCGCGGCCTTGCTCCACCCACCGACCGGCACGTGGTCGACCGTCGCGTCCGCGCCACCCGGCCCGCGCTGCCCGGTCCAGTCGCGCAGCAACCGCACGATCGGCCGGTCGCCCTTGCCCTCCGCGCGCGGCAGGGAGCGCTCGGTCAGCCAGGTCGTGAGCCGGTAGTGGTCGAAGTGCTTGAGGTGGCCGCGGCCGAACGCGTCCGTGCCGAGGCGGTCGTGCAGCTCCTCCAACAGCGGCAGGACCGCGGGGTTGCGCACCGCGTTCGCGTCGAGGTAGGCGTGCGGGACCTGCCGGAGTTCGACGTCCAGCTGGGCACCCAGCCGCGGCAGGAACTTCGCCGAGCCGGGCTTGCGCAGCAGGCAGACCAGGGGGAGCGGCACGTCGCCGCGGACGCGCAGCTCCGGATCCCGCCTGCTCAGGCCGGGGCGCCGGTACAGCGTCCGGACGAGGTCGACCAGGGCATGGGCGCCCTCGAACACGGGGTCCTCCGGTGTCTGCCGCACATGATCTAGACGTACCCAGGGTCACCGGCGTTCCCGATCGAGTAGTCGCTGAGCCGGATTACCCCAGATCGCCTAGAGTCGGCGAACGTGAGTACCGCCTTGTTATGGTTTCGGCGCGATTTGCGGCTCGCCGACCTGCCCGCCCTGGTGAGCGCGGCCGAGCGCGCCTCCCGGGTGCTCGCGCCGTACGTGCTCGACGACGCGTTGTTGAAGCCGGCGGGCAAGCCACGGCAGGCGTTCCTGTACGGGTGCCTCGAAGCGCTCGCCGACAGCCTCGACGGGCGGCTCACGCTGGTCCACGGCGACCCGGTCCGCGAGGTGCCCCGGGTGGCGCGGGCGGTCGGCGCGGGCAGTGTCCACGTCAGCACCGACACCGGCCCCTACGGCAGCCGCCGGGACCGGGCGGTCGCCGAGGCGCTCGGCGAAATCGACTGGGTCGAATGCGGCTCGCCCTATGCGGTGACCCCGGGACGCGTCACGAAACCCGACGGCGAGCCCTACCGGGTCTTCAGCGCGTTCTACCGCGCCTGGTGCCGGCACGGCTGGCGCGCGCCGGCTCCTCACTCCACAGTGGACTGGATCGAGCCGGAGAAACCCTTCCGCCTCCCCGAAACACCCGACCTCGGCCCGATGGCCCTGCCGCGCCCGGGAGAAGCCGCCGCGCACGAGGTGTGGGAGGAGTTCCTCGACGGCGGCCTGGACGGCTATGCGACCAACCGCGACCGCCCGGACCGGCCGGCCACCACCCGCCTCTCGCCGTACCTGCGCTGGGGCTGTCTCCACCCCCGCACCCTGCTGGCCGACCTCGACACCCGGCACGGCAAGGACGTCGAATCCCTGCGCAGCGAACTGGCCTGGCGCGAGTTCTACGCCGACGTGCTCCACCACCGCCCCGAAACCGCGCGCAAGAACTACGACGAGCGCTTCGACGAACTGGAGTACGACACCGACCGGGAGTCCTTCGACCGCTGGCGCGCCGGCCGCACCGGGTACCCGATCGTCGACGCCGGGATGCGTCAGCTGCTCGCGGAGGGCTGGATGCACAACCGCGTCCGGATGATCGTCGCGAGCTTCCTGGTCAAGGACCTGCACCAGCCGTGGTGGCTCGGCGCCCGGCACTTCATGAACCACCTCGTGGACGGCGACCTGGCGTCCAACCAGCTGAACTGGCAGTGGGTGGCGGGCACCGGCACCGACCCGGCGCCCTTCTTCCGCGTCTTCAACCCCACCACCCAGGGCGAGAAGTTCGACCCGGACGGGGCCTACGTGCGGAAGTACGTCCCGGAACTGCGCGAGATCCCCGGCAAGGCCGTGCACCAGCCGTGGAAGCTGCCGCGCCCGCCGAAGGACTACCCGGCCCCGATGGTCGACCACGCGCAGGAACGCAAGGTCGCGCTGGACCGCTTCAACGCCATCACCTAGCTGTCCCCGCGGCGGAGGTTTTGAGCTTCGAGGCCTGCCTGCGCGACCTCGACGGTTCCCTCGACCTCGAGCCTGGCGCCTAGGTCCTGTCCTGTAATTGATCTAGCTGCGGTTCTGGTTTGATCTTGGGTTGTGGTGGGTCGGGGTGAGGTGACGGATCGGGCGTGGGCGCGGATCGAGCCGTTGTTGCCGGTGTCGGGTCGGGGTCGGCGGTGGCGGGATCACCGGCAGGTGCTCAACGCGATTCTGTGGAATCTACGCACCGGCGCTCCGTGGCGTGGCCTGCCCGAACGGTATGGGCCGTGGAAGACCGCGCACGAGCGGTTGCGGTTGTGGACCGCGGATGGCACCTGGTAGAAGATCCTGGACGAGGTGATCGTCAAAGACGACTCGGTCGGCGACGTCGAGTGGGTCATCTCGGTTGATTCGAGCGTGGTCCGGGCGCACCAGCATTCTGCTGGCGCCCGGAAAAAGGGTGCTGCGCGCCCGGCGTCGAGGCGCTCGCGGTCGACGGGGAAGGACTCGGCCGGTCCCGCGGAGGACCGAGCACCAAAATCCACCTCGCCGTCGACGGCCGCGGGCTGCCGATGCGGATGCTGCTCACCGGCGGCCACGCCGGCGACCACCCACAACTAGTGCCGCTGCTCGACGGCATCGCGGTCGCCCGGATCGGACCAGGCAGACCGCGATGCCGACCCGATCGTGCGGTCGCGGATAAGGCCTACTCGCACCCCTCAACCCGGCAAGCGATGCGAGATCGGCGGATCCGGTTCGTCAGTCCCGAGCGCGACGATCAAATCGCCCGCCGCGTCGCCAGAGGTTCCCGCGGCGGACGCCCACCCGCCTTCGACGCCGAGACCTACAAGCGGCGCAACGTGGTCGAACGCTGCTTCAACCGGCTCGAACAGTTCCGCGACCTAGCCACCCGCTACGCCAAACGCGCCGCCTACTACCAAGCCGAACTCACCATCGCCGCCATCATCCTCTGGCTCCGATGACTTACAGGACACTTCCTAGGACCGCAGCGCGGTTCGCAACCGCATGCGGCTGCCGGTGTGCAGCACCGCGTTCCGGTACACCCGGCCGCTCACCCAGGTCAGCAGCGCCCCGAACACGACAGTCAGCACCAGCGCCACGGCCACCTCCCACGACGCGGCCACCCCGGCGGCGATCCGGCCCGGCATCAGGATCGGCGAGAACACCGGGATCAGCGACAGCACCTGGGCCGCGGCCGAATCCGGGTCCTGGATCAGGATGTTGAACCCGGCCACGAACCCGACCATGAGCGTCAGGCTCACCGGCGTCACCACGGACGCGGTGTCCTCCTGCCGCGACACCAGCGAGCCGGCCGCGGCGTAGACCGTCGCGTACAGGAAGAAGCCCAGCAGGTACCACAACAGTCCCCAGGCGACCGTGCCGATCGCGACCCCGCCCAGCGTCACGGCACCGCTGCCGACCGCCATCGCGAGCCCGGCCACCGCCAGGATCAGCAGCTGCACCAGGCCGACCAGCCCGAGCCCGATCACCTTGCCCAGCATCAGCTGCCACGGCCGCAACGTCGACAGCAGGATCTCCACGACCCGGCTGGCCTTCTCCTCGACCACGCCCTGCGCCACCATGCCGCCGTAAGCCTGGATGCCGAAGAACATCAGGAACACGATCACCAGCCCGATCGCCAGCCGCTGGCCGCTGTCGGCGTCGCGGGGCTCCAGCTCGGTCAGCCGGACCTGCGCCTGCCCCACCTCGCGCATCACCTGCGCCGGGTCGAGGTCGGCCTCCAGCAGCTTCGCGTTCAGCACCTGCTGCTGCGCGATCCCGTTCAGCACCGCCCGCAGCTGCTGGTCCAGCTCCGCCTTCACCACCACGCGCAGATCGGCCGCGCTGCCGGAGACCAGCGCGTCCAGGTCGCCGTCGCGCACCTGCTGTTCGCCCTGCTCCGGGTTCGCCACCGGCACCGTCTCGACGTGTGCGCCTGCCGCGTCGGCCGCCTCCCGCAGCTGCTCCGCGACGGCCGTGGCCTGCCCGGTCAGCCCGACCTTCGACGTGTCCGCGTCCTTGATCAGCGTCGCCTGCAGCAGCAGGTACCCGCCGAGCACCAGCAGGATCACCACGGTCCCGACCACGAACGACCGCGTCCGCAGGCGGGTGTTCAGCTCCCGCCGCGCGACCAGGACGACACCCTTGACGGGTGAGACCGTCATTCCCCGCTCCCCGTGACCACGTTCCGGAACAGCTCGGCCAGGCTCGGCCGCCGCCACCGGAATTCTCGCACCGCGCCGGTCGCGAGCGCGGCCGACAGCACGCGCTGGTCGTCCACCCCGGGGCCCAGCTTCAGCACGGTCCGGCCCGGCTCGTCGGCCACCACCCGCACCCCGGGCAGCTCCCCGGCCCAGCCGCACGGCGCGTCCGGCGCGGACACGACCAGCAGCGCCGCGGAAGTCAGCTCCGCCACCGTCCCGCACGCCACCATCCGTCCCTTTTGGATGATGCCGACGCGGTCGCACAGCCGCTCGACCAGATCCAGCTGGTGGCTGGAGAACACCACCGGCACCCCGGCCGCCGCCTTCTCGCGCAGCACCTCGCTCATCACGTCGACCGCGATCGGGTCCAGCCCGGAGAACGGCTCGTCCAGCACCAGCACCGCCGGGTCGTGCACGAGCGCGGCCGCCAGCTGCACCCGCTGCTGGTTGCCGAGGCTGAGCTTCTGCACCTCGTCCCGGCGCCGCTCACGCAGCCCGAGCCGCTCGATCCAGACCTCCGCCGCCTGGTGTGCCCGCGTGTTGTCGAGCCCGTGCAGCTCGGCGAGGTACACGAGCTGGTCGAGCACCCGCATCTTCGGGTACAAGCCGCGTTCCTCCGGCATGTACCCGATGCGGGTGCGGGTCGCGTGCGTGACCGGCTCCCCGCCGAACCGCACCGCGCCGCTGTCCGCCGCGAGCACGCCCAGCACGATGCGCATCGTCGTGGTCTTGCCCGCGCCGTTGCTGCCGACGAACCCGAACAGCTCACCCGGCGCGACCTCGAAGGAGATCTCGTCGAGGGCCACCACCGATCCGTAGCGTTTGGACAACCGGTCAATTTTCAGTGCCGGTGCGGGCATCCCTGGGGTCACAGCGGCCGCAGGGCCGCGTTGAGGTGGTGCGCCAGCTCGCCGAGCAGCGCCTCGGCCGCGACGTCCGCGGTGGCCGGCCGCAGCGACAGCACGAACGACTGCACCACGAGCAGGACCGACCGCGCCTGCACGGCCGTGGCCGCGCGCCGGATCGAGCCGTCCCGGTGCCCCGCCTCCAGCAGCGCGACGATGAACTTCTCGCCGAGCCGCTGGGTGCCGCCCATCCGCTCCAGGACGTAGGGCACCACCAGCGCGGTGTCGACGTCGAGGACCGTGCGCATGAGCGGATCGGCGTTGAGCAGCCGCACCGCGGTCACCGAACTGCGCACCAGGCGCGCGCGGGCGGTCGGGGCGTCGGCCCCGCTCACCGTCGCCTGGTGCAGCAGCGCGCCGAACTCGCGGGTCATCAGCGCGGACAGCACGCTGCGCACGTCCGGGAACCGCCGGTAGAGCGTCATCCGGCTGACCTTCGCCGTGCGCGCGATCTCGGCCAGCGTGGTGCGCCGCAGCCCGGAGGCGAGGACGCACCGGCGCGCGGCGTCGAGCAGGACGTCGTCGGACACGCGTGCCGCCGTGGGACGTCCGCGGGCGTTCGCGAGCGCGCTGGAGGGCCGGGCCTCGCCGATCACAGCGCGACTCTCATCGTCCATCTGTCGCACTGCAGCCCGTTGCCGCCATTGTTGACCACCATGCCTCGTGGTTCGTTGCCCCCACCGGTACCGAGGGTATCGGGAAATCCGGTGTGAGGCGCGGTGCCTTTTGTAGGCGGGCGATATTAGACGATCGCGGACGAGGTCATCGCCGTGACCCGAACGGGTTCACCAGTTACCAGTAAGCGCTCTGACCTCGATGTCCTCGTCCGCGTCGTCACGGGGTGATCAGGTAGACGACGCCGCCGGGGCCGCTCGCCACGGAGCCGTCCTCGGTGTGCCGCTTGGTGCGCTGCCAGATGTTCTCGAACTGAGCCCGCGGGTAGATCGTGCGCACGTTCGCGTTGCTGTTCGCGGCCGGGTCGTTGGCGATGACGTCGCCGTCCGCCGTGAACCCGACGACGACCATGATGTGCCCCGCTGTGCCGTAACCCGCGCCGTCCAGTTCGTCGGCGCGGAAGGACTGCGACGTGATCACCGGGATGCCCCGGGCGATGTAGTCCTCCAGCTCGGTCAGCGAGTGCAGGCGCGTGACGTGCCCGCGCAGGCCGAAGGTCGCCGCGTACGCGGTGTTGAACGGCCAGTTGCCGGTGCCCTCGTAGGAGTGGTCGTAGGTGTGCCGGGCCGCGTAGTCGACCGTCCGGTCCGGGTAGCCGGCCGGGATCCAGGTCATGTCCTCTTCGCGCGGCCGCCTGCCCCAGTACTCGACCACCATCTCGGTGGACGTCGGGCTGCACCAGCTCTCCCCGCCGCCGCCGTACTCCGGGAAGTGTCCCTTGTGGATGTTCTGCGCGTACGCGGGAACGGGCAGCTCGATGCCGGACGCCTTGCCCGGCCGGGAAACCGGCACCTCGAACCGGTCCGGCACGTTCGACGTCATCGCGCCGACCGCGCTCACCGTGGCCGTCGCGCGCGTGCCCGGCGCGCGGTAGAGCGAGACCCGCAGCCGGTACGAGCGCAGCAGCACGCCGGGCTTCATCACGAGCGTGTCGACCGAGACCTGCGCGTGCGCGTCGTCCTGGCCGTCCACGCTCGTCCGCTTGATGTCACCGTCGCCCGCGGCCCACCGGCCCATCACGTACCACGCGGTTTCCGCGCCCGCCGCCGTGCGCGCCTGCGCCTCGACCTGGATCCAGGTGCCCGGCGGCGTCTGCGCGTTCCACGACGCGATCAGCTCGGTCGCGTCGAACCCGGGCGCGTGGAACGGCGAGGTCCACTGTGCCCGCTCGTAGTCCCGGCCCTCGTACGACTCGGTCCCGGCGGGCGCGAAAGGGCCCGCCGGCGTCCACTCGTGGTAGTCGACGGCCTCGTCGGCCCGGCCGGGGGAGGCGGACGCGGGTTGCACGGTCACCGTCGCCATCACGGCGGCGGCCAGCACGGCGAGCAGGGCGCGGGTCATCCGGGAATTCTCCCCGCCGCTACGGGTGGTGTAAACCAGTCAAAGGACTGATTGCGACTGCGTCACCTTCGCGACGAGCTTGCCCGCGTCGTCGTGCAGCTCGGTTTCCACCACGACCACCTTGCGGCCGGCGTGCAGCGGGCGGGCGGTCGCGGTCACGTGCCCCTCGCGCACCCCGCGCAGGAAGTTCGTCTTCGACTCGATGGTCGAGGTGCCCTGTGCGCCTTCGGGCAGGTTGAGGAACGCGCACACCGCGCCGGTCGAGTCGGCCAGCGCCATCAGCGCGCCGCCGTGCAGCACCCCGCCGATCGTGCAGAGGGTGGCGTCCCAGGCGAGCCGCGCCCGCACCACGTCCTTCGAGTGCTCCAGCACCTCGATGCCGAGCCGCTCCGAGAACGGCATCGACTGGTGGAACAGCGCCGTCCCGGCCTCGTCGAGCTGAGTCATGATCCGTTCCTACCGCAAGGGGTGGACCAGCAACAACTCCGTGTTGTGGTCGGCCGCCGCGCCGGTGCGGGCCGGGTCGGCGTGCAGGTCGTTGAACGACAGCTCCCGGTACAGCGACGCCAGCGCGGACGGCGAGGTGTCGGCGTAGTCGGCCGAGTACGGGGCTTGCGCCTCGATCAGGGTGGTGAACAGCGACAACGTGCCGTCGGCGTTGTCCGCGACCTCGATCACCCGCGCGTGCTGCGGGAAGTCGATGTGGGACGCGGTGTTGATCTCCCAGAACCCCTGGGCGGGGGTCGCGCCCGGCCGCGGCGTGATTCGGTTTTCGTGTGTGTGCCCGTTGACCCACGCCAGCACGTTCGGAAACCGGTGCAGGAGCGCGACGAACGCGTCCCCGGTCAGGCGCGGTTCCAGCGGGTGGCGGGCGTCGGGCAGGACGTTGCCCATCGTGTCCGAGGTGTGGTGGCTGAACAGGATGAACAGCTCGTCGGTGACCGAGCGGGTGATCCGGTTGCCCCAGAAGTCGTAGTGGACCGAGCTGCCGCGCTTGAGCGTCTGCTCGACCCACAGGTACTGCCCGAGCCCGATCGAGCCGTCCGCGAACCCGGCGAGCGTCGTGGTGTCGAGGCTGATGCCGGTGATGCCCGGGGCGATGCGGAACGTGTAGTAGACGTCCACGCCGTCGGCGTTGGCGCCGGTGAAGCCGTGGCCTGCCGGGCCGGGCCCGGTGTTGGCGGGCTCGAGGTGCGCCCGCACGAACTCGGCTGTGGTGAACGGCCGTCGCCGCTCGTCCGGGGTGATCTCGCGGATCGTGCCGCTGCCGCCGAACAGCTCGGTGACCGGCACGCTCGCGCCCGGTGTCCGGATGGCCCGCGCCAGCTTCGCCGCGGTCCCGGAGTCCTTGCCGATCACCTTGTAGCGGCCGGTGTACCAGTGCGCCATCCCGGGCAGGTCCGGCAGGCTGCCGACGATGCTGTCGTCGTGGTTGCCGAACGTGCAGTACCACGGCACGTCGAGTCCCGCCGAGGTGAACGTGCGCGTGCCCGCGGTCAGGATGCCGGGCAGCACCGGGAACGCCGACCAGTCGCCGTCCACGCGGCGGTCCGGGTTCCAGTACAGCGGGTCGCCGGAGGCCTGCACGCCCTCGTAGACGTTCGGGTCGCCGGAGTTCGGGGTGACCTCGCCGCCGTTGAGCACGCCGAGGAACCAGCCGAGTTCGAGGTGCTCGTGGTTGTCGGTGTTGTCGCCGGTGGTCATCACGAAGTCCAGCGGCCGTCCGGTGAACGGCCCGCGCCGCAGGCTGTTCACCCGGTCGACGAGCGCGGCCGTGGCCGCCGAGCCGAGTGTCTCCTGTGGACGGTGGGCGGAGCCGATCAGCGGGTGCAGGTACTCGAACCGCGCCGGCGATTCGGAGTCGGTGATGTGCAGGTCGGTGAACTGGACGAACGCGGTGAGCGCCGTGCGTCGGTCGTCCCGGCCCGCCTTGCCCGCCGCCAGGTCCTCCCGCACCACCAGCGGCCAGCCCGGCCCGCCGGTCAGGCGCGTGTACGCCGCGGCGCCGTCCAGCGGCGTGGCGACACTCTCCAGCGTGGTGCCGGACGTGCCGACCGCGCGCCGGCTGCTTTCCCGTAGCGCCCGGTCGATCGCCTGCGCCGACGGTGCGCCGGCGACGAGCCCGAGCCCGGCCGCACCGGTCGCTGCCAGCACGTGCCGCCTGCTGATCCCCATGCATCCCCCAGATGTGCGAAGGCCACCCGCATCGAAGCAGACGCGGGTGGCCTCCGGGTGAACGTCAGAAGTGCGTCACGTCCAGCTTGCCCTGCGAGTGGAAGGCCCGCAGGCGCTTCTTGTCGAACTTGCCGACGCTGGTCTTGGGCACCTCGTCGATGAACGTCCAGTGCTCCGGCAGCTGCCACTTCGCGACCTTGTCGGCCAGGAACTCACGCAGCTCCTCGGCGGTCACGCTCTGGCCCTCCCGGACCACGACCGCGACCAGCGGCCGCTCGTCCCACTTCTCGTCCGGCACGCCGACCACCGCGGCCTCGGCGACCGCCGGGTGGCTCATCACCGTGTTCTCCAGGTCGACCGAGGAGATCCACTCGCCGCCGGACTTGATGACGTCCTTCGCGCGGTCGGTGAGGGTCAGGTAGCCGTCCGGGCTGATCTTGCCCACGTCACCGGTGCGCAGCCAGCCGTCGTGGAACTTCTCCGGGTCCGCGCCGCCGTGGTAGGCGCCGGCGATCCACGGCCCGGCGACCTCCAGCTCGCCCACGCTCTCGTTGTCCCACGGCTGCTCGTTGCCGTCGTCGTCGATGAGCCGCGCGCGCACCGACGCGGGGAAGCGGCCCTGCGTGTACCGGTACTTCCAGGCCTCCTCGCCGGTCGCGCCCGCGGGCGGCCGGGCCACGCTGCCCAGCGGGGACGTCTCGGTCATGCCCCACGCGTGCAGGATCGGCACGCCGTAGCGCTCCTCGAAGGTGTGCATCAGCGCGGGCGGGCACGCCGACCCGCCGACGACCACCTCGCGCAGGTGCGAGATGTCCTGCGGCTGAGCCTCCAGCTGCTGCAGCAAGCCCTGCCAGATCGTCGGGACCGCGCCGGCGAACGTCGGCTTCTCCGAGGCGAGGATCTGCGCGAGCGGACCCGGCTGCAGGAACCGGTCCGGCATGACCAGCGACGCGCCGACCATGAACGCCGCGTACGGCAGGCCCCACGACATCGCGTGGAACATCGGCACGATGACCAGCGCGTTGTCGGCCGGCGAGAGCTGCATGCTGTCGGTCATGCAGACCTGCATCGAGTGCAGCCAGATCGAGCGGTGCGAGTAGACGACGCCCTTGGGGTCACCGGTCGTGCCCGACGTGTAGCACATCGCGGCCGCGGAGCGCTCGTCGATCTCCGGCCAGTCGAAGGTGTCCGGCTGGGCGGCCAGCAGGGCGTCGTAGGAGTGCACCTCGACGCCGTCCGGCGCCTGCAGCGTCGCCGGGTCGCCGTTGGCCACGATCACGTGCCGGACGGTCTTCATCTCCGGCAGCTGCTTGGCCAGCAGCGGGACGAGCGAGCCGTCCACGATCACGACGTGGTCCTCGGCGTGGTTCGCGACGAAGGTGAGCTGCTCGGGGAACAGCCGGATGTTGAGGGTGTGCAGCACGGCGCCCATCGCGGGGATCGCGAAGTAGGCCGCCAGGTGCTCGGCGTTGTTCCACATGAAGGTGCCGACCCGCTGGTCGCCGGTGACACCCAGACCACGGAGTGCATTCGCCAGTCGCGCAGCGTTACGACCCAGGTCCGCGTACGACTCGCGGCGGGGCCCCTGGTCGGTCCAGGTCGTCACCTGACTGGCGGCATGCACCCGGCTTCCGTGTTGTAGCAGGTTGGCAAGGGAAAGCTGTCCGTCCTGCATCGTGCTCAGCATGGGCACTCCCGCGCGGTGAAGTTCGGCGTTGAACGTGTTGCGGTCACTCTAAGTGGAAGACACCGTTGGTTGCCAGGACTGATCGCACCCGCCCCGACCGGGGGTTTCCTCGCGTGTCGGTGTCGCGGCATCAGCCCAGGTGGCGTTTACTGGGCGCGTGGACCAGACGGCCTGGCCAGCGCTTGCACGAGCAAGCACCTCGCTGGGTGCCAGCCGTCGCCGCGAGAGCGGATATCCGACACACGGAAGGACTACTACGTTGGCTCTGCCCACGTTGACCCCGGAGCAGCGTGCGGAGGCCCTGGCCAAGGCGGCCGAGGCCCGGAAGGCTCGCTCCGAGCTGCTCGCGTCGATCAAGTCCGGTCAGCAGTCCATCGACACGGTGCTGTCGAAGGCCAAGGACGACAAGACGATCGGCAAGACCAAGGTCACCCAGCTGCTGAAGGCGGTTCCCGGGCTCGGCGCCGTCAAGGTGGCCGCGCTCCTGGAGAAGGCCGGGATCGACCCGGACCGGCGGGCCGGCGGACTCGGCGAGCGCCAGCGCGCGGCATTGATCGACGCCCTCAAGTAACCGTTTCCGCAGGTCGGCGGCGAAGTGTTGCGCCCGTGACACTTGCGCTCGCCGCCGCCTGAGCGGGAGCACAATGGGTGTGTGGATGCCAGGGAGACGCTCGAGGAGTACACGCCAGGCGACTTCTACTTCGCCACCTCACGGCACACGATCTTCGGGTCCGGCTCCCGGCTGACCTTCACCGGCACCGACGTGCCGGCACTCGGTGACGCGGTCCCGGCCGCTCTGGCCGGGACCCCGGGGTCGCTCGCGGTCGGTGTCCTGCCGTTCGACACCACCGCGACGCCCGGGCACCTCGTCGTGCCCGAGGCGGTCCAGGTGGCCGCCCCGGCGCACCCCGCGGCCGCCGATCTGCCGCGGATGACCGTGGACGGTCCGGACGTCGTCCGGGCCGTGCCCGAACCGGTCGACCACGCCGAGGCGGTCGCCCGCGCCGTCCGGGCCCTGTCCGACCGCGGTATGCGCAAGGTCGTGCTCGCCCGCGCCCTCGACCTGGAGTTCTCCGGCGAGGTGCCGGTCAAGGCCGTGCTGCACAACCTGGTCAAGGACAACCCGCACGGCTACACGTTCGCCGCGGCCCTGCCCGGCGGGCGGTCCCTCATCGGCGCGACGCCGGAGCTGCTGCTGTCCCGCAGCGGGCGCCGCGTCGTGTCGCACCCGCACGCCGGGTCCGCGCCGCGCTCGGCCGACCCGGTCACCGACCGGGAGAACGCCGAACGGCTGGCGGCCTCGCGCAAGGACCACGTCGAGCACGCGGTCCTGACCGAGGCGATCGTCGAGACGCTGCGGCCGTTCTGCCGTGACCTGCACGTGCCGCGGACCCCGTCGCTCGTGTCGACGCCCACGATGTGGCACCTGAGCACCATGGTGACGGGCGAGCTGACCGACCCGGACGTGACGGCGCTGCACCTGGCCGGTGCGCTGCACCCGACGCCCGCCATCTGCGGCTCGCCTACCGAGGACGCCCGGCAGCTGGTCGGCGAACTGGAGCCGTTCGACCGCGGGTACTACGCCGGAACGGTCGGCTGGATGGACGCCAACGGCGACGGCGAATGGGCGGTGTCGATCCGCTGCGCCGAGGTGTCCGCGTCGCGGTTGCGGTTGTACGCCGGCGGGGGGATCGTGCCGGCGTCCGACCCGAAGGCCGAGCTGGACGAGACGTCCGCGAAGTTCCAGACGCTGCTGCGGGCTATGGGCTTGGAGCTGTAGGGCTCCACCAGCGCTCGGTGACCTTCAACTCGTCGTCGCTCAGTACGGCGATCGCCGCGCGGTAGCCCTCGCCCGGGTCCAGGTCGGCCAGCCTGGCGCGCGCCGGGTCCAGCGCCGGATCCGCGGACGCGACCAGGCGGGGCGGTTCGCCAGGGCCGGCCAGCGTGATGCTCCGCAGCGGGATCTTCAGCCCGCGCCCGGTGGCCTTCATCAGCGCCTCCTTGCCGGTCCAGTACCGGAAGAACGCGGCCACCCGCTCGACGTCGGTGAGGCCGTCCAGCGCGGCCACCTCCGTCTCGTTCAGCGCGTAGGCGATCAGCGAGTCCTCGGCGCGGCGGGTGGCCGTCTCGACGTCGAGGCCCACCGGAACGCCGCTGGTCACGGCGACCCCGATCCGCTCGCCGGAGTGCGAGATGGACAGGTCGAACCCGGCGTCCGGCACCCGCGGCCTGCCGTGGGGCTTGCCGCAGTCGTCGCAGGTCGCGTCGAAGGACACGTCGTCGGGTGCGCGGCCGAGCAGGTCGGCGGCGACCGTCTTGGCCAGCACCCGACCGGTGAGGAACCGCCGCTGGTCGATCTCCTTCCGGTAGCCGCCGTGCCTGCCGCGCTCCACGTCGTCCAGCAGGTCGAGGTACCGGGGCTCGTTCGGCAGCGGAACCGCCCACCACACCGCGCACTCGATCACGCCCCCAAACCTACGCGGTGCGCGAACACGGGCGCGAACAGCGGATCTCCGCCCTACGTTGACCACCATGAACGTGGTTCGCGTCAACGGGGCAGACCTGGTCTACGACGAGGCGGGCGCAGGCCCGCCGGTGGTCTTCGTGCACGCCGGAGCGGCCGACCGGCGCATGTGGGCCGCACAGTTCGACGGGCTCGCCGGCACCCATCGGGTGATCCGCTACGACCAGCGCGGCTTCGGTGAGTCCGCGGACGCGGCCGGCGACCACTGCCACTACGAGGACCTCCTCGGGCTGATGGACGCGCTCGGCGTCGACCGGGCGGCCCTGGTCGGCTGCTCGATGGGCGGGTCGTACGCGCTGGAGGCCGCGCTCGCGGCGCCGGACCGGGTGAGCGGCCTGGTGCTGATCTGCTCGGGGCTGTCCGGCCACGAGTGGCCGGAGTCGATGCGCGCCCGTGCCGCCCGCGACGTGCACAGCGCGGTGCCCGCCGAGCGGCTGCGCGCCTACGCGGCGCGGACCCGCGAGCCCGACCCGGCCGACGTCGAGGCGATGGCGCTGGCCCAGGCGCGGTTCCTGGTGCCGGAACCGTCCGAGCTCGTCCTCGACATGCTCCGCGACGTCTTCCGGCGGACCTGGACCGGGCCGCAGCGGACCGAACGGCATTTGGAACCGGGCCCCGCCGGCCAGCTGGGCGAGGTGGTGGCACCCACGCTGGTGGTCAACGGCCTCCTCGACGTGCCGGAGATCCAGGAGGTGTCCGGCCTGCTCAGCACGGGTATCGCCGGAGCACGGCGGCTCGACCTGCCGGACGCCGGTCACCTCCCGCCGGTCGAGCGGCCGGACCGGGTCACGGCCGCGCTGCGCGGGTTCCTCACCGAACTCCATTCCGGGAACGGGCCGCGTGCGCTAGCCTGACAGGTAAGCAAGCGCTTAGTAGGAGGGCCGACGATGGACTTCAGCTTGAGCACCGAAGAGCGGGAAGTGCGCGACTGGGTGCGCACGTTCGTGCAGCGTGAGCTGATGCCGCTCGAACAGGAGGTGCTGCGCCGCGAACGCCGCGGCGAACCCGGCCTCACCTCGGACGAGCTGACCGCGCTGCAGCTCAAGGCGAAGGAGTCCGGCTTCTGGGGCGTGCAGACCCCGGAGGAGTACGGCGGCATGGGCCTGTCGGCCGTGATGACCGCGCTGCTGGAGGCCGAGCTCGGCCGCACCTTCGTGCCCTTCCGCTTCGGCGGCGCGGCGGACAACATCCTGTTCCACGCCAACGACGAGCAGAAGGAGCGCTACCTGCTCCCGACGATCTCCGGCGAGCGCAAGTCGTGCTTCGCGATCACCGAGCCGGGCGCCGGCTCCGACGCGAAGAACATCCGCACCTCGGCCCGCAAGGACGGCGCGGACTGGATCATCAACGGCGAGAAGACGTTCATCACCGGCGGCAACGAGGCCGACTTCGTGATGGTGTTCGCGGTCACCGACCCGGAGAAGGGCGCGGGCGGCGGCGTCACCTGCTTCCTCGTGGACCGGGACATGGGCTGGAAGTCCGAGCCGATCGACACCATGGGCGAGTGGGGCCCGGCGTCGCTGGTGTTCGACAACGTGCGCGTCCCGGAGAGCCAGATCCTCGGCGAGGAGGGCCAGGGCTTCGCGCTGGCGATGCAGTGGATCGGCCGCGGCCGCTACCTGCTGCCCGCCCGCGCGATCGGGTCGTGCGAGCGGCTCATTTCGATGGCGATCGAGCACGCCAACACGCGTGAGACGTTCGGGGCGCCGATCGCGACCCGGCAGGCGATCCAGTGGATGATCGCGGACTCCGGGGTGGAGCTGGAAGCGCTGCGCTGGCTGGTGCTGCACGCGGCCTGGCAGGTCGATTCCGGAATGGACTCCCGCCACGCGCAGTCGATCGCGAAGCTGTACGGCGGCATCAAGGCCAACGAGATCGTCGACCGCGTGCTGCAGATCCACGGTGGCATGGGCTACACGCGGGAGCTGCCGATCGAGCGGTGGTACCGCGAGCTGCGCCTGCTGCGCATCTACGAGGGCACGGACGAGATCCAGCGCCGCACGATCGCCCGGAACCTGTTGAAGGGGCACGTCAAGATCGGCGGCGCGCTGGGTTGAGAACAACCCTCAGGGCCGCCCCCGGAAAGTTCCGGAGGCGGCCCCGAGGGATCTGACAACTGACTCAGGATTCGTTGGCGGCGTCCCGCAGTGCGCGCGGCGCCCCGGCCAGGTCCTCCTCGTTGCAGAGGAGCTTCAGGTCGTAGTACGGCGCGCCTTCGCGGTCGTCGTAGTCGAGGTGGATGGAGACCACATCCACCGGCTCGCCCAGCCACTCCTGTGCCGACCTGAGCCAGTGCGCGCAGCGCTCGAGCGCGGTGGGCAGGTCGTCGTCACGGAACTGGACGGGGCGGTAGGGCACATCGTGTACATGATCCTGAGGGTGGGACGGTGCAGGGAGGCCCAGTGCGAGACCCTGCTCATCCAATTCCAGTTGGATCGTTCGCTCAGTCACCCTTCGAGGGTCCCTCAGCCCGGCCGAGTCGGCAAGACCCCAGCTAGGGCCGTATGCGCCACACCTCGGCGGCGACCTCCCGGGCCCGTTCGGCACCCTGCTCGCCGGGGAGCGCCGGGCTTCCCAGCATGCGCAGCGCGAGCTGGGCATATCGGGCGGCGAGGCGGTCCAGCGGCAGTGGACCGCGTGGTGAGTACCAGCGGGCGACGCCGGTGCACATCTCCAGCAGGGCGAGCCTGGTCACGGCCGGTTCCGGGGCGTCGAACACGCCCGCCGAGACGCCCTTGCCGATGGTGTCGGCCCAGATCGCTTCGTACTCGTCCCGCAGCGCCACGATCCGCCGCCGCGCGGGCCGGGACAGGGCGCTGACCTCGTTGTCCACCACGCGGGTCTCGTCCGGCTGGGCGGCGTGGGCCATGACGTGCAGGGTGACCAGGGCGGACAGCGCGTCGGCCGGGTCGTCGACGGTGTCCAGCGCCCGGCGCGCGGCCAGCAGGAGCCGGTCCAGGCACTCCCGCATGATGTCGACGAGCAGGTCCTCCTTGGTGCCCATGTAGTGGTAGAGGCTCGCGCTGGAGATCCTGGCGGCCTGGGCCAGGTCGCGGATGCCGGTGCCGTGGAACCCCTTGGCGGCGAACAGCTTGACCGCGGCGCGGCGGACGCGTTGCTCGGTGGTCAGAGCCATGTGCCCGCCACCCGGTCGTAGGTCGGGGTGTCGAGGGCGGCGAGCTTGCCCTTCGCGATGCGTTCCGACGGGGTGCGCGGCAGGTCCGCGGTGAGCGACCAGTAGCGCGGGACCTTGAAGTAGGCCAGCTGGGACGCGCAGTGCTCGGCCAGCTCGTCCGGGCTGGTGTCCTTCGACGGCACGATGAAGGCTTTGACCTCTTCGCCGCGCAGGTCGTCGGGCACCGCGATGACGGCCGCCAGCGCGACGGCGGGGTGCAGCAGGAGGGCGCGCTCGACCTCGTCGGCCGAGATGTTCTCGCCGCTGCGGCGGATCATGTCCTTCGTGCGGCCCACGTAGTGGACCCGGCCCTCGGCGTCCATTGTGGCCAGGTCGCCGGTGTGGAACCAGCCGCCGCGGAAGGCGCGGGCGGTCGCCGCGGGGTCGTCGTGGTAGCCGTGCATGAGGCCGACGCCGCGGATGAGCAGTTCCCCGGTCCGGCCGCGCGGCACCGGCTTGCCGTCGTCGTCGGCGATCACCACCTCGCGCTCGCGGATGGGGCGGCCGATGCTGCCGCTGCCCGGCCGGTGGTCCTCTGGACGGTCGCGGATGTCGCCGCCCGTTTCGGTCATGCCGAACGCCTCGTACCAGGGCACGCCCCACCTGGCTTCGAGTTCGGCGTGCCGGTCGCGGGGGATGGCCGAGGCCATGACCGAGCGGACGCGGTGGCGTTTGTCGTCGGGGTGTGCGGGCTGGCGGAGCAGCAGCGTCGGCATGAGGCCGAGGCAGTAGAACCAGGTGACGCCGTGCTCGCGGACCTTCGCCCAGAAGGTGCTGGGGTGGAAGCGGTCGAGCACGACGAGCGTCGCGCCCGCGGCGAGGCCGGCCGCGACGTTCCACTGTGGATCGATGTAGTGGAACGGCTGGGCGGTGAGGATCGTGTCTTCCTCGGTCAGGTTGGGAAAGTCGTCGACGAGGCTGCGGGCGAGGGTGGTCCAGTAGCGGTGCGGCAGGACGCAGCCCTTGGGGGCGCCGGTGGTGCCGGAGGTGTACTGGATGTTGGTGGGCGCCTCGGCGGCCGGGTGGTGCTCGGGCGGTGCGCCGTCGGGCAGGTCGTCCGGGGTGCGGGTGGTGATGCCTATGCGGGTGAGCAGGCCGGCGAACTCCGGCGCGGCGATGGCGAGGCGGGTGCCGGAGTGGCGGATGACGTGGGCGCCGTCGAGTTCGCGGTAGTTCGTGTTGACGGGGACGAGGACGGCGCCGCGTTTGGCGAGGGCGAGCCAGAGCAGGGGGAAGGCGGGCTCGTTGCGCAGCATGACGGCGACGCGGTCACCGGGGTTGATGCCGAGCGCGGCTAGGCTGCCCGCGAGGCGGTCGGTTTCGCGGTCGATGTCGGCGAAGGTGAAGCGGGCGCCCGTCTCGTCGAAGAGCCACGCGGTTTTGCCCGGCCACTTCCGCGCGGCGCGTTTCGTGAGGGCGACCAGGTCGTCGGGGATCATGCGCGGCTGCCGAGTGCGTTGCCGGGCAGGTGCTCGGTGATCAGGGCGTGGCTGACCTCGAGTTCGAGGGCCTGTTCGAGGGCGCTGTCGATGCCCGCGTCGAGGGCGCGCTTGGCGAGGGTGGTGGCCGGGTGGGCGGGGATGCGGCGGGCCCAGTCGCGGGCCGTCTCGTGCACGTCGGGCACGACGGCGTTGACGAGGCCGAGCTCGTGGGCGGTGCGGGCGTCGACGCGTTCGCCGAGGAGGAGGAGTTCTTTCGCCTTGAGGGGCCCGACGATGAGGGGGAGGAGGCGGGACGCGGCGCCGGTGACGCTGAGGCCGAGGCTCGCCTCGGGGAACGCGAAGACGGCGTCCTCGGCGGCGAGCACGAGGTCACAGCCGAGCGCGAACTCCGCCCCGGCGCCGATGGCATACCCGTGCACGGCGGCGATGACCGGTTGCGGGATGGTGCGCAGACGGCGGGTCACTTCCTGGAGCCGTTCGATGCGCGCGCGGGAGTCGCCCTGCGGGTTCTCCTTCAGGTCGTGGCCCGCGCAGAAGGCCCGCCCCCGCCCGGCGAGCACGACGGCTTTGGTGTTGGCCGTCCGGTCCAGCGCGGAGAGCAGATCGTCGACAAGTTCCGGCGCGACGGCGTTCAGGCGATCCGGCCGGTTGAGCCAGATGTGCGCGACGCCTTCGTCGATCTCGAGGTCCACCGAGGTCATGGGAGGAGCTTAGGCGATCGATCGATCGATCGGCTATGGGTGAGGTGGGTGGCTTTGCTCTTCGGGCCTCGGCGACTGGTGATGTGGGATGCGTCCGTCGGCTGTGGGTGAGGCGGGAGGGCTTTGCTGTCCGTCCGTCGGCTGTGGGTGTGGCGGGAGGGCTTTGCTGTCCGTCCGTCGGCTGTGGGTGTGGTGGGAGGGCTTTGCTGTCCGTCCGTCGGCTGTGGGTGTGGTGGGAGGGCCTTGCTTTCCGTCCGTCGGCTGTGGGTGTGGTGGGAGGGCCTTGCTTTCCGTCCGTCGGCTGTGGGTGAGGTGGGAGGGCCTTGCTTTCCGTCCGTCGGCTGTGGGTGAGGCGGGAGGGCCTTGCTCTCCGTCCCTCGGCTACTGGTGGTGGGGATGGCTTTGCTGTCCGGGTCTTCCGCTGCTTTGGCTGGCGGGGCTGCTTCGCTTCGTTGTCCGCGGGCGTGCGCGCTGCCCGGCGGTGGTGCTCGGTGGTGCCGTTCGGCGGGTCTTCCGCCGCCTGGTCCTGCTTCGGCCGCAGGTGGTCCTGCTCCTTCGCCCGGTCCTGCTTCCGCCTGGTCCGCTCGGCCGCCCGGTCCTCGTTCCGCTCGGCCCCCGCCCGGTCGGGTCAGCCGCCCGCGCGGTCCGCTCGGCCGCCCGGTCCTCGTTCCGCCTGGTCCTGCTTCGGCCGCCCGGTCCTGCTTCCGCCGACGGTGGTCCCGCTTGTTTCGCTGCCGACCGGGCCTCTTCACGGTTCAGCTCTGCCGCGAGCGTGCTTGCGCTTGGCCTGCTCCTGCCTGGGCCTCCGTCTTCGGTCGGGCCCGGCTTCCACTGGGCTTCGCCCTCTTTTGGCTGCACTTGCGCCTGAACCCTCGAGCGGCATTCAGCGGCCGGCCCTCACCACCACCTGGCCCCTGCACGACTGTGCCTCTCGTGGCGTCACGAGGGTGCCACTCGTGCGATCGCGGCCGCTCCCGCCGCCTCACGCTCCGCGCTGGCCCTGGTCTGCCCTGGCCTGGCCCCCTGCCGCCTGCCCCGCCCCCGCTCCTGCGCGGCTGGGCCTCTCGCGCGGTCGCGAGTGGCCCCGCCGCTCAGTTCAGTTCGCGGCGCAGCTCGTCCAGGCGGTCGGCCACGTCGGTGGCGGTGGCGGGTGCGAAGTGGAGCAGCTGGTCGTCGTAGTGCGGTTTCGCCTGGACGGTCCACCGGCCTTCGGCGTTGTCGTAGACCCGGAGCGGGAAGCGCGGGTGCCGGGGCTGTCCGGTGTGGTCGCGGACCTCGGCGTGCAGCTCGGCGATGAAGTACGGCTCGAGCGAGGCCAGGTAGTCGGCGCGCATCACGGCGCGGCTGGGCCGGGTGCCGTTCAGCTCGGCCTGGCGTGCGCCGCGGACCTCGCTGCGCAGCACGGTCAGCGACGGCTCCGGGGATTTGCGCACGTCCTGGGGGAGGACGTCGGCGAGGACCTTGCTGAGCCGGTCGCGCTGGAAGGTCCGGACCGAGACCTCCTGCCCATCCCGCACCGCGACCACCCCGAACCGCTGGTCGGCGGCGACGAGGGTGGAGATGTTGACGCCCCGCGTGGTGTCCGACAGCCACCCGAACCGCGCCTCGGCGGGGGTGGTGAGCAGGCGCGCGAGGTCGGCGAAGGTCGGCTCGTCGCGGGTGGGCACGTGGAAGCGGGCGAGGGCGGCGTCGGCGGCGCGCCTGAAGGCGACGTCGGCGTCGTCGGGGCGCCACACGGCCTGCGGTGCGAGCGCGAGGTGCAGTTCGGCGCCGGTGACCTTGGCGACCATGGCCGCGAGGAGGTCGACCTGGAACCGTTCCGGTTCGGCGAACCACATGGCGTTACTGGCCGAGCACCGGCGGGGAGACGGTCATGCCCGTGACGGGGTCGACGGCCTTCTCGCCCTCCGCGGTGAGCTGGAAGTGCTCGTCTTCGTCCACGATGTACTTCCGCTGGTGCTCGCCGTCGTCCTCCCCCTTGCCGCGGTTGCCCGCGCCGGCGCCCATGGCGCCCGGACTGCCGGCGGCGCCACCCCGGCCGGCCGCACCGCCGCCGCGGCCGAACGACTCACCCGCCGCGGCGGGGTTCCCGGCGCCGAAGCGCTTGCCGTCGCTGAGGGGGTTGCCGCCGCTGCCGGGCCCGAAGCCGCCGGCGCGGCCTGCGCTGAAGCCGCCGCCACGGCCCGCGCCACCCGCGCTGAAGCCCCGCCCGGAGCCGACACCGCCCCGGCCCGCCCCGGCGCCTGGCCCACCTGCGGGGTTGGCGCCGCGATACCCCGCGGTGCTCCCGTAGCCGGGGACGCCATACGCGGTGGGATTGCCGTAGTTCCCGGTGCCCTGCTGGGGAGGGCTGTAGGACGCCGCCGCGGGCGGTGCGTAGGCCGCGTCGGAGGCGACGGTGCGCCCGTCGGCCGGGATCTGCCCTGTCGGGGCCTGGTAGGGCCCCGACAGGGACGAGGTGCCGCCGGTGACGCCACCGCCGCCTCGGGAGGCACCCCCAGCGCCCCCGAAGCGCGGACCGTCACTGGTCGGCTTGTTCTGGATGTCGACGCCGCCGCCCGGTTGGGCGCCCTGGGTGACCCCGAGCACGCCGGCGTCGAGGATGCCGTAGGTGGTCGGCATCTTCGCGCCGTTGTCGCCCGAGGTGGTCGACCAGGACTGCATGGCCTCGACGTTCTGCTTGGCGGCCGCGTTCGCCGCCGCCACCTTGACCATCTGGCTGAGGTCACCGTTCGAGTCGCCGATGATCTCTTTGAGCGCCGGAGGGGTCTGCGGAACCTCCGGCACCGGGACGACCTTGTTCTTGGTGTCGAAGAAGGCCTGACACTGGTTTCCGATGAGGCTGTGTGCCGTGCTCATGGCGCTGGCGGCCTCATTGTGGGAGTAGGCCAGCCTGCTGACGCTCAGCGACGCACTGTCAGAGGCCTGACCGGTCCAGCCATCAGTCATCGCTCCCGTGAGCGACGTGATCAACCTGCTGCGTATCTCGTACTTCTTCATCACTTCGCCCAGGTTGTCCTGGGATTCCTGAAGGTTCTCGGGCCCCGGTGCATCGCGGAAGTTGACGTATATCTGCTGCGCTGTCATTCCGCTGAGCGATGTGGTGCTACCCAGTACTGCACCGGTCATCAATGCCCCCCGGCCTTGATCGTCGAAATGATCCGTTCCGCCACATTCGATGCAGCCCTGCAGTTGTCCTTCTCGGCCTGTCCTGTGACGGCAACCGTCAGCAGCATCTCGTCATTGATCCCCACACCGAGGTCGCACCGACCCTGTGAACGTGTGTCCGCGACGTTGCTGAAGACGCCCGGGTAGCCACCCGTCGAGGTCGGCACGAAGTAGCCGCCTTCGAACAGTCCCGCCGCGTGCTGGTCGTATTCGTTCTGCAGCCCGTTCCGGGAGTCCGGCACCACGTACGAGACCTGAATCTTCCATTCGAGATTGGCGCCGAACTTCCAGTCGCAACCCTTCAGGCCGCCGGCGGTGACCCTGGTTTCTTTCCCTTCGCCTTCGATACCGAGGTCGCTGAGCTGCTCAGCGCTGAGGCTCTCGCACGGGTGATCCACGAGACCGGCGGGGTCAAGTGGGTCTGCGACCTGGGGTGCTCGCTCCCCCTGCGCCGCTGGAGAGGTCGACGACGCGCTACCGCTACTTGGAGTTGTCCCAGTCGCTCCGCCGTCTGAGCAAGCAGCCACGCCGAGTAGCGCAATGCTCAGCAGGGTGATACCCGCCAGTGTCCTGATCTTGGTCACTTGTTCCCCTACTGGTAGAGCCCGCGGTCGTCGCCGGTGTCAGGAGCACCCTGCAGGCCTCGTCGGGTCTCCTCGTCCTGAGCCTGGTAAGTGCCGTTCGCCTTTCTCAGGGTATCGACCCACGCCTGAGCGTAACTACGCAAGCTCGCATTGTGTTCGATGGCCGCCTGAATGGATGCACGGATTTGCTGCGCGTTGTTCGCAGCTGGCGGATCAGCAGAGGGCGGAGTCGCGAGTCGCAGGGCGGCCCGCAACTGCTCCTGGTCGTCGTCGATCCCGTCCCGGAGCTCCTCCCACTTCGGGATCAGCTCGGCGATCTGGTCGGGGTCGAAGCGGTACCCGGCGCCTCCCACGGCGCTCAGGCCCGCGCCCACCGTCGGCCCCATCGGGGCCTGCCCGTTGCCCTCGGTCATCTGTTCCCTACCCCCTGTGCGGAACGCAGTTCAAGGTGAGGTTAGCGCGACCGGATCACCCACGGCGTCCGGTTGGTCGAAATCGCCGCATAGCATGAGTCACATGCCGGTACGAGAAGCCGAGGTCAGGGACGCCGACGAGATCTGCGCGCTCATCGAGGAGCACGCCCGCTACGAGGGCAACGACACGCTCACCCTCGACCGCGCCGAGATGACCAAGCACCTGTTCGGTCCGGAGCCCAAGGCGTGGGTCCTCATCGCGGAACCGCCCGATTCCGACACCGTCGCGGGGATGGCCTTCTGCTCCTGGAACTTCTCCACCTGGGAGGGGCGCCCGGGGATCTGGCTGGACGACCTGTACGTCCGCCCCGAGTACCGCCGCCACGGGCTGGGCAACGAACTGCTCGCCGCGCTGCGGGCGCGCACCGATGGGCGCGTCGAGTGGGACATGCAGGAGGGCAACGAGCGTGCTGCGGCCTTTTACGCCCAGCTCGGCGCCCAGCCGGTGCCGGGCTGGGTCCGCTACCGCTGGTCCCCGGGGAGTTAGGCAAGGCTGACTCCCGCCGGGGGCCGCACGTAGAGTTATTAGCATGCCTGACAGTCCGCACCGCTCGTCCTCCTCGTCGATCGAGGACTACATCCGGGTCATCTACGGCCTGGTCGAGCGCGGTGAGGCCGTCACCAACACGACCCTGGCCGGCCGCCTCGAGGTGAGTCCCTCGTCGGCGTCCGGCATGGTCACCAAGCTCGCCCAGCAGGGCCTCGTCGAGCACGTCCCCTACCGCGGCATCGAGCTGACCCCCGAAGGCCGCCGCCTCGCGCGGGGCGTCCTGCGGCGCCACCGGCTCATCGAGACCTACCTGGTGCAGGAACTCGGCTACACCTGGGACGAGGTCCACGGCGAGGCCGACGCGCTCGAACACGCCGTCTCCGACCGGCTCATCGAACGAATCGCGGCCAAGCTCGGCAACCCGGTCCGCGACCCGCACGGCGACCCCATCCCGGCCGCCGACGGCAGCGTCGAGGAGGTCCCGACCCGCCTGCTCGACGAGATGGAGCCGGGCGCGGTCGGGCAGATCGTGCGCGTGTGGGACACCGACCCGGACATGCTGCGCTACCTCGCCGACCACGCCATCGCCCTCGGCGAGCGGATCGAAGTGGTGGAGCGGCAACCGTTCGGCGGCTCGCTCGTGGTGAAGGTGGGCTCGGGCGCCGAAGCGGCGACCCACGCGCTCGGCAAGGAAATCGCGCAGGCGCTGAGCGTCGCCGTCTTCTGACGGTGCGCCTCCCGACGTAGGCGGCAAATCCGCCGACGAGCGGACGCGGTGACGAGCCCGACGGGGTCACCATCGACCGCATGACTGACAAACCCTTCCGCTTCGGCCTCGTCGCCGGGCAGATCACCCACCTCACCGACTGGACCGCCCTCGCCCGCCGCACCGAGGTCCAGGGCTTCGACACCCTCCTCTCGCCCGACCCGCTCGGCGGTCTGGACCCCTTCACCACCTTGTCCGCCGCCGCGGCCGTCACCACGGAGCTGCACGTCGGCACCTTCGTCGCCGTCGACGGGTTCCGCGACCGGCGGCTGCTGGCCTGGCAGGCGGAGAGCCTGCACCGGCTCACCGGCGGCCGCTTCGAACTCGGCCTCGGCACCGGCCGCCCTGGCGCGGAGAGCACCCTCCGGCGGCTCGGCCGCGAGTTCGGCACACCGAAGGAGCGGGTGGCGCACATCGCCGAAACCGTGCGGCACCTCAACGAGCAGGAGGTCCGCCCCAAACTCCTCCTCGCCGCGGGCGGCCCGAAGATGCTGGCCCTCGCCGGGCGGGAAGCCGACATCGCCACCATGGCCTGGCAGCCCCGCACCACCGAAACCGAAGCACGGGAACTGGTCCGCGCCGTCCAGGACGCCGCGCACGGCCGGGACGTCGAACTGGCCATGAACCTGCTCGCCGTCGGCGACGAACCCGCGCCGTGGCTGGAGCGCTACATCGGCACCACGATCGCGGACCTGGTCGCCCACGACTCCGTCAGCGTCCTGCCCGGCAGCGCGCAGCAGGCCGCCGACACCCTCCTGCGTCGCCGCGACGAGCTGGGCATCTCCTACGTCACCATCAACTCCGGCTACGCCGACCGCTTCGCCCCGATCGTGGAGCTGCTCAAGGGCCGCTGACGCCACGTAGGGTGTCGGGGTGCGCGCAGTCGTCTTCACCGAGTTCGGAGCCCCACCGCAGGTACGCGACGTGCCCGACCCGGCGCCCGCCCCGGACGGTGTGGTCGTCGCGGTCGAGGCGACCGGCGTGTGCCGCAGCGACTGGCACGGCTGGCGCGGCCACGACAGCGACATCACCCTCCCGCACGTGCCCGGCCACGAGCTCGCCGGCCGGATCGTCGCGACCGGTGACCGGGTGCGCCGCTGGTCACCCGGTGACCGCGTCACCGTCCCGTTCGTGTGCGCCTGCGGCGCGTGCGACCAGTGCGTCACCGGCAACCAGCAGATCTGCGTGAACCAGACCCAGCCCGGGTTCACGCACTGGGGATCGTTCGCCGAGCTGGTCGCGCTCGACCACGCCGACGTCAACCTCATCCGCCTGCCCGACAACCTCGGGTCCAGCACGGCCGCGGCGCTCGGCTGCCGTTTCGGCACCGCCTTCCGCGCCGTGCTGCGGCAGGGGCGGACGACCGCCGGCCAGTGGGTCGCCGTGCACGGCTGCGGCGGCGCGGGCATCTCGGCGGTCATGCTCGCCGTCGCCGCGGGCGCGCGGGTCGTTGCCGTCGACCTCTCACCCGAAGCCCTTGCGCTGGCGGCGAAACTCGGCGCGGAAGCCACTGTCGACGGCGGCCAGGACACCGCCGCCGCCATCCGTGACATCACCGGCGGCGGCGCGCACGTCTCCCTGGACTGCGTCGGCCTGCCGCAGACCTGCGCGGCGTCGGTGGCGAGCCTGCGGCCCCGTGGCAGGCACGTCCAGGTGGGGTTGATGCCGCCGGGGCAGGGGATCCCGCCGATCCCGATGCACCGCGTGATCGCCGACGAACTGGAGATCCTCGGCAGCCACGGCATCCAGGCCCACGAGTACCCGGAGATGCTGGCGATGGTCGAACGATCCACAATGGACCTCGACGCGCTGATCGGCCGTCGCATCACGCTGGACGAAGCACCGGCAGCGTTGATGGCGATGGACGACCCGGTCGGCGGAGCCGGCGTCACGGTCGTGGAGTTGCGCGTGTGAAGGCCCCAGGGAGCTACCAGGAGCTGGCGGAGCTGCTCCGGAGCCGGTTGCCGAAACTGGCCTCGGGGCAGTTGCGCCTCGCCCACCTGCTGCTCGCCGACCCGGAGGGCACGGCCTACCGCGGCATCTCGGAGGCCGCGCGGTTGCTGGAGATCCGCGAGTCGTCGGTGACGCGGTTCGCGAACTCCCTGGGGCTGCCGGGTTATCCGGACATCATGGAGCTGTGCCGCACCTGGGTGGCCGAGCAGGCCCAGGTTGCGCGGCGCACCGAGCACGCCGCCGAGGCGGAGCCGGGTGGCCTGCTCTCCGCGGTGCTGGAACAGGAACAGACGAACCTCTCGCGCACTTTCAGCCACCTGGAGCGGCCCTCGTGGCTGCGGGCCGTGGAACTGCTCGCGCGGGCGCCGCGGGTGCACGTGATGGGTCTGCGCGAGTGCCGGCCGGTGGCGGACCTGGCGGCGCAGCGGCTGGGCGAGGTCCTGCCCGCCGTGCACCGGCTCGGCGGCGGCTCGCTGCCGGACGAACTCAGGGAACTGTGCGAGGACGAGGTCCTGCTGGTGTTCTCGGTGCGCCGCTACGCCGCCGACACGGTCCGGGTCGCCGGGTACGCCAGGGAAACCGGGCTGCCGGTGGTCGCGTTGACGGACAACGCCGCGTCGCCGTTGGTGGAGTCAGCCGAGGTGGCACTGTTCGCGGAAACCAGCGGCGTCTCGCACAGCCGCTCGCTGACCGCGCTGACGGCGCTCACCCAGGCGCTGGTCACCGAGGTCGCGATCGAGCTCGGTGACCCGAAACCGGACCACCGCCTGCTCGACACCCTGCACTTCTACTACTGAGCAACGAAAAACCGCCCTCCCCGCACACGGCGGGGATGGCGGCCTCCGCACCGGAACTCAGTACCGGCGGTCGATCACGGTCCCGTTCGGGTACCACTGGATGTAGCCCCGCTGGAAGTTGTTCCGCCTGCCGCCGTCCGCGGCGAACTCACCCGTGGTCGGGTAGCCGAGATACGACGTCTCCCAGCCCAGGGCCGCCCACCGCGCCCGGATCGCGCCGTAGATCTCGTGCGCGCCCGTCGACGGCGAGAAGTAGATCGACGCCGCCTTATCGAAGTGGTTGTACCGGCCGATGCCGTCCGGCGTGATCAGCTCGTCGGTGGCCGGGTAGCCCATCGGGCCCGCCTCCCAGCCGGTCTGCTGCCACACCTGCCGGATCAGGCCCCAGATCGAGTGGGCGCCGTTGGCAGGCGTCCAGTAGATCGAGCCGTCCTTGCTGAAGTGGTTGTACCGGCCGATGCCGTCCGGCGTCACCAGCTCGTCGGTCGTCGGGTAGCCGAGCGGACCGGCCTCCCAGCCCTTCTCCGCCCACTTCTCGCGGATCACACCCCAGATGGCGTGCGTGCCGGTGTTCGGCGAGAAGTAGATCGACGCCGTCAGCGAGCCGGTCGTGCCGATGTAGTGGTTGTACTTGCCCACCCCGTCCGGCGTGGTCAGCTCATCGGTCGTGGGCGCGCCGAAGCGGGTGTGGCCACCCAGCTCCAGGTACTTGCCGAGGATCGCGCCGTGCACCTCGTGCACGCCGGTCTGCGCCGACCAGTACATCCGGCCGTTCTGGTACACCCGGTAGTTGACGTTGCCGTCCTGCACCTCGGGCGCGGTCGGGGCGCCGAGCAGCGTGCGCACGGCGGCGTCGCTGTTGTAGCGCTGGTCGATCGCCGTCGCGTAGGTCGCGGTCAGCGTCAGGTCCGAGGTGACCGTCAGCGTCCGCGTCCGGTTGGTCGACCCGTCCTCCCACGCGGAGAACTTGGACGCGCCGTCGGAGGCGGTTTCCGCGGCCACCACGTCGAGCGTGACGCCCTCGGTCACCAGCGCGGTGTTCACATTGCCCTCGGACGGGATCTGCAGCGACGCGGGCACGTTCGACTTCAGGGTCAGCCGGTGCTGGCGTGGCCAGGCCGTGTAGCTGGTGCTGGTGGACACGCCCGCGCTGTCGGTGGTCGTCGCCGTCAGGACCATCCGGGAGTCCGGGTGGTCGGTGAACGGGACGCTGAAGGTCGAGCCACTGGCGCCCACACCGGGGTGCGAGTGGCAGGTCTCCTCCTCCGGGCAGTGTAGCACGATGGAGGTCCAGTTGACCTGCAGGTCGCCGTCCTCGGCGTCGGTCGCGGTCGCGGCCAGCGACACCGGCTCGCCGATCGCGAAGTCCCGCGCGGACGGCTCGGTCAGCGTGATCACCGGCGTGTGGTTGGCCGGCGCGACGGTGAACGACGTGGTCCCGGCCTTGTTGAGCGGGTCGCGCACGGTCAGCGTCGCGGTGAACGGGCCGTCGGAGCTGTAGGTGTGCGTGGTGGTCACGCCGGTGCCGGTGGTGCCGTCGCCGAAGTCCCACGTGTAGGTGAGCGTGTCGCCGTCGTAGTCGGTCGACTCGGACGCGTCGAAGGTGACGGTGCGGGTCGCCGGGTCGCTGGTGGTCGTCGCCTTCGCCACCGGGGTCGTGTTGCCCGTGACGTAGCTCAGGCGGCGCAGCTTGCCCGTGTAGATGTCGGCGTAGACGACGTCGCCGTTGGGGGCCGCGGCGAATTTGACCGGACCGCCGATGTCGGTGGCCAGCGGCGGGTCCTGCGGCGCCTGGGTGAGGGTGCCCGCGGTGTTCCAGCGCGCGGTCCACAGCTTCTTGCCGACGTAGTCGCCGAAGAAGAACGCGCCCTGGTACTCGGCCGGGTAGCTGGATCCGGTGTAGACGAGGCCGGCGGTGATGCTGTTGCCCTGGTTGGAGGCGTCGCCGTGGTGGTACTCCCACAGCGGCGCGCTGTTGGTCACCGACGCGCAGCCGGGCAGGTCGGCGTAGCCGGGGGTGCGGTGGTTGCCCTCCCAGCACGGCCAGGCGTAGTTGCGGCCCGGCTGCACCAGGTCGAGCTCCTCCCACTCGTTCCAGCCGACGTCACCGACGACGGGCTGGCCGCTGCTGGGGTCGAGCGTGAACCGGAAGGGGCTGCGGAAGCCGCTCGCGAACACCTTGCTGCGGGTCGCCGTGGGGTTGGCCGCGTCGTAGTACGGGTTGGTCGGCACACCGCTGCCGTTGGCGTTGATGTGCAGGACCTTGCCGTTGAGGGCGTTGACGTCCAGGGTCTTCAGCGCGTTCTCGTCAACGCGCGTGTAGTCGGAGTTGTCGCCGATGGAGACCCACAGCGTGCCGTCGTCGGCCGCGATGAGACCGGTCATACCGTGCACATCGGAGCCGCCGGGCATGTCGATCAGCGTCTGCTCGCCGGTGATGCCGGTCGGGTCGGGCGAGCCGGTGACCGTCCACTTCGCCAGCCGCAGCGTGAACGACGTGCTGCCGGGCACCGAGCGGATCAGGTAGATCGCCTTCGAGGTGGCGTAGTCGGGCGCCACGGCCACACTGACGAGACCCAGGTCACCCTGGTTGCGCACGCTCAGGCTGCGCAGCGTCCGCGTGGTCGCGCCGTCGGCTGAGGTCCAGTTGAGCTTGCCGCTCTTGCCGGTGCTCAGGTAGCTGCCGTCGGGCAGGTAGGCGAAGTCGGTGAGGTCGTAGGCGTTCTGACCGGTCGGCTGGTCGAGCAGCACGAAGCCGGGCGGTGGCGCGGCGGCGGCCTGCGGGGCCGAGATCGCTGTGACCAGGCCCAACGTGATCAGCCCCGTCCCGATGAACGCGAGTAAGCGTTTGGCTAACCACCGAGAGTGCATGTATCCCCCTTCCAGGCGTACGACTTCTCTTCGCCTGAAAGGGGGATTTCGTTGCTGAGAGTTATTGATCTGTGATGCAAGATCGGTTACACGAACGCGCTCTCGCCGGTCACGGCCTTGCCGACGATCAGGGTGTTCATCTCGCGGGTGCCCTCGAAGGAGTAGATGGCCTCCGCGTCCGCGAAGAACCGGGCCACGTCGTAGTCCAGGACGATCCCGTTGCCGCCGAGCAGTTCACGGCACCAGGCCACCACCTCGCGCATGCGCGCGGTGACGAACGCCTTCGCCAGCGACGACTGCTCGTCGCGGAAGATCCCGGCGTCCTGCAGGCGGGCCAGCTGGACCAGCATGCCCCACGACGCGGTGATGTTGCCGAGGCTTTTGACCAGCAGGTCCTGGACGAGCTGGAAGCCGGCGATCGGCTTGCCGAACTGCTTGCGCTCCTTGGCGTAGGCGAGCGCCGCCTCGTACGCGCCGATCATGACGCCCAGCGCCTGCCAGGCGACGCCGCCACGGGTGGCGCGCAGGATCTCGGCGACGTCCCGGAACGAGCGGATGTTCCGCAGCCGGTTCGCCTCCGGCACCCGCACGTCGCTCAGCGTGATCTCGGCGTTCTCGACGATCCGGAACGCCACCTTGTTCTCGATCTTGACCGGGACGAAGCCCTCGGCCGGGGTCTCCACGACGAACCCCTTGACGCGGTTGTCGTCGACGTCCCGCGCCCACACGACGACCAGGTCGGCGAAGGTGGCGTTGCCGATCCACCGCTTGGCGCCGTTGAGCACCCAGGTATTGCCCTCGCGCTTCGCGGTGGTGCGCATGCCGCCCGCCACGTCAGACCCGCCGAGCGGCTCGGTCATCGCGAACGCGCCGATCTTGTCCATGGCGGCCATGGCGGGCAGCCAGCGGTCGCGCTGCTCCTGGTCCCCGCCCGCGTACACGCTGTACATCGCCAGTCCGTTGTGGACACCGAAGAAGGTCGCCACGGACGGGTCGACGCGCGAGTACTCCGCGGCGAGCATCCCGGTCAGCAGGTGGCTGCCGCGGGGGAGCGGGTCGCCGTAGCCCTCGTAGGCCACGCCGGCCAGGCCCAGTTCGCGGAACTTGCCGATCAGCTCGCGCGGGAACTGGCCGCACGCCCAGTACTCGTTGACCAGCGGCTTGACCTCGGTCCGCATGAAGTCGCGGGCCCTGAGCAGCGTCTTGCGCTCCTCTTCGGACAGCAGGTCCTCGTAGCCGTAGAAGTCGGCGCTCATTCGGTGTCTCCTTGCCCTCGGGCGGCGAGGATCGCGAGCTGCTTGCGGTCGCGCTCCGCCGCGAGTTCGGTGTATGCCTTGTCGCCGTAGGCCTTCTCCACGGCTGCGATGACGCGCTCGGTGGCTGCCGGGTCCGGCTGCCCGGGCGTGATCCGCTGCATCGACGCGCCGATGTGCGTCGCGAGGTGCCGGTACCCGCCGGGACCGCCGCCGAGGTGTGCGCCGAGGAACGGCCCGACGGCCGCCCAGCGCAGGCCGAGCGAGTTGACCACGACCTCGTCCAGCCCGGCCGGATCGACGACGCCCTCCTGCACCAGGTGGATCGCCTCGCGCTGCAGGGCGTTCTGCAGCCGGTTGCCGACGAAGCCGGGCACCTCCTTGCGTTCCACGACCGGCACGCGGCCGAGCGAGCGGTAGAACTCCACGGCTTCTCGCACGGCTTCTTCGTTGGTGCGCGGGTTGGGGACGACCTCGACCAGCGGCATGATGTGCGGCGGGTTGAACGGGTGTCCGATGAGGACACGCGAGCCGTCGATGTCCGCGGTGAACTCGCTGGACGGGATCGCCGAGGACGAGCTGAGCAGCAGCGCGTGTGCGGGCGCCTCGGCGACCAGCCGGGCGAACAGCTCGCGTTTGAAGTCCAGCCGCTCGGGTCCGTTCTCCTGCACCACGTCCACGTCGCGCACGGCCTCGCCGACCGAGCCCGCGATCTGGACGTCGAGCCCGCCCAACGCTTCCGCGAGGTCCGGCCGCGGATCGCTGACCCGGACCTCGTGGCCGTGCGCGGCGAACAGGGCGGCCCAGGACAGCCCGATCGTGCCTGCGCCGATCACCGCGATCTTCATGACGCCTCCAGGTAGTCGTGCACCGGGATGACCGGCGCCAGGGTGAGATCGGTGAGCACGTGGCTCGCCGAAACGACCTCCCGCACGGGCAGATCGGCCAGCGGGGCGAGGACGTGCTCGAACAGCTGCAGCCGCGCGGGGCCGGTCCACGCCTCCTTGACCGTCACGTCGGTGATTCGGGTGCGGACGAGTTCCGCGACGCGTGGACGGCCGTCGTAACCGGGGACGATCTTGAGCATGAACGTCGGGACGGCGATCTGCTCGCGTGCCTCGGCGCGGTCGAGCGGGTGGTGCTTGTAGCCCATGGTCGCCGTCGCGACCCGGAGCGTGCCGTAGTCGAGCGTCCCGAGGAGGGCGCCGTGGTCGACGTACAACCGCGGCGCGCCAACGGTTTTCGGGTAGGCGCTGACTTCGCGGCCGGACGCGGTGGCCGGGAAGTTGTCCAGGTGCATCGCGTGCAGGTACTCGCCGCGCTCGTCGCCGAGCCGCACCGGGATCGCCTGCCCGGCCTCGGTGTAGGGGCCGTAGCCGCTCACGTCGCCCATGCGCATGACCTCGAAGCGCACCAGCGGCTCGTCGATCTCCAGCGGCTCCGGGACGACGGCCCGCAGCGCGTCGAAGTCGGTGCGGTAGACGATGTTGAGGTACTCGCGGTCGGTGAACCGTGGCACGACCGGCGCGTAGGCCGGGTTGGTCAGCGGGGTCGTGTGGCGCCGCGCGACGTCGGTGGCCTTCATCGTCCGCTCACCTCACGCAGCACCTCTTCGGTGTCGGCGCCGGGCACCGAGGGCAGACGGCGGATTTCGGCCGGGGTCGCCGAGAACCGGACCGGGATGCCCGCCGTGCGGACCGGGCCTTCGGTCGGGTGCTCGACCAGCCGGATCAGACCGCCGTCGCGGACGTAGGGGTCCTCGTCGGCGCGGTCGAGTTCCAGCACCGGCGCCATCGGAATGCTGTGCTTGGCACAGACTTCCGCCCACTCCGCGGTCGTCAGCGCCGGGGCGCACTCCTCGATCAGGTCGGCCAGCGCGTCCTTGTCCGCCGAGTCCACGTAGTCGCCGTTCACGCGCGGGTCCTCGGCCAGCTCGGGCCGACCCGCCGCGGCGAAGAAGTCCCGGAAGTTCTGCGGGTTGTACGGGATCACGCACGCCAGTCCGTCCTTCGTGCGCACCGCGCGGTGGCCCTGCCCCATGGACAGCGGGAACCCGGTGGGCGCCGACGGCGGCTCGAAGGTGTGCCCGGCGAGGTGCTCGACCAGGTTGAACGCGATCAGCGTGTCCGTCATCGGGATCTCGACGTGCTGGCCCCGCCCGGTTTTCCGCTGGTGCAGCAGCGCGGCGAGCACCGAGTAGGCGATGGTCAGCGCGGAGACCTTGTCGCCGAGGATCGTCGGCAGGTACACCGGCTTGCCCAGCGCGCGGTTCGCGATGTCGACGAGCCCGGACGCGGCCTGCACGGTCTCGTCGTAGGCGGCGTGGCCCGCGCGGTCGGAGTCGCCGCGGAAACCCTGCGCGTGCGCGTAGACCAGCTTCGGGTTGCGCCGGGACAGCTCGTCGTAGGTCAGGCCGAGCCTGCCGAGCGCGCCCGGGCGCATGTTGGTGATCAGCGCGTCGGCGGTGTCGATCAGTTCGAGCGCCCGCGCGCGCTGCTCGTCGTCCTTGAGGTTCAGGGCCACGCTGCGCTTGTTCCGGTTCACCGCCATCGCCAGCGCGGTCATGCCCGGCGTGTTGCGGTAGTGCCCGTTGCGGGCCGAGTCGCCCGGCGCCTCGATCCGGATCACGTCCGCGCCCAGGTCGCCCAGGATCTGCGCGGCGTACGGGCCCATCACCACCGTGGAGAGGTCGATGACCCGGATCCCGTCGAGTGGACCACTCATCACTGCTCCTCGTTCTCGTCCTCACCTGACAATTCGACGGTAGGTCCGAAAACGGGGACAGGGAATGATCAATGGGCGAACAATGGTATGACCGCAGCGGTCATACCATTTGCCGGAAAACTTCTCTGGCGTCCGCGACGAGCCCGGCCAACTCCGCCCCCGGACAGGCCCGGTCGCGTCGCCAGATGAGACCGGTCTGCAGCTCGGGGTGGAAGTCGGTGATCGGGAGCACGGCCACGTTCTCGACGCTGTAGTTGCGCATGGGACTGCGCGGGTCCAGCATCGAGACGGTGAACCCGAGGCCGCTCGCGACGATTTCGGCGACCCCGGAATAGTCCGTATGCGGCGGCTTGAGACGTTTCTTGACACCTGCCGCGCGCAGTTCCTGGTCCAGTTGTTCGAAATACACCGGCTGCGCTTCCGGCGGCACCGGGACGTACGGCAGGTCCACGAGGTCGGTGAGGCTCAGCGCTTCGCGGCCGTCGAACCGGTCCGCGGGCACGACCGCGCCCAGCGGTTCGGACAGCACCCGCACGACCTCCAGCGCGGGGTCGCTCACCGGCAGCCGGACCAGCGCGAGGCTCAGCCGCCCGTCGTGCACCGCCTCGACCAGGTCGCTGGTGCGGCCCGGCCAGCGCTTGAGGTCGAACCGGTCGCGGCAGCGTTCCTCCAGTTCCTGCACGCGGGCCCGCAGGTCCGGGTGCAGCCCGGCCGGCACCCCGATGAGCGCCATCCGGTGCCGTGGGCCGAGAGCCTCACGCAGCCGCCAGGGGATCGCGTTGAAGTGTTCGAGGGCCTCCCGGGCCAGGGGGAGGAGCGCGGCGCCGGCGTCGGTCAGCTCGACGCTGTGCGTGCTGCGCCGGAACAACCGGTGCCCCAGCTCGTGTTCGAGGTCCTTGATGCGCTGGCTCAGCGGGGACGCGGCCATGTGGAGTTTGCGCGCGGCCTGGGAGAAGTTCAGCTCCTCGGCCACCACGACGAAGTAGCGCAGGTGAAAGATCTCCACCCGGCCGAGCTTACGGGCGGCAGAAGATGAGCAGGACGCAGCTCGGTCCCGTCCGGGTGGTCGTGGTCGCGCCGGTGCTGGTGCCGCTGGTCGGGGTGCTCGTCTGGCCGGGGCCGGTCGGATCGGCCGGGGCGCCGGGGTCGGTGCTCGACGTCGGCGGCAGGTTGGAGTCGGTGACGGTGACCGTCTCGGTGGGTGTGCTGGTGCGCGACTTCGTGGCCCACGGGACGATGTCGCTGCCGTTCCCGGCCCCGGGGGAGGCATTGGTGACCACGATGCGGGACGAGCTGTTGGTGCGCTCGGTGGTGTTCTGGTTCCCGGGGACGCCGCCGCCGGCGAGGCCGCCGGTCGGCCCGGCCGGGAGGCTGAACAACGCGGCGTCGTCGTTGGGCGAGGTGTCCGCGCCGACCTTGACCAGGATCGCGGCGAGCCCGCAGCCCAGCACGACGGCGAGCATGACCGCCATCACCTGGAACCGGGATCTCGGGGTGCGGGGCTGTTCCGTCCAGCCCTCGCGCTCAAGCAGTTCGGCCACCGACACTTCGTCGTTCACCGGACCCACCTTTCGGACGCGAAGGCATACCGACAGTTGCGCGCATTTGTACCGCAACCGGGTGAAGGTGACTCAGCCGGGGCTGTGAAACAACGTCCAAATCACTGACGGTGTTGGGAAATCGCTCCAAGCAACTTGCGCACGCCCTGAATTGCACGATCGAAGTGATCCACGGAGTCCGCCGCGCGGGCGAGCACGTACCCGCCCTGCACCACCGCGGCGACGGTCGCCGCGGTGGCGCCGGTGTCCAGGTCCGCGGGCAGTTCACCGCGCGCCACACCGTCGGCGAGGACCCCGGCGAGCCGTTCCTGCAGCCAGCCGAGGGTCTCCTGCACCGGCTGCCGGAGGTCCTCGCTGGCCACGACGTCCGGGTCCTGCGCGAGCCGCCCGATGGGACAGCCGCGCAGGACCTCCCGTTCGCGCAGGAGGTACGCGTCGATGCGCTCGAGCGCGGTGCCGCCGTGGGCGAGCGCGGCCTCGGCCTCGGCGCGCATCTCCTCCGCGCTGCGGCGGATCGCGGCCAGCGCGAGGTCCGGCTTCCCGCTGAAGTGGTGGTACATGCTGCCCTGGCCGGCCTGCGCGTGCTGCTGGATGGCCTTCGGGCTGGTGCCGACGTAACCGCGGTCCCGCAGCAGTTCCTGCGTGCTGCGGATCAGCCGCTCCGAGGTGTCCACCCCGCCACTGTACCTATCGGTAGGTACGTCAGAGCAGCTCGGGAGCGTGCTCGCGCACGGCGGTCAGCACCTCGTCCACGCTCGGGTTGACCATGGCCGCCGGGCCGACGAAGACCGTCGGCACCGTCTCGTTGCCGTTCGCGACCTCCCGCACCCGTTCCGCCGCGCCCGGCTCCTCCCAGATGTTCACCTCGGTGAACGGCAGGCCGGCCCGTTCCAGGCCGGCCCGCAGCGCCATGCAGAAGCCGCAGCCGGGGCGCCAGTAGAACTCGACGGGAGTGCTCATGCTTTCAGGTTAACCATCAAGGGATCACTTTACGCTTGCGCAACTCGTCGAAGATCGACCGGAACATCTCCCTGGTGTCCACGAACTCGTGGAAACCGAACCGGCGTGCCTTCGAGCCGTCCGCGATCACGTCGTAGTCCCAGCCGAAGACGAAGTCGCCGAAGCGCCACGACGACACCTCGGCGAACGACGGCTCCAGCCCGTACCGCTCGCGCATCGACTCCCACAGCGGCTCCTTGTCCGCCATCGCGGTCTCCAGCGACATCGGCAACGGCGGCGCGACCTCCATGTCGAACCAGCGCGCCAGCTCCGGCCACAGGTCGCTCCACCGGAACAGGTCGCCGTTGTTGATGTTGAACGCCTGGTTGCCGCAGCGCTCGTCCGTCGCCGCCCACACCGTCGCCTTCGCCAGCAGCCCGGCGTCGGTCATCTCCAGCAGCGACGTGTACGCGCCCGGCTTGCCGGGGAAGCGCAGCGGCACCCCGAGTTCCTTCGAGATCGACGCGTAGACCGCGATCACGGTGGCCAGGTTCATCGGGTTGCCCAGCGCGAACCCGCACACCACCGACGGCCGCAGCGCCGACCACGTCCACGCCTTGCCGAGTTGTCGCTGCTCCAGGAAGTTCTGCTGGTCCACGTTGAACTCGGGCGGCAGGTGCGCCGGGTCGTCCTCGCGGGCCGGCGTCTTGAACGGGCCCAGGTGCGCGCCGTAGACCTTGTAGCCCTGCATCAGGCTGATGTGACGCAGACCGCGTGCGGCAGGCTCCACCGCGTCGACGAGGTTGACCAGCATCCCGACGTTCGGCGCGACCAGTTCGGCCCACGTCGGCTTGTCCTGGTAGGCGGCGTAGAAGACGTGTGTGACGTCGGTCAGCCCGCCCAGCTTGTCCCGCGCGTCGGCGGGGTCCAGCAGGTCGACGGCGATGTGGCGGACGGGTCCGCTCGACGGCCCGCCGCTCCGGGACAGCCCGATCACGTCCCAGTCCCCGAGCGAGACCAGGTGGTCGACAAGGTTGCGGCCGATGACCCCATTCGCCCCGGCGACCAGGGCGACTTTGCGTTCCGTGCTCATGCACCCAGATTCGGCCGCCGGGAGCGATAAGTCCAAGTCCCGTTGGTACCGGGACCCATGAGTGTTGTTTATGCCCAGGTGTTCCCGGTGATCCGCTCGTAGACCTCGATGTAGCGGGCGCGGGTGGTGGCCACCACGTCGGCCGGGATCTCCGGCGCGGGCGGGGTCTTGTCCCAGCCGGTGCCGCTGACCCAGTCACGCACGTACTGCTTGTCGAACGAGAACTGCGGGCGGCCCGGCTGCCAGCGGTCGGCGGGCCAGAACCGCGACGAGTCGGAGGTCAGGACCTCGTCGCCGAGGGTCAGCACGCCGTCGGCGTCCCAGCCGAACTCGACCTTGGTGTCCGCGACGATGATCCCGTTCTCCGCGGCCCGCTCGGCGCCCGCGCGGTAGATCGCCAGCGTCAGCTCACGCAGGCGCTCCGCGGTCTCGCGGCCTTCCTGGGCGACCACGTCGTCGAACGTGATGAACTCGTCGTGGCCCTCGGTGGCCTTGGTGGTCGGCGTGAAGATCGGCTCCGGCAGCTTGCTGCCCTCGACCAGGCCCGGCGGCAGCGCGACGCCGGAGACCGTGCCCTGCTTCTGGTACTCCTTCAGGCCCAGCCCGGTGAGGTAGCCGCGGGCGATGCACTCGACCTGCACCATCTTCAGCGGCTTGACGCGGATCGCGCGGCCGGCGAACTCCTCGGGCACGTCGGTGGACACGACGTGGTTCGGCACGATCTCCGCCAGGTGCTCGAACCACCACAGCGACAGCTGGGTGAGCAGCTTGCCCTTGTCCGGGATCGGGGTGGGCATCACCACGTCGTAGAGCGAGATCCGGTCGGAGGCGACGAGCAGAATTTCGTCGCCATCGGAGTAGAGCTCCCGGACCTTGCCCGCATAGATGTGCTTCATCGTCCCGTCCCGTGTCGCCGGATTTCGCCGCGCCCATCCTACGGTGCTGCTCAGCGGGCATTGACCTCGACATTACTTGAGGTTCTAGCTTCGGGATCATGCAACGGATTCCCTGGCCCGTGTGGCGGGTCTCGCTGGTGATCGTGTTCGGCGCCTTCGTCGGCATGCTGGACTCGTCACTGGTCAACGTCGGACTCGACCGGATCGGCACGGACCTGGGCGCCTCGCTCGACGAGGTGCAGTGGGTGTCGACCGCCTACCTCATCGCCCTCGCGGTGTCGCTGCCGCTGTGCGGGTGGCTCGGCCGCCGGATCGGCGTCGGGCGGCTGTGGCTGGGCGCCTTCGCCGCGTTCACCGTCGCGTCCGGGTTGTGCGCGCTGGCCGGCGACATCGGGTGGCTGGTCGTGCTGCGCGTCGTGCAGGGTCTGGCCGCCGGGCTGCTGACCCCGGCCGGGCAGACGATCCTCGGCCAGGCGGTCGGCCCGGAGCGGCTGGGGCGGGTGATGAGCATCCTCGGCATCGCGGTGAGCAGCGCGCCGGCGATCGGCCCGACCGTGGGCGGAGTGCTGCTCGACTCGCTGTCCTGGGAGTGGCTGTTCCTGATCAACCTGCCGATCGGGGTGATCGGGATCGCGCTCGGGTGGAAGTACGTGCCGCGCGGCGAGCCCGGTGGCGCCGGGCGGCTGGACTGGACCGGGTTCGCGCTGGTGGGGCTCGGGTTGCCGCTGTTCGTGTACGCGCTCACCTCGGTCGGCGAGGGCGGCGGCGGGATCGGCCCGTCGGTGCTGGTGTCGCTGGCGCTCGGCGCGGCCGGGCTGGTGGTGTTCGCGCTGCGGTCGTGGCGGCGGGAGCGGCCGCTGCTGGACCTGCGGCTGTTCGGCAACCGGGTGTTCGCGGCGGGCACGGTGTCGAGCCTGTTCATCGGCGCCGCGATGTTCGGCGCGATGCTGTTGTTCCCGCTGTACTTCCAGATCCTGCGGGGCGCGGACGTGGTGACCACCGGGCTGTCCCTGCTCTCGCTCGGCCTCGGCACGATGGTGGTGCTGCCGCTGGCCGGGTGGCTGACCGACCGGCACGGCGGCGGGATCGTCTCGCTCGTCGGCAGCGTGTGCACTGTGCTCACCACCGCGCCGTTCGCGTTCCTCGGCGCGGACGCGGACCCGGTGCTGCTGCAGGCGCTGCTGTTCCTGCGCGGGATGGCGCTGGCGTTGTCGGCGTCCCCGGCCGGGACGGCGGCGTTCGCGTCGGTGCGGCGTGAACAGCTGCCGGACGCGACCACGGTGCTGAACATCCTGATGCGGGTGGGCGGCGCGGTCGGCGGCGCGATGTGCGCGATCGTGTTGTCCCGGCTGCTGCCCACCGGCGCCGAGCACGCCTTCCAGGTCGCGTTCTGGTGGCTGACCGGCGCTTCGGCGATCGCGGTGGCCGCCGCCTGGTGGCTGTGGCTGGTGCAGCGGCATGAGCGGACCCGAGCGGTTCCGGTTCCGGCATAAGCTGTGCTCATGACCCTGCGGCAGCTGGAGTACCTGGTGACGATCGTCGACGCGGGCTCGTTCACGCGCGCGGCCGAGCTGCTGCACGTGACGCAACCCGCGCTGTCGCACCAGGTGCGGGCGCTGGAGCGGACGACCGGCGGGCCGCTGCTGGAGCGGCTGCCGCGGTCGGTGCGGCTGACGCCGATGGGCCGGGCCATGCTGCCGCACGCGCGGGCGACGCTGGCGGCCGCGCAGAAGGCGGTGTCCGCCGCGCGGCAGGCGGCCGGGCTGCAGTGCGGCGAGATCATGGTGGCGACCCTGTACTCGGTGAGCCTCGGTGTGCTGCCGCCGGTGCTCAAGGCGTGGCGGCGCGCCCATCCGGAC